>NZ_JBFTZQ010000014.1:0-105363 GCF_056406715.1 Arthrobacter sp. P1_B11
CCTTCCTGGACAAGCTGTTGACGTTGTCGGAACCCGAGGGCTCAGGCGGGCACCCTGACCCGGCCGGCCGGGGCCGAGGCGGCGGGAACGCCGTCGTTGTCCTGGCCGTACAGCCAGTCGTTGTACTGGAAGTCCCCGTCTTTGCGGCTCTTGAAGAGCAGGTTCCGCAGGGTCCGAGCCAGTCCCGAAACGTGCCAGGACTCGCCCCAGACACGCGCGGTGCGCTGGACGCGGGCCGTCCGGGCGGCACGCCGTGCGTTGAAGTCGCTGATGGCCTGGTCCCAGGCGGCTGGGTCCACGCCGTCGTCGGTGAACACCGTGCCGTGGCTGGCGTCCTGCAGCACAGCGGCGTCCTCGAGGGCCTGGCACGCGCCCTGGGCGAGATACTGCAGCATCGGGTGCGCGGCGTCGCCCATCAGGACCATCCGGCCCGCAACCCAGTTTTCGATCGGGTCGCGGTCGTACATGGGCCAGCGGATGCCCGTGGCCAGGTTCTTGAGCGCCTCCTGGACTGCCGGCACACAGTCCTCATAGGCGGCCTGGAGTTCGTCCACGCCGCCGTACTGCTCCTCGCCGCGCTCGAACGACGGCGACTTGAAGACGGCCACGGTGTTCAGCAGTTCGCCCTTGCGCAGCGGGTACTGCACGAGGTGGCAGTCCGGTCCGAGGTAGACGATGACGTCTTCCAGATCGGCCTTGGGGGTGTTCTCCGTGATCGGCACAGTGCCCCGGTAGGCGACGTAGGACGACGAGACGGGGCCGTCCTGCGCAATTGCGGGGCGGAGGGTGGACTTGAGGCCGTCGGCGCCGATCACAACATCGGCTTCGAAGTCGGTGCCCCCGGCGGTGTGGGCCACGCCCCGGCCGTTCACGGTCTCCACGCTTTCCACCATGACGTCGTTGACCAGCCGGACGCCGGCATCCTGGCAAGCTTCCAGGAGGACCCGGTGCAGGTCGCTGCGGTGGATCACGACGTACGGCGCGCCGTAGCGTTCCTCGAACTCGCCGCCGAGCGTCTGGCGGGTGAGCTCCTCGCCGGTGACTGCATCGCGGAAAACAAGGTGCTTGGGCTGGACGCCGATCTCCAGCGCCTTGTCCAGAAGGCCCCACCGCTTCAAAACCCGTGAGGCGTTCGGGGCCATCTGAAGGCCGGCTCCGACCTCGCCGAATTCCGGTGCACGTTCAACGAGCGTCACGTCGGCGCCGTTCTCGCGCAGCGCCAGGGCTCCGGCCAGGCCGGCCATTCCTCCGCCAATAACGAGGACATCGGTGGACGTTTTCCGGTCAGACATTGTGAGCTCCTACTGAGGTTGGGGTTTTTGAATTGATTTTGATTCCGATGGCTCCGAGCAGAACGGCGGCCACGGCGGCCGCTCCCGCGAATGCCAGGAAGTTCGAATTGACGCCCAGGCCGGCTGCGAGCAGCAGCCCACCCACCTGGGGCGCCGCGACGGCACCGATGCGGCCGACGCCGAGTGCCCAGCCCAGCGCGGTGCCGCGGAGGTGCGCCGGGTAGTGGCTGGCCACCGCCGCAATGATCAGGCACTGGGTGCCGTGCGTTCCGACGCCTGCAAGAACCAGCATCAGATAAACGACGGTGACGGGAGGCCCCGCCACCAGGACCACCAGGGCGACGGCGGCGACGGCGGCCGCCGCTATCGCCGTCGGAATGGGTCCGAAGCGCGTGCCTGCCCAGGCGGTGATGACCGAGCCGGCGACAGCACCGAGGTTCAGCGCCAGGGCGAACGTCAGTGCTGAGCCAAGGTTGTAGCCCGCAAGCTGCATGAGGTTGGGCAGCCAGGTGCCCAGGCCGTACCAGGCGAAGAGCGTCACCAGGGTGGAAATGGCGAACAGCACGCTCATGCCCAGGTAAGGGGCGCGGAGCAGGGAACCAAAGCCGGCAGGTTCCGTGGCCTGGCCACCGGCACGCACCGGGGCCAGAGTCTCGGGCAGGTAGCGATATCCCAGCGGAATGACAACGAGCAGTGCCAGAACCGCGATGAGGAACATCACCGGCCAGCCAAAGGCAGGAATGAGCGGAATGCCCGCCAGCGCTGCAATGGAGCCGCCGATCGGAACACCGGACATCATCAGGGTGGCAATGGTGGACCGCCATTTTGCCGGCACCAGTTCCGCCACCAGCGCGTTGGCCGAGGGAACCAGCCCGCCGAGCCCGATGCCGGCCAGCAGCCGGAGCCCGCCGAAGACAGGGGCGCTCGGAGCGAAGGCGCACAGGATGGTGAAGGCCGAGAACACGATCGCGCATCCCAGGATCGTCCGGCGGCGCCCGAAGGTGTCAGACATCCGGCCGGCAAATATGGCGCCGATCATCATGCCCAGGAAAGCCATGGAACCGACGGTGCCGGCTGTGGCCTTCGTCAGGCCCCAGCCGGTGTCGTTGATGAGCGACGACTGCACAGTGCCGTACACGATGAGGTCGTAGCCGTCGAAGACGACCAGGAGCCAGCAAACAAGAACTGCCATGGCAGTTTGTTTGGGGAACCGGGACGAGGGCCCGGCCGCCAGGGTTGCGCCGTTGGTGGACCGCTCCGGCGCCGCAGCGGAAGGTATGTGATTCATCCCACCACTGTGGTGGCAGTCGCCATCGGGAACCTATAAAATTCTGTCGTGCAGAACTTGCCCCTCCAGAAGAAACCCACATACTCCATTGAGGCGGTGGACAACGCGCTCCAGCTGCTTCAGTTGCTGCGCGACGGCGGGAGCCTCCGTCTGAAGGATGCGGCGAAGGAGCTCGGGGTTGCGCCCTCCACTGCCCACCGGCTCTTAGCCATGCTGGTGTACCGCGGTTTTGCGGTCCAGGATGAATCCCGCCGCTACGTGCCGGGGCCCGCCATGGGGGCGGGTCCCGCGGGGGTCAGCTGGACGCGGCTTTTGAGAGACCTGGCCCGTCCCCATATGGAGCTGCTGTGCTCCCGGGTGAACGAGACGGTCAACCTGATGATCCGGGTGGGGACAAAGGTCCGGTTCCTGGACACGGTTGAAAGTACCAATGTTCTCCGCGTGGGTGACCGGCAGGGCACAGTGCTGCCGGCCAGCAAGGCGTCGGGCGGCAAGGCGATGCTCGCCGAGCTTGAGCCTGCGATGATCGACCAGCTGTTCCGCAGCCAGAACGCTGAGATCGGCGGCGACAGTATTCCGGACGCTGAGTATCCGGCCTTCCTGCGGGAACTGGAGACCGTCCGCACCAACGGCTTTGCCGCCAACTTCGAAGGGACCGAGGACGGGATCAGCGCCCTGGGCATGGCCCTCCACAACGGGACGGGCGTAGTGGTAGGCGCCCTCAGCGTCGCCACTCCGGTGGCCAGGTTCCGCAGGCTGTTCGATGCCGGCCTGGTGGCTGTGATGCTGGAGACGCGGCGGCAGCTGGAAATAGACATCGCCGCCAATCCCGCCGAGCCGGGCTAAGCGCTCCCAGCGGGTTACCCCCTAGATAATTCTGGCAGGCAGAATATCGTGGGGATCACATCGGTAGGTCTCTACAGTCGGATGTACGCCCAAACGCTATCCGCACCCACCGAGGAGGCCCCTGTGTCCATCAGCGCCGAGAACGCAACGCAAAAATCAGTTGCCGCCGGGCAGACCGTCCCGGAGCCGACGGCCGAAGAGACCGTCCAGCTCGAGCAGCTGTACCGCGACTTCGAAAGCGGTAACCTGATCCCGCTGTGGACCGAGATCGCGGACCTGATGCCGATGGTCCCGTCCCCGAAGGCCGTGCCGCATGTCTGGCGCTGGAGCGACCTGTACCCGCTGGCCGCCCGCGCCGGGGACCTGGTCCCGGTGGGCCGGGGCGGTGAGCGCCGCGCCATTGCCCTGGCGAACCCTGGCCTGTCCGGTACGCCGTATGCCACGCCTACCCTGTGGGCGGCAATCCAGTACCTCGGCGCCCACGAGACCGCCCCGGAACACCGGCACTCCCAGAACGCGTTCCGGTTCGTCGTGGAGGGCGAAGGCGTCTGGACCGTGGTCAACGGCGATCCGGTGGCAATGCGCCGCGGGGATTTCCTGCTGACGCCGGGCTGGAACTTCCATGGCCACCACAACGACACCGACCAGCCGATGGCCTGGATCGACGGCCTGGACATCCCGTTCGTGCACTATGCGGACGCCGGGTTCTTCGAATTCGGCACCGAACGCGTCACGGACGAGGCCACCCCTGACATTTCCCGGTCCGAACGGCTTTGGGCGCACCCGGGCCTGCGGCCGCTTTCGGGCCTGGATGACACCACGAACTCCCCCATCGCCGCGTACCGCTGGGAGCACACCGACCGGGCCTTGCGCGAGCAACTGCTGCTCGAGGACGAGGGGCATCCGGCCACCGTGTCCCAGGGCCACGCCGCCATCCGGTACTCCAACCCCACCACCGGCGGGGACGTGATGCCCACCATCCGGGCCGAATTCCACCGCCTCCGCGCCGGCGCCACCACCGAGTCGCTGCGCGAGGTCGGCTCCAGTGTCTGGCAGGTCTTCGAGGGCACCGGCACCGTGGTGCTGAACGGCGAAACCAGGACCCTGGCCAAGGGCGACCTGTTCGTCGTCCCGTCCTGGCAGGAATGGTCCCTCCAGGCCGAGACGGAGTTTGACCTGTTCCGCTTCAGCGACGCCCCCATCCTCGAACGCCTGAACTTCAACCGCACCTACACCGAAGGACGCAAGTAAATGAGACTCCTTACCCTCCGCCTCTCCATTGGGGATAAAACTGGAACCACGGCCGTCCGCCAGGACGGCGACACCCTCACCGAAATCGACGGCTTCGCCGACGTCGGGGAACTCCTCCGCGACTCCGCCTGGGAAGAGAAGGCAAAGGCGGCCAGCGGCGCAACGCACCCGCTCGACGGCGCCGACCTCGCCGCCGTCGTCCCTGCCCCGGGCAAGATCATCTGCGTGGGCCACAACTACCGCAACCACATCAAGGAAATGGGCCGGGATATCCCGGAGTACCCCACCCTGTTCGCGAAGTACCAGGAATCCCTGATCGGCCCCAACGATGACCTGGCCCTCCCGCAGGAATCGGACACCGTGGACTGGGAAGCCGAGCTCGCCGTCGTGATCGGCAAGAAGGGCCGCCGGATCAGCGAAGCGGACGCCGCAGAGCACATCGCCGGCTACTCCGTGCTGAATGACATCAGCATGCGCGACTACCAGTTCCGCACCATCCAGTGGCTCCAGGGCAAGACCTGGGAGAACAGCACTCCGTTCGGTCCGGCCCTGGTGACCAAGGATGAGTTCTCCGCCGGTCCGCTGATGACCTCCGCAGTGGACGGCGAGATCCAGCAGCAGACCCCCACCGGCGACCTCGTCTTCACCCCGGAATTCCTGGTCTCCTACATCTCCACCATCATCACGCTGAACCCCGGCGACGTCATCGCCACCGGCACGCCCGGCGGGGTGGGCCACGCCCAGGACCCCAAGCGGTACCTGCAGGAAGGCCAGGTCCTCGTGACCACCATCAAGGGCCTGGGCCAGCTGAACAACCGCGTGGTCAAGGAAGCCTGATGGCCGCCCGCACCGACCAGACCACGGACCCGGAGCTGCTCGAGGGGCTGCTGCAGGCGCGTCGGGGCACGGCGTTCTTCGCCCGCAAACTCAACGAACTCTCCGACCAGGACCTCGACGGTGATTCGCTGCTGCCCGGCTGGACCCGACGCCACGTCACGGCGCACATCGGCTACAACGCGCGGGCCATCGCGCGGCTGGTCGAGTGGGCGGGCACCGGCGTGGAGACACCCATGTACGCCTCCACGTCGGTGCGGGACCACGAAATCGACTTCGGTGCCACGCTCAGCCCCATCGCGCTGCGGAACCTCTTCGACCATTCCGCCGTGCACCTGAACGTCGAGTGGCGCGACCTGCCCGAGGACGCCTGGCACCACAAGGTCAAGACCGTCCAGGGCCGGACCGTCCCCGCCGAGGAGACAGTGTGGATGCGCACCCGCGAAGTCTGGGTCCACGCCGTCGACCTGAACAACGGCGCCACCTTCACCGACATCCCCGCACCGGTACTCAGTCGGCTGCTGAAGGACATCGCCGGCGCCTGGCACACCCGCGGCACCGATACAGGGCTCCTCATCAAGGTGACGGGGACCGAGCTCACGTTCGGCGACACCGGGGCGGACGCGCCGCTGGTGATCTCGGGCACGCTCGCAGACGTGGTCCGCTGGGCCACCGGCCGCGGCATCTCCGGTGTCACCGCCGAACAGAACGGAACAGTCCTACCCGAGGTGCCGGCAGCACCGAACTGGATCTGATCTCACCTTCTTGACGTCGACCCCACCTTGCCGCGGATTGGGCCGCCAACTCCGGGGTTAGACTGTGGCCGTCAACGCTGGAGCAGATCCGACGAGAGGCACGGGGCATGGGCACGGACAACACCGACGCAGCCGAAGCACTATCGGCTGAAGATCTTGAGCTGCTGCACCGGTACTGGAATGCCGCCAACTACCTCACGGTGGCGCAGATCTACCTCCAGGAGAATCCGCTGCTCCGTGAACCGCTGGAATCCCTCCACATCAAACCGAGGCTTCTCGGGCACTGGGGCACAGGACCGGGGCTGTCCCTGGTCTACGTCCACCTCAACCGGCTGATCAGCAGGACGGCCGCGAACGTCCTTTTCATCGCCGGCCCGGGACACGGCGGCCCATCGGTGGTGGCGAACGTGTATTTGGAAGGCACCTACTCCGAGATTTATCCGGACATCAGCCAGGACCTTGCCGGCCTGAGGCGGCTGGCACGGCAGTTCTCGACGCCAGGAGGGGTCGGCAGCCACGTCGGGCCCGCCACGCCGGGATCCATCCACGAAGGCGGTGAGCTGGGGTACTCGCTCATGCACGGCACCGGGGCGGTCATGGACAACCCGGACTTGATTGCCGCCTGCGTGATCGGCGACGGCGAGGCCGAGACTGGACCGCTGGCCGCTTCCTGGGTGGCTCCGTTTTTCCTCAATCCCGCCAGGGACGGCGCTGTCCTGCCGATCCTCCACCTCAATGGGCACAAGATTTCGGGGCCCACGGTGCTGGGGCGCCGCTCCGACGAGGAGGTGGAGGCGCTCCTGCGGGCGAACGGCTGGGATCCGGTCACCGTTGCGGGCGACGAGCCCGACGCCGTCCACCGGGCCATGGCGGCCGCGCTGGACGGTGCCTATGCCACCATCCGCGAAGTCCAGGCGGACGCCCGCAGCAACGGTGTCACAGCCGCGGCCCGCTGGCCCGCGATCATCCTGCGGACACCCAAGGGCTGGACGGGTCCGGAATCGGTGGATGGCAGCCCGGTGGAGGGAACCTTCCGTTCCCACCAGGTTCCGCTGTCCGGCGTCAAGGACAATCCGGAACACCTCGCGCTGCTCGAACAGTGGATGCGTTCCTACAGACCCGAAGAGCTGTTCGACGCCGAGGGGAGGCTCGTTCCTGAGCTGGCCGCGCTCGCGCCCAAAGGCAGGCTGAGGATGGGATCTGCGCCGTGGGCCAACGGCCAGCCGTCGCTGCCGCTCGTCATCCCGGATCTGGCGCAGTACGCGGTGGAGCCGGGCCGGCCCGGCTCCACCAGCAGTGAGACCACCAAACCGCTCGGGGAACTGTTCCGCGATCTCTACCGCGCCACAGAAGATATGCCCCGGTTCCGGCTCTTCTGCCCTGACGAGACCAACAGCAACCGCCTGGGCGACGTGTTCGCGGCGACCGACAGGTGCCTCCTGGTTCCGCCGAAGGCCGGGGATGCTCCGGCGGATCATGTCTCCGCTGACGGACGGGTGATGGAGGTGCTGTCTGAGCATCTCTGCCAGGGCTGGCTGGAAGGCTACGCCCTGACCGGCCGGCACGGGTTCTTCGCCAGCTATGAGGCGTTCGCCATGGTCAGCGCCTCGATGGCCGTCCAGCATGCCAAGTGGCTGCAGCATGCGCGTGACCTCGAATGGCGCTCCCCCGTTCCCAGCCTCAACATCCTGCTGACCTCAACGTGCTGGCGCAATGACCACAACGGCTTCAGCCACCAGGGCCCGGGCCTGATCGATACCGTGCTTTCACTCTCGGGCGAGGTGACGAGGATCTATCTGCCGCCGGACACCAACACGCTGCTCGTGGCCGCGGAGCACGCACTGCTGAGCACGGACTACGTCAACCTCGTCGTCGTGGACAAGCAATCCCATCCGCAGTACCTCACCCTGGCGGAAGCGCGGGCCCACGCCGCGGCCGGTGCATCGCGGTGGGACTGGGCCGGCAACGAGGAGCCGGCGACCACCGCCGATCCTGACCTTGTCCTGGCCTGCGCCGGGGACATCCCCACGGAGGAGGCGCTGGCCGCGGCCTGGCTGCTTCAGCGTCACGTGCCCCAGGCCCGGATCCGCGTGGTCAACGTCATGGACGCCATGGTGCTGCCGCCCCGGGACACCCACCCGCATGGCCTCGACGACACTGCGTTCAGCCGCCTGTTTACCGACAAGTGCGATGTCGTTGTCGCCTGGCACGGTTACGCCCGCTCGTTCCACCAGCTGCTGCATGGGCGTCCCAACCCGGAACGGTTCCACGTCCGGGGCTACAGCCAGCAGGGAACCACCACCACACCTTTCGACATGGTGGTGGTCAACAGAATGAGCCGTTACCACCTGGCGCTGGAAGCACTGCGGCGGCTGCCCCGGGAGCTCCCGGGAGCGGAGGACCTGGCCGATCATTGCAACCGGCAGCTGGCAGCCCACGCCGAGTATATTCGTGAGCACTTTGAGGATCTTCCGGAGATCCGCGAGTGGGCCTGGAGCCCTCCCCGCTGAGCGCTCCCGCCTGACCGCCCCCGCCTGAGCGCTCCCGCCTGACCGCCCGCGATGGTTTCAGGAGGCGGCGTCCAGCATCCCCGCGATCTTGGCTTCCAGCGCCGCCCGGGTGGCGTCCGGCAGGGCGATCAGACCGTCCAGCTCCCGCCGCGCCCGCTTATAGGCGGTCTGTCGCTCGGCGGGCGTAGCGGCCTTATCCTCAGCGATCCGCAGCAACTTCCGGGCGGTGGCCAGACGCTGGCGCTCTGGCCCGGAAAAGTTGCTGTCCTTGATTCTCCGTGCCTCCCGCTCGGCGACGTCAAAGGCGACTTCGTATCCGCGCACGGCCGCCCGGTACTCATCGAGGCGCGACCTGCTCTCCACATCCCCCGGACCGGCAGGACGCAGTCCGTCCGCTTCCCGCTTTGCCCTCAGGAACGCGACAGTCAGGGGCTCCCGGACATCCGTCATGACCGGATAGTCGATAAGCTTTCCGACATCAAGCTCATAGTCGAGCCACCTGCTGTTCACGTCATCATGTGCGGCCAGCAGTGCCGCCACTTCGGACTCGCTGGCTCGTTCTGCGGTCACTGCCTGGTTCCTGAGCCGGTAGAGCTCGATCCTGCGCTGGTGCCTGCGCTCGCTCGCTTTGGACCATGATCGGGTCCAACCACCGACCAGCCCGCTCAGTGGAAAAACGAGCCACCAGTAGTGGGCAAGGAAATCAAGGATAGGCTGCACGCATCCATCGTTGCACCGGGCCGCCCGTACCTCAAGGGAACGGCGGGCAACCGGCCGTGGTGAAGTGATCGACTGGTGAAATGGTCGACTGCAGAGATCCTTCAGGTGCCGGTTGCGCCGCCGTAACGTTGCGCCGCTGCGCTGTTAAGAAGCAGGCGCTGCCTGCGAACCGGCGATGTTCACCAGCCACGCAACGCCGAACCTGTCGGTACACATGCCGAAGGTGTCACCCCACGGCGCCTGTTCAAGCGGCACTGTGACGGAGCCGCCGTCGACCGACAGCTTGTCCCAGTAGCCGCGCAGCTCAGCGTCGTCGTCGCCACTGAGAGAGACCGAGATGGTGTTCCCCGGCGTGTAGTCCATGGAGTTGGGCGTATCGGCGCCCATGAGGACCATACCGGTGTCCGTGGTCAGCATTCCGTGCATGATCTTGTCCGCTTCGGAGGGGTCCTGGCTGGCCTGGAAATCCCCGAACGAGCTGAGAACCAGATCTCCGCCGAAGACAGACTGGTAGAAGGTCATCGCGTCGCGGGCGTTGTCGCGGAAGCCAAGGTACGGGTTGAGCACAGTGGGCACAGGATTCCTTAAGGGCTGAACTGGTGAGGTGCCACGTCTGTGGCGGACCGCACTACACATGTTGCCCCAATCCGGCTGCGCTTCATAGGGCTTCGCTGGGCTCAGGGCCGGAACCGGTAGCCGATGCCCGCTTCGGTCAGCAGATGCCGCGGGTTACCGGTGTCTACCTCGAGCTTGCGCCGGAGCTGCGCGATGTACACCCGCAGGTAGTTGGCTTCCTTCTCGTAGGCAGGTCCCCAGACTGTCGCCAGGATCTGCTGCTGCGTAATGAGCTTCCCCGGGTTGCGGACAAGCAGTTCAAGGATGCTCCATTCGGTCGGAGTGAGCCGCACGGGCTGTCCGTTCCGTGTGACGAGCCGCTGCCCCAGGTCCACGGTGAACTCGGCCGTCGTCACCTTGGGTTCGGCCTCCGGCCCGGGAGCCCGTCGCCGCAGGGCGCGCAGCCGGGCCAGGAGTTCCTCAAGGCCGAACGGCTTGGTGATGTAGTCATCTGCCCCCGCGTCGAGGGCTTCCACTTTGTCGGCGGAACCGTGCCGCGCCGAGAGCACCAGGACAGGCGCGGCGCTCCAGCGGCGGAGCTCCCGGAGCACCTCAGCTCCGTCCATGTCCGGCAGACCGAGATCCAGGACCACGAGGGCCGGCGGGTGCTGTGACGCCGCCAGCAAGGCCGACCTGCCGTCGGCAGCAGTGTCCACGCTGTACCCGTGGGCTTGCAGGGTTATCCGAAGGGCCTTCAGCAGATGCTGGTCATCGTCCACCACCAGTACTCCGGTCACAGGGCCGCCTCCCTGGGGTAGTCCGCGCCGCTGCCGGCCGCCGAATCCGGGAACCCGGCCCCGCCGGTCCCGCCCACGGGGCCGGCAGACAGGGGAAGCCGGAGAACCATGGTCAGGCCCCCGCCGGGGGTTTCGGTGGCAGAAAGTTCGCCTCCCATCGCGGTAACGAATCCCTTGGCAACGGCGAGGCCAAGGCCCACGCCGGTGGTCTGCGGCACGTCATCCAGCCGCTGGAACGGCCTGAACATATCCACCACATTCCGGGCAGGCACGCCGCTTCCGTGATCGATGATTCGGAGCTCGCCCGCGGGACGTCCTTCAAGGTCGGACAGGCTCAGGCCTCCTGGCACCCCGCTGACAACGACGTCCGAACCGGGCGCGTACTTGACTGCGTTCTCGGCAATGTTGGCGATGACGCGTTCCAGCAATCCCGGATCAGCATCAACAGCCGGCATGTTGGCCGCAAGTTCCACCCGCACTGCGCCGTCGGGAAGTCCCCGGAGGGCCGGAGGAACCACTTCGGACCACCGGACGGGCCTGAGCAGCGGCCGTACCGAGTCGGCCGTGATCCTTGACATGTCCAGGAGGTTTCCCACCAGGACATCGAGCCGGTCCGTGCATTCATCGATGGTTTCCAACAGTTCCTTTTCCTCCCCCGGGCTGTACGTCACTGCCGTTTGGAGGAGGCCGCCCACCGCGAGCTTAATCCCGGCCAGCGGCGTCCGGAGGTCATGGGACACAGCCCGCAGAATCGCTGTGCGCATGGTGTTCCCTTCGGCCAGCCGCACAACCTCGAGGCGGCTGGCTGCCAGTTGCTGGCGTTCAAGCTGGGCCATCACGTGGACCGCGAACGCACCCAGCAGCCGGCTTTCGGCGGCCGGCACGGTCCGGCCGAACAGCACGAGCCAGGTTCCGCCGTCGAGCTTTTCCACCGTGTTGCCGGCGAAATCGGCGCCGCCGCGCTCCCGTTCCGTCAACTCGCCGGCGCTCGCGAGCAGCCGCAGCTTGTCACCCCCGGCGTCCCCCGGCGGCGGGGCGTGGCCGGCGGCGTCCGGGACTCCTGTGGCACCGGTTGCTCCACCGTCGACGGCGAACACTCCGGCACCTCTGGCACCAAACACATCCAGTGCCTGCGTCAGCAGGCCGTTGACGGTGTCCTCCGAACGGGAGGCGCCAAGGGCGAGATCGCCGAGCGTTGTCGCCTCTGCACGGGCCCGCGCAGCCTCCTTGGAGCGCCGGGCCGACCTGTCCACCACGCCTGCCACCGCCACGGATACTCCGACGAACACGCCCAGGGACAGCAGGTCCTGGGGGTCGCTGATGGCGAGGTCGCCCAGCGGCGGCGTGGAGAAATAATTGACCAGCAGGCTGCTCCAGAGCGCTCCGGCGACGGCGGGCCACAGCCCGCCGACCAGCGCGACCGCCACGGCGCCCGCCAGCTGAAGCAGCGCGGCGGTAGCCACACTGTGGTCAGCCATGGCGAGCAGCGACTGCACAACAACCGGAACAGTGGCCGCCAGCCCAAATCCGATGCCGACCCGCACGCGGCCGAGCTCCCATTGCCGTGCACGGTTGCCGGGACGTCCAGCGAGGGGGCGGGAAACGACCTGGACGTCGATGTCGCCGGCGCCACGCACCACCCGCGTATCCACGCTGGCACCCCGCAGGAACCCTGCCATCCGCCGGCGGCGCGACTGCCCGATGACCACCCGGGTGGCGCCGGCGTTGGCGGCGAAATCGAGGAGGGCCCGGGCGGGGTCGGATGCGGCGACCGTGTGGTAGCTGCCACCGAGCTCAATCGCCATCCGGCGCTGGGATTCAAGGGCCCGGGGCGACTCGCCCGTGACGTCGTCGGAAGAGCGGATGTGCACAGCAAGCAGCTCTCCGCCCTGTGCTCCGTCGAGGATCCTGGCGGCGCGGCGGATCAGGGTCTCCCCCTCATCGCTGCCGGCCAGGCCAATGACAATCCGTTCCCGTGCCATGCCGCCATTCTTTCACTTGGCCGGCGTCGTTGAAGCGCCCGTGCGGGCGGGATCAATAGGCGTGCGCCAGCGGCTGATTCCTGGGCGCAGATGGGATGAGTGCGTGAACCTCGTGCGGGCCGTAGGCTCTTGGCATGGCGAGATACTTTGATGTTCACCCCGAGGACCCACAGCCGCGCGCAATTTCCCAGATCGTGGATCTCCTTCATTCGGGCGGCCTGATCGCCTATCCCACAGACTCGTGCTACGCCCTCGGGGCGCAGCTGGGCAACAAAGAGGCGCTGGACAGGATCCGCACCATCCGCCAGCTCGACAGCAAGCACCACTTCACGCTGGTCTGCCGGGACTTCGCACAGCTGGGTCAGTTCGTGAACATCGGCAATGACGTGTTCCGCAGCATCAAATCTGTCACGCCGGGCAGCTACACCTTTATCCTGCCCGCCACGAAGGAGGTGCCCCGCAGGTTGCTGCACCCGAAGAAAAAGACCGTGGGCGTGCGCATTCCGGACCACAACTTTGTGCAGGCCCTCCTGGCCGAGCTGGGGGAACCGCTGCTGTCCAGCACGCTGCTGCTGCCGGACGAGGAGGATCCGCTGACGCAGGGCTGGGAAATCAAGGAGCGGCTCGATCACGTGGTGGACGCCGTGGTCGACTCCGGCGACTGCGGCGCGGAGCCGACCACCGTCGTCGACTTCTCGAGCGGCGTGGCCGAGGTGGTGCGCCGGGGAACCGGCGATCCCTCGCGCTTCGAGTAGGACACCCGATCGCCTGACCGCGCGGACGGTGCGCGCCGGCGCCCGCTGCCGCCCATGCGGCTTGTGGGCTTACTCCGGCTTCTTGGCCCGGCTCGGCTGGACGCGCGGCGGCTCGCCGGGCATCTTCGGGTAGTCCGGCGGAAAGGGCAGCTCGCCCAGTCCGTTCTTAAGGTCCCGATCCCACCACGCCAGCAGGTCGTCGAGGGTCCCGGGCTTCGCGTTCATGTCCGCCCAGGGATCCCCCACGGTTTTCAGCCGTTCCGGCACCGTGAGGATAGTGAAGTCCTTGGGATTGACGCTCTCCAGTTCGTCCCAGGTGATCGGACAGGAAACAGGGGCGTGCGGGAGCGCGCGGGG
Organism: Arthrobacter sp. P1_B11; assembly: GCF_056406715.1. NCBI lineage: Bacteria > Bacillati > Actinomycetota > Actinomycetes > Micrococcales > Micrococcaceae > Arthrobacter > Arthrobacter sp. P1_B11. Next base: position 13,943 of record NZ_JBFTZQ010000014.1, read on the forward strand.
ACTGTACGCCCCGGCGATGGTGCGGTCGCGGTTGGCCTGGTTGAAGTCCAGGAAGACCCGTTCGCCGCGCTCTTCCTTCCACCAGTTCGTGGTGACCTTCTCCGGCATCCGCCGCTCGAGCTCCCTTGCCGCAGCAATGACGGCGTGGCGCACGTCCTGGAATTCGCGAGTCGGCTCGATGGGGGCATAGACATGCAGGCCGCGGTTGCCCGACGTCTTGATGAAGGCGGTCAGGCCCACCTCCGACAGCACGTCCCTCAGCGCCAGGGCGGCGGGGACGGCATCGTCAAAGTCGGTGCCGGGCTGGGGGTCAAGGTCGATGCGCAGCTGGTCCGGGTTGTCCGAGTTTTCCGCACGGGACGGCCACGGGTGGAAGACGACGGTGTTCATCTGCACCGCCCACACCGCGGCCGCGGGTTCGTCCAGTACCAGCTGGGGATGCGAGCGCGCGCTCGGATAGATCACCTTGACGGACCGGATGAAGTCCGGGGTCCCCTTGGGAGGATTCTTGGAGAAGAACTGCTCGCCGTCGACGTTCTCCGAAAACCGCTGGAGTGACACCGGCCGGTCACCGTTTGCCGCGATGAAGGCCTCCCCGACGTCCACGATGTAGCGGGCGAGGTCGAGTTTCGTCAGTCCCAACTCCGGCCACAGGACTCTGCTGGGACTCGAGATCCGCATGTCCCGGGACCCGTTCGGTCCGTCAACGGTAAGGATGGTCTGTTCGCTGGCCATGGGGACAACCTACCCCGCGTGACCCGCGGCGTCAGCACCTTGGCGGGCCCAGGGAAGAAACACGTGCCTCCTCTCTGGGCAGCCGCGGGCGCATCTGTAAGGATGTGAACTGATTGGGGCGCCGTCGGGGCCGGGAATAGTCGAAGGGGACCTCTCTATGGTTGAATCCGCGAGTCTGGACCAGATATCGGGCCGGCATATGCTGAGCGTCGTCGCCGGGCAAGCCGGAATCCGGCCCGGCGACCCGGACTGGGCGGACTTCGAGCGGCGCTTCGACCGCCATTTCCCAGATCTGTCCAGGCTGTTCCACTCGCTCTACGGCTCACGGCCGGACTTTCAGGACCAGCTGACTTCCCTGGTCATCGAGACTGCCCGCTCATGGAAGGCAAGGCCGGCAGACCTGAAGGTCCTCGACACCGAGCGGGAGGGCAGCAGCGACTGGTTCCAGTCCAACCGCATGCTTGGCGGCGTCTGCTATGTGGACCGGTACGCCGCCGACCTTGACGGCGTCCGCGCACGGATCCCCTATTTCAAGGAACTCGGCCTGACATACCTGCACCTGATGCCGCTGTTCCTGGCGCCCGAACCGCTGTCCGACGGCGGATACGCCGTGTCCAGCTACCGGGAGGTCAACCCCAGGCTCGGCACCATGGACCAGCTGCGCGACCTGGCCGCCCATCTCCGCGCGAACGGCATCAGCCTGGTGGTCGACTTCATTTTCAACCACACCTCCAATGAGCACGAATGGGCCCGCAAGGCAGCCCAAGGCGATCCGCACTACAGCGGCTACTACTGGATGTTCCCCGAACGGACCATGCCTGACGCCTTCGAGCAGCACGTGCGGGAGATCTTCCCGGAAGACCATCAAGGCTCTTTCGTGCAGCTGCCTGACGGCCGGTGGGTGTGGGCGACGTTCCACAGCTTCCAGTGGGATCTGAACTACTCCAACCCGGAAGTCTTCCGGGCCATGGCCGCGGAGATGCTCTTTCTGGCCAATCAGGGCGTGGATATCCTGCGGATGGATGCCGTGGCGTTCGTCTGGAAGCAGCTCGGAACTCCGTGCGAGAACCTGCCGGAGGCCCACACGCTGTTGCAGGCCTTCAACGCCGTCTGCCGGATCGCCGCCCCGTCACTGCTCTTCAAGTCCGAGGCCATCGTGCACCCGGACGAGGTGGCGCTGTACATCGATGCGGCCGAGTGCCAGCTCTCCTATAACCCCCTGCAAATGGCGCTCATCTGGGAGGCGCTGGCCACCCGCGACGTTTCCCTGTTGGCGCAGGCGCTGGAGCGCCGGCACAACATGCCGCCCGGAACCTCCTGGGTTAATTACGTCCGCAGCCACGACGATATCGGCTGGACGTTTGCCGATGAGGATGCGGCCGAGCTGGGCATCAACGGCTTCGACCACCGACGCTTCCTGAATTCGTTCTACGTCAACCGATTCCCGGGCAGCTTCGCCCGGGGTGTGCCCTTCCAGGACAACCCGCGCACGGGTGACTGCCGCATCTCCGGGACCACGGCCTCCCTGTGCGGGCTGGAGGACGGTTCGGCCGAAGCGATCCGCAGGATCCTGCTCGCCCATTCGGTCGCGTTCAGCACCGGCGGCATCCCCCTGCTGTATCTCGGTGACGAGGTGGGCCAACTCAATGACGACCAGTATGCGCTCGAGGACGGCCACGAAGCGGATAGCCGCTGGGTGCACCGGCCGCAGTTTCCCGCCGAGCGCTACGCGCACCGCACCGAACCGTCCACTCCCGAAGGTGCCATCTTTGCCGGGCTGCGGCGGATGATAGCCGTCCGCGGCAGCGCCCCTGAATTGGCAGGGACCCGTCTCATTCCCTTCGCCACCAACAACCCGGGGGTGCTGGGCTACCAGCGGCCGGGCGAAGGGACGCGGATCCTTGCCCTGGCCAACTTCAGTGACCAGCCGCAGGTGATTTCGGCGGAAACCCTGTCCGGCTTTGAGGCTGAGGCAGTGGACGTCCTTGCGGACGCTCCTGTCCGCATCGATCAGGGATTTGTACTTCGCCCGCAGGATTACGTCTGGCTCAGGGTGGTGCCGGCCGGCTGAGCAGGCGTGTTTCGGCGGCGATCCGGCATGATGGACTCATGCCTGTTGCTGAATCCCCCCTCACCCTCACTGTGGGCGACGTCCAGGTTTCCGGCGTTTATGCCCGGCCCGAGAACCCCTTCTCAACGCTTGTGGTGGCCCACGGTGCTGGGGCGGGCATGGAACATCCGTTCCTGCAGGGCTTCACGCGCGCCCTGAACGACGACGGCGTCGCCACCTTGCGCTTCAACTTCCCCTACCGTGAGGCAGGCAGGAAGTTCCCCGACCGTCCGCCGGTGGCCATCGCCGCATGGCGGGCGGCCATGGATGCGGCCAGGGCGGCCGCATCCAACGGGGGGCCGGTGTGGGCGGCGGGCAAGTCCTTCGGCGGCCGCATGGCCTCGATGGCTGTGGCCGACGGGATGCGGGCCACGGGGCTCGTGTATCTCGGTTACCCGCTGCATCCGCCGGGCAAACCGGAGAAACTGCGCGATGAGCACCTCTACGGCCTGGAACTGCCCATGCTGTTCCTGCAGGGCACGCGGGACACCTTCGCGACGGCCGAGCTACTCGAGGGTGTGGTTGCCCGCATCGGCCAGGCCGCGATCCTGGAATGGTGCGAGGGCGGCGACCACTCCTTCGCTGTGGCCGGCAAGAAGCGCAGCGCAGAAGACGTCGGCGCCTCGCTGGCTTCCACTGTCGCGGCCTTCATGCGCGCCAACGGCTGACCCGGGCATCACGCGTTCGGGGCGGCCGACGTCGCGCTCGCCGGCACCGGCTCGTGCCGCAGGTAGCTGCGCCGGAAGCGGCCGGTTCCTGCTGTGATCGCGCGCAACTGGACGGCGTAACGCAGCAGCTCGCCGTCCGGCACCTCTGCGGTGACTTCCGTGCGTTCCCCGCCTGCCGACGTCGTTCCTGTCAGCCGCCCGCGGCGGGAGGACAGATCACTCATCACCGGCCCGACGAACTCGTCGGGGGTACTGATGGTCACCGACGAGACAGGCTCGAGCAGCTGGATCCGTCCTGCGGCGGCGGCCTCACGCAGCGCCAGCGCGCCGGCGGACTGGAACGCAGCATCCGACGAGTCCACACTGTGTGCCTTGCCCCCGATGAGCGTCACCCTGATGTCGACCACCGGGAAACCGGCCGACACGCCTCGCTGCATCTGGGCACGGACGCCCTTCTCAACGGACGGTATATATTGCCCGGGAACCACCCCGCCCACGGTCTTGTCGACAAACTCAAACCCTGCGCCGCGCTCAAGGGGCTCCACTTCGATGTCGCAAATCGCGTACTGCCCATGACCGCCGGATTGCTTGACATGGCGTCCATGGCCGGCCGCGCGTGCGACGAACGTTTCGCGCAGGGGCGTCACCACCGGGACGGTCTGCAATTTCACGCCCTGGTCGCGCAGCCGGTCAAGCACCACCTCGCCGTGGGCTTCCCCCATGCACCACAGGATCAGCTGGTGGGTCTCGGAATTGCGTTCCACCCTCAGGGTCGGATCGCCGGCGGCAACCTTCCCGAGGCTCTTGGCGAGAGCGTCTTCGTCACTGCGCGTGGCCGCTTCAACGGCGACAGGCATCAGCGGCTCAGGCATGTTCCACGACTTCACCAGCAGCGGATGGTCCTTGGCTGAGACGGTGTCGCCCGTCTCGGCGTTCGCCAACTTTGCGATGGCGCAGATATCTCCGGCCACGCAGTAGGGCACGGGCTTCAGGCTGGCTCCGGCCGGCGAGTACAGGTGCGTGAGGCGTTCGTCGCTGTCATGGTCCTCGTGGCCCCGCTCTGACAACCCGCGTCCCCCGACGTGCACCGCCGAGTCCTCCCGCAGCGTGCCGGAGAACACGCGCACCAGGCAGACCCGCCCCAGGAAGGGGTCGATGGTGGTGCGCACCACCTCGCCGGCCAGCGGCCCGGCAGGATCACACGCCAGCGGCCCGGCGGGAATGCCGGCGAGATCCGTCACCGCGGGCAGGTCACGCTCTGCCGGCGACGGGAACGCACGGGTCAGCGTCTCCAGGAGTTCCGTTATGCCCAGTCCCGTCTCCGCCGACGTGGCGAGTACGGGAAAGAAGGACCCCCGGGCAACGGCGGTCTCGAGGTCGCCCACCAGGACGTCGACGTCGATCTGCTCGCCGCCGAGATAGCGGTCCATCAGCGACTCGTCCTCGCTCTCCGAGATGATCCCCTCTATCAGCGCGCCGCGGGCGGTCTCCGACGCGGCCAGCTCCTCAGCGGTGGCGTCCCTCACGGCCGGGACCGGTTCGCCGGCGGTGTACTCCGAAACGGTGCCGGAGAGCATTCCCAGCAGTCCGGTGCCCGTGGTCCCTGTGCCCAGGGGAAGGTACGCCGGGACCACCGAGTCGCCGAAGGCACGCTGGCAGGCGGCGACGGTCGCTTCGAAATTTGCCCGCGGATGGTCTAGCCGGCTGATGACCACTGCCCGCGGCATTCCGACCTGGTCGCACTCGGCCCACAGCGCCGTGGTCGCCGCATCGATTCCGTCCGAGGCCGACACCACGAAGAGCGCAGCATCGGCGGCGCGCAGTCCGGCTCGCAGCTCCCCGGTGAAATCGCCGTACCCGGGCGTGTCGAGCAGGTTCACCTTGACGCCGTCGAACACCAGTGGCGCCACTGAGAGCACAACCGAGCGCTGCTGGTGGATTTCAGAGGGCTCCGCATCGCTGACCGTGTTGCCGTCCTCGATCGAGCCCATCCGGGATATGACGCCGGTGGCTGCCAGCAGGGACTCGACGAGCATGGTCTTTCCAGCGCCCGAGTGGCCCACGAGTGCCACGTTGCGGACCTTCTCCGGCGCATCGGCCGGCGCCCCCGCCGACGCATCGGCACGCCGGAGATCCGAACTGCCGCGGCCGGGGCTCTTGCCCCGGCCATTTGTGCCTTTCACCGACATGACCGTCTCCTGGCGTCGTAGTCGTCGGTCCGCAGCCGACCCTTGTTAGAGATTCGACACCCTGGGACGGCGTTTGAGCAAGAGGGCGGAGAGCGTGCGGCCCGGGACGCGAGCAGCGAGATATTGCCGGCCGGCGAGGAGGATCTCCGGTCAGCCCTGCCGGCTTCCGCCGGCGTCAGGACGCGACGTCGTCGTGCCACCATCCTTCCCAGGCGGTGGACGTCAGTTGGCCGCGGGGGAAATCACTGCTGGCCTTGCCGCCACCGGAAGAGGAATCGTCGTCGTTCCGGCGGGAATCGAGAAAGAGCGTCAGGCTGCTCCATAGCAACATAGTTGTGTCCTTTCATACGTCGCTGAGACCACGGTGTCCCAACACGCATCAGCGTAGCTGCGCAATGTTTCGTGGCTACGACACCACGTTTCCGGGTTGTATCCGGAATCTATCGGGGCGTTATCCGCCGATGTACGACATCTCAATCTTGTGGGCCGCCACAGTAGCTTCGGGGGTGACAGTGCCTTCGCGAGTGACAGTGCCTTCGGGGGTGTCCGCGCTGCGCAGCGCCGAGTAACGGTCCGCACGGCCGCCCCACAGCGCCGACAGCGCCCCGGACAGCTCGGCGTCGGAGGCTCCTGCGCGCAGGAGTGCCCGCAGGTCGGTGCCGGCGGTGGCAAACAGGCAGGTGAACAGCTTGCCGTCGGCGGAGAGCCGGGCACGCGTACAGCCGCGGCAAAAGGCCTGCGTCACACTGGAGATGACGCCGATCTCGCCGCTGCCGTCCCGGTAACGCCATCGCTCCGACGTCTCACCGGGATAGTTCGGCGCCGCGGGCTCCAGCGGGAAGACCGCGCCGATGCGGGCCAGGACCTCGTCGGAGGGCACCACCTCATCCATTTTCCAGCCGTTGGAGGCGCCCACGTCCATGTACTCAATGAACCGGAGGATGAGCCCGGTCCCCTTGAAGTGGCTGGCCATCGCAACGATGTCCTGGTCATTCTTCCCCCGCTTCACCACCATGTTGATTTTCACCGGGCCAAGTCCTGCCGCCTGGGCGACCTCCACCGCGTGCAGAACCTTCGCCACGGGATAGCCGACGTCGTTCATGGCCTGGAACGTCTCCTCCCGGACGGAGTCCAGGGACACCGTCACCCGTTTCAGGCCGGCGTCCTTGAGGAACTGCGCCTTCTGGGCCAGAACCGTGCCGTTGGTCGTCATGGCCAGGTCCGGCACCCGCCCGTCGGGGGTCCGCAGCCGGGCCAGCATCCGGACCAGCCCTTCAATGTCCTTCCGCAACAGGGGCTCCCCGCCGGTCAACCGGATCTTCAGCACCCCGTGTGCGACGGCGATCGACGCCAGCCGGGTGATTTCCTCAAACGTCAGCAACTGTTCCCTGGGCATAAAAACATAGTCCCTGCCGAAAATTTCCCTGGGCATGCAGTAGACGCAACGGAAATTGCACCGGTCCGTGACGGAGATCCGCAGGTCCCGCAGGGGCCGGTGGAAAGTGTCCGTGATGGAATTGGCGTCCATTCAGCGCCCTTTCAAAGCGGCGGAAGCCACCGCTTGTTTATCCCAGCGTATGCCCGGCCCGGGGCCCCCACAATGGCCGTTCCGGCGAACGTCCCGGCGAATCTCCCGGGGCGGCTTGCCCCGCCGCTGGCCGCCGTCAGCTCCTGCCTTTGGTCCTTGCCGTCGCCGGCGCTGTCCACGGGTCCTCCGGCCAGGGATGCTTCGGATAGCGGCCCCGCATCTCCGACCGGACCTGGGCGTAGGGCCCGGACCAGAAGGAGACCAGGTCATCCGTCACAGCCAACGGGCGCCTGGCCGGCGACAGCAGGTGGAACAGCACCGGAACCCTCCCGCCAGCCAGCCGCGGCGTCTGATCCCAGCCGAAGCATTCCTGGAGCTTGACCGCCACCACCGGCCGGCCGCCGTCGTCGCCCACCTCCGGGTAGTCGATTTTCACCCGCGAACCGCTGGGCACTTCGAGCGTCTCAGGCGCCAGTTCGGCCAGCCGGGCGGCGTCGGGCCAGGGCAGCAGGCGCCGCAGCGGATCGGCCAGGTCGATCCGGTTCGTCGAGGCTCCGCCGGCCAGGGCCTCCAGCTCGGGCCGGAGCCAGGTGTCCAGCCCGGCCAGCAAAGCCTGCTCGGAGACGTCCGGCCAGGGGGCGCCCAGTTCCCGGTGCAGCAGGGCGAGGCGTCGGCGCAGGGCGTCAGCCGCCGTCGACCATCCGATGGTGCCGAGGCCCTCATGCTCCAGGGCGCGGGCAACCGCTGTGCGCCCCTCCTCCGCTGACGGCCGCACCGGCGTGGAGGAAAGCACAATCGCACCCAGCCGGCGTTCCCGCCGGGCAGTGACCTTGCCCTGGCTGAACTGTGCCTCCACGTTTTCGCTGAGGAGGTGCAGGGCGGCGGCCTCGGCGGTATCGGCCGTGAGCGGCGCCGCGGAGCGGATGACGGCGCCGGTCCCCGCCGCGTCGCGCCCGTCAGCGCGGGACACCTCGGCGACGGCCAGCCACTCATGCCCGGTCAGGGGGCTGCCGGGCGGCAGCCCAGCCCTCGTCCCGGACGTCAGCAGGTAGCGCTCCGGCCCCGTGCCGGGGACGCGGTGCGCCACACGGTCCGGGAACGCGAGGGCGACGACGAAACCGACGGCCTCCGCAGCGGTTGCGGGTGCGGGCAGTGATGGGGGCACGACGTCGGCCGTCTCCTGCCGTGCGATTGCCTCCATCCGCCGGACGTCCTCAGCCCACCGCCGCGCCACCGGGTCGCTGCCGGTCCGCAGCATGGCCAGGAGGCGGTGGAGGTCCGCGCCCGGGGCACGCTGGTCCCCGGAAACGACGGCGACGGCCTCCGCCGCCGTACGGTGGCCCACGGCGGCGGCGCCGTCGAGCAGGGCACGTGCCAGACGAGGGTCGGCGGGGATCCTGGCCAGGATCTTGCCCAGCCCGGTGGCGTGGCCGTCCGGTCCCACTGCGCCGAGTTCCCGCAGCACCTCGACGGCCTCGTCCATGGCAGCCCGCGGCGGTGCGTCCGGCAGGGCCAGCCCGCGGCCGCCGGGGGAACCCCAGCACGCCAGGATCAGGGCGGCACCCGTCAGGTCTGCCGCCGCGATCTCCGGGGTGCGGTGGGCCGGCGCGGCGCCGTAGGTCTTCTGGTCGTAGCACCGGACCACCCGCCCGGGTCCCTGGCGGGCCGCCCGCCCGGCGCGCTGGTCTGCGGATGCGCGGGAACAGGACACGGTCACCAGTCCTGACATGCCGCGGTTGGAGTCACGCCGGGGTTCGCGGGACAGTCCGGCATCAATGGCCAGCCGGACTCCCGGAACGGTGAGGGAAGATTCGGCGAGCGCCGTGGAGACAATGATCCGCGGAGGGCCGCCCGGGTCCCGTCCGGAGACGGCGCGGTCCTGCTCGGCCGCGCTGGCCCGGCCGTGAAGTTCCAGCACCTCAGCGGCCACCCTGCCGCGCAGCCTAGCAGCAACGTAGGACACCTCCCATGCACCGGGGAGGAACACCAGGGCGTCAGTGCCCGGGTCGGCTGCGAGCGCTTCGGCATGCGACGCCGCGGATATGTCCGCCACGTGGTCCAGGAAGGCGCGCGCCACTCCCCTCGTGTCCAACCGCGGCACAGCCGCGGGTGCCCAGTCCACGGTGAGGGGGTACAGCGCGGACGGACAGTCGACGACGGGAGCCGGGCCGCCGCCGTCGGGCTCCCCTGTCGGGGAGGCGCCGACCTGTGCGGAACCGCCCGCCGGGGACCCGATCAGGGCGGCGAACCGCGGCGCGTCCAGGGTGGCGGACATGGCCACCAGCGGAAGGTCGCCGCGCAGCTGGCGGACCTCGCTGAGCATGCCGAGCAGGAGGTCGGTTTCCAGGCCGCGTTCATGGACCTCATCGAGGATCACGGCGTCTGTTCCCTCCAGCCCCGGGTCTGTGAGCAGGCGCCGCAACAGGATTCCCGGGGTGACAAACTCGATCAGGGTCCCGGGTCCCGTCTGGCGCTCGCCGCGGACGGTGTAGCCGACGCGGTCGCCGAGCCGGCTGCCGTCCAGGGCGGCAAGGCGCCGTGCCGCCGAGCGTGCCGCGACGCGCCGTGGCTGGGTGACGACGACACGCGGGACCTTCGCACCAGGGTTCCCGTTCGCCCGAGAGGGACGGCCGGCCGCGAGGTTGGCCAGCAGCGGCGGAACCAGCGTGGTTTTGCCGGTACCGGGCGGCGCCTGCACCACGGCGGTTCCTGCCGCACCTCCCGCACGCAGGGCACCGGCCAACTCCCCCAGCGAGTCCGCAAAGGCCAGTCCGGCCCCGATGGAGCCCAGGTCGAAGGCCCCGTGGGCGAGCGCAGGATCCAAGGGGAAGGGCGGAGAAGTCATCCGTCCATTGTGCCCACAAACACTGCCCTCGGCGCTGTTCCGGATACCGCTACCTATTGCGTCCAATCCGGTACCGCAGGTGGGATTCGATTGCGGTGGCCGCGGCGGAGGCGCCTCCCGCGTTGCGGACCGTCGAGCTCATTGCCGCCACATTCCGGCGTATCTCGCTGCTGGCGCTGACCTCTGAAACCGCGCCTAGAAGCGTCGCCGGAGCGAGATCCTCGGCTGCCAGCCGCCGGCCCAGGCCAAGTTCCTCGAGCCTGCGGGCTGTGGCTTCCTGCTCAGGCTGTTGCGGGACGGCCACCATGGGGACGCCGAAATAGAGTGCTTCCATGGTCGAATTCATTCCCGCGTGGGTGAGGAAAACATCCGCCTGGCGCAGGACCAGGAGCTGCGGAAAGAACGGCCGTAGCCGGACGTTGAGAGGAACTGTTCCCAGCGAGGCGGGGTCAGTCTGTTCTCCGATGGCCATCGACACATCCCAGTCGGTGTGGCCGAAGGCGTCCAGACACGACCGGAAGAAGTCGGGCCGCCGGTTCAAGGGCGTGGTTCCCAACGAAATGAACAACACGGGATTCGTTCCGTCGCGGGTCCATTCACCCTCCGCATCGCGTCCGCTCACGCTGGGGCCCACGAACGTGAACCGTTCATCAAATGTCTCCGCCATGGGCTGAAACTCGCGGGGGATGAAAACGATGTTGAACGGCGCCGGCGGGCCGTCGAACATGCGGGGAGTTGAGACTCCCTGTTCCGCGGCGAATTCCGCCATGGCGCGACCCATCGCCTTCCAGACTTCTGCCATCTCGGGAGACGGTGCGGCAGGCATCAGAGTCCTGAAGGAGAAATGCTCATTCGTGGCGTACGTGGGCATCATGGCGACGGCTGGTACGCCTAGTTTTTCAGCCGCCATGACGCCGCTGATCGTCATGGCGTCAAAGCAGACTGAGTCAGGCTTGTCCTCCCTCAACTCGAAGTGGGGCTACAGCCGCTGGAACAGATTGAGGAAGTTGCCCTCGCTGTCTAGGAACCAGGCAGCTTTGCCCGCAGTGGTGGTGGCGATGCCGTTCTCGGTCTTCAGTCCCGGGAAATCGTAGTCCTCGAAGGTAACCCCGCGGGCGCGCAGATCGTCAACGTCCTTCTCGATGTTGTCGCTACCCCACCCCATTTGCGTGTTCTTCGCGGTGCCCGCGTTGTCAGTCATATATAGCAGGAAGGACGTTCCGTTCCCGCAGCGGTAAATCAGGTTCTCATCGTCAAGCACTTCCGAGGGCTCGAGTCCAAGCACATCCCGGTAAAAACCTTGCGCCCTGGCAAGGTCCTTCGCGGGAAGGACAGCGATGATGTCACGTTCCTTGAGCATGATGAATTCTCCTTTTTACACAGGTCCCCGGGGAGCAGTCCGCGCTGCCCGGGAAGCGCGGCGACATGCGGACGCGCGCCAAGAAAGGTCCTGATGCGCACCATGCTAGGCCTCGGGCGCTGAGAGTCAATGGCTCGCAGAAACGTCGCCCGTTGCGGTCGTCCACGTCGATGGCCGGGCCTGGCACCGCCCGTTTCCGGCCCCTCAGCGGTGGCCGGCGCCAATTGTGGTGCACGTCATGGAAAACCCTTGACAAACTTGTACAACTCTTTCCATACTGGAGAAGCAAGAGTTTCAATGAAGCAACTGGAGGACTGATGTCGGCAAAACTCACGGACGTCGCAAAGCTGGCGGGAGTCTCGCTGGCCACAGCGTCACGGGCGTTCGGTGACCCGAGCCGGCTTGCTGCCGAGACACGCCAAAAGGTGGTGGATGCCGCCGTTCAACTCGGGTACGACGTGCCGGGACTCACCGGCGCCCGGACCTTCGGCGTGATTGTTCCGGACATTTCCAACGCAGTGTTCGCAGCGCTGATCAAGTCCATACAGGACCAGGCCTGGCACGGCCGGCACCGCATGATACTGGCCGACACCGCCGAGTCCTCGGCCCGGGAGCGTGAGCACCTCGGGTCGTTCGCCGCCGGCGTGGACGGCATCATCCTCTGCTCGCCCAGGCTTCCCTCGGACCAGATCCACCAACTGGCCGGCAACGCACCCCTCGTGGTGATCAACGGTGAAGCGGACCACGCGGCACGGGTGCTCATGGAAGCCGGCGAAGGCCTCCGCCAGGCAGTGGAGCACCTTTATGCGCTGGGGCACCGCAAGCTCGCCTACATTCCCGGTCCCGCATCCTCCTGGGCGAACGGACAGCGCATGACGGCCATCACACGCCTCTGCACCGAGTGGGGCGTCGAGCTGGTCACTGTGGGCAACCAGAACGCCACGGTCGACGGCGGCCTGGCCGCCGCCGCTTCGGTCGTCGCCAGCAGCGCCACCGCCGTCATTGCCTACAACGACCTCGTCGCTATCGGCATGCTCGCCGGCGCCCGCACACTCGGCTACCACTGCCCCGAAGACATCAGCGTGGTGGGCATCGATGACCTCGACATTGCCGCCGCCGCCGAACCCGGCCTGACATCTGTCCGCGTTCCCATTCACCGCAGCGGTTCCCTCGCACTCGAACTCCTCCTCGAACAGATTGCCGGGAAGCCGACGGCCACCGAGGCGGTCCACCTCAATTCACAGCTCATCGTTCGCGGCTCCACCTTCGCTGCACGCACCGCAGACCAAGCGCTCCAAGGAAAACAATCATGAGAATCGTCATCGCCGACCCCAACCTGATGCCCCAGAGGGCCACCTTTGAGGCCGCGCTGCCGCAAGGCACAGTCACGTCCTGGCACGACAGCTGGAATGAACACGCCGTCCTGACCGACCTGAAAGACGCGGACGTTTACGTCGGACCCAAGTTCACCGAGGCCATGGGCGCCGAGGCCCGCAACCTTCGCCTGGTTCACGTCGCCGGCGCTGGATACGACGGCATCGACGCAGATGCACTGCCCGCCGGCGTGGTCTGCGCCAACACGTTCCACCATGAAGGCTCCATCGCCGAGCACATCGCCGCCGTCCTGGTAGCCCTCCGCCGGAACCTTCTCGGCCAGGACGCTGCCCTCCGTTCCGGACTCTGGGCCTCCTCGGTCTACTCACCGGACATCCGGCAGCCAGAGACGCTGCGGGGCGCGGTGGTGACCTTCCTGGGATTCGGCCACATCGGTAGTGCCGCCTGGAACCTCCTCCGGGCCTTCGGCGCCGAAGGTATTGCGATCACCCGAAGCGGTTCGGTGAACGCGCAGGAAGACTCCCTGCGGTGGGCAGGCAACACAGACCGCCTCAACGAAGCACTCAGYGAGTCCGACATTCTCGTCGTCAGTATCCCGCTGACCGCCGAAACGACCTCTCTGATCGGCGCCGCCGAGCTCGATGAACTCGGCCCGGACGGGCAGCTCGTCAATGTCGCACGCGGCCCCGTGGTCGACGAAACCGCGCTCTACGATGCCCTGAAGGACCGGCGGATCGCGGGTGCCGCCGTCGACGTCTGGTACCAATACCCGGACACCGACGGGCGCGGCGAACCCTCCGCCATGCCGTTCAGCCGTCTCGACAACATCATCATGACGCCGCACGCCTCCGGCGTCACAGCGGAAACCTTCCGCGGCCGTGCCCGTGAGATCGCCGACAACATCACCCGCCTGTCCCTGAACCAGCCACTGAAGAATGTAGTGATTTCCCGATGACCCGAAAAATCGTCGACGTCGACGTCCTTGTCACCAGTCCCAGCCGCAACTTCGTCACCCTGAAAATCACCACCGACGATGGCATCGTCGGCTGGGGTGACGCCACCCTCAACGGCCGCGAGCTCTCCGTGGCCAGCTACCTCCGCGACCATCTCGCCCCCGCACTCCTCGGCAGGGATGCCGACCGCATCGAAGATACGTGGCAGTACTTTTACCGTGGCGCTTACTGGCGGCGCGGGCCGGTGACGATGGCCGCCATCGGCGCCATCGACCTGGCCCTGTGGGACATCAAGGGCAAAGCCCTGGATGTCCCGGTCTACCAACTGCTCGGCGGTGCCGCCCGCGACAAGATCCTCACCTACACGCACGCAACCGGCTGGGACCTTCCCGAGCTCCTCGACTCCGTGGAGCAGCGCCGCGAACAGGGCTTCCGGGCAGTCCGCGCCCAGTCCGGCGTTCCGGGCCTGGACAAGGTCTACGGCGTCACCAAGGGTGCCGCCGGCTATGAACCGGCCGGCCGCGGCGCCGGACCGGTTGAGGAAGACTGGGACACCTCCGCCTACCTGCGCCACGCACCCAAGATCCTCGGCGCGGTGCGCGAGCACGTTGGCCCGGAACTGAAGCTGCTCCACGATGTCCACCACCGGCTCAACCCCACCGAGGCGGCCCGCCTGGCCAGGTCGCTGGAAGATGTGGACCTGTTCTGGCTCGAGGACGTGACCCCGGCCGAAAACCAGCGCCTGCTCCGGACCCTGCGCCAGCAGACCACCATCCCGCTCGCCATCGGCGAGGTGTTCAACACTGTCTGGGACTGTGAACAGCTCATCACCGAACGGCTCATCGACTTCATCCGCACCGCCGTCGTCCACGCCGGAGGCATCTCCCACGTCCGCAAGATCCTCGCCCTGGCGGAGGTCTACCAGATCAAGGGTGCCCCGCATGGTCCCTCGGATGTCTCTCCGATCAACCTTTCGGCTTCGCTGCACCTGGGCCTGGCCACCAGCAACTTCGCGATCCAGGAATACATGGGCTACGACCCCCTGGTCTCGGAAGTATTCCGGTCCAGCTTCCGCTTCGAGGACGGCTACCTCCATCCCGGCGACGAACCCGGCCTGGGGGTTCAGGTGGACGAAGAAGCCGCGGCGCGCTTCCCGTACAAACAGGCGTATCTGCCCATCGCCCGGGAACTCGACGGCTCCATGAAGGACTGGTAACCGTGGCTTCCTCGTCAACGCCCCCGCTGTCCGCCAAAACGCCCGGCATTCTGCGGCGTGCTGCCACTCCCGCACCCGGGATCGTGCATCTGGGGCTCGGCAACTTCCACCGTGCCCACCAGGCCGTATACACCGACGCAGCCATCACCTCGAGGGGAGGCGACTGGGGCATCATCGGAGTCTCCAGCCGTTCCTCCGCCCTACCGGACGCCATGCACGCCCAGGACATGCTCTACACAGTGGTGGAGATCTCGCCCGAAGGCTCCACGTTCAGCGTCCCACAGGTCCACACGGACGCGTTCGTCGCAGCCCGCAACCCGGACCGTGTCATCGCCGCCATCGGGGATGCCGCCACCCGCATCGTTTCACTGACGGTGACGGAAAACGGCTACAACTACACTCCCGCCACCGGGTCGCTTAACCTGCAGGACCCGGCCGTTCAGCATGACCTCGCCAACTGCATCTCTCCGGGGACGCCCATCGGCCAGATCGTCCGCGGGCTGCAGCGCCGCGCCCGCACACACGCCGAGCCTGTCACCGTCCTCAGCTGCGACAACCTTGCCGACAACGGCCACCATACGCAGCGTCTCGTCCGCGAATTCGCGTCCATGCTGCCTGCGGCGGAGGCCGCCGAAACCCTCGCCTGGATCGACTCCCACGTCAGCTTCCCGTCATCCATGGTGGACAGGATCGTGCCGGCCACCACCGATCAGTACCGCATGCTCGTGGCCGAACAGCGCGGCTACGCCGACCTCATCCCGGTCCCGGCCGAACCCTTCACCATGTGGATCGTGGAGGACAACTTCATCGCCGGCCGTCCCGCCTGGGAAGCGGGCGGCGCCGTCTTCTCCAGCGATGTGGCCAGCTACGAACAGCTCAAGGTCCGACTGCTGAATGGCACCCATTCCCTCATCGCGTACCTCGGTGCCCTGTCCGGTGCCGCCACCATTCCGGAGTCCGTCACTCAAACCCACATTGAACTGGCCGCCCGTTCCGTTCTTAAAAACGAATACCTCCCCAGCGTTTCAGTACCGGCCGGGGTGGACGTAGATGCCTACGAGGAACAGCTGTTCTCCCGCTGGCGGAACACGGCCCTGGGCCACCGCACCAGCCAGGTGGGCTCAGACGGATCCGTCAAGCTCCGCCAGCGGATCCCGCTCCCGGCACTGCAAATGCTCGACGACGGGCGTATTCCGCAACTCCTGGCACTCACCACGGCAGCCTACCTGTCATGCATCGCACCGCTGGGCGGCTTCAACCCCGGTACGCACGCGGAAGCCATGGAGGATCCGGCACGCCCACTTCTGGCCGGACTCGCTGCCCGCTCCCGCTCCGGCCGGGAGCTCGCCGGGATGGTCCTCGGGGACCACCACCTCCTCGGGGAAGAACTGGCCCAACGTACCGACTTCATCGAACGCACAGGTCAGCTGATCGACATCATCCACTCCTCCGGACCGCTCGCCGCCATTGCCGACGCCAGCGATCCATCCCCCCACGCAGCCATCGGGAGCACCCAATGACCACCCAGACCCTCAACACCAGCCACGCCGCCGGCTTGCCTGCCGGCACCGAAGCAGCTGTGCTGCACGGGGCCCGCGACCTGCGGATCGAGCACAGACCCCTGAAGTCGCTCGGCGCCAACGACGTCCTGGTCGAGATGCGCTCCGGCGGCATCTGCGGCTCAGACATGCACTACTACGCCGACGGGCGCAACGGCACCAATGAACTCCGCCAGCCGACGGTCCTGGGTCATGAAGGCGCAGGCGTAGTCATCGCGGCAGGAACGGCCGCAAGCATCGCCGCGGGCACCGCCGTCGTCATTGAACCGGCCCTTCCCTGCCGGACGTGCCCCACCTGTCTCTCGGGCCGGTACAACCTCTGCCCGGCCGGCACGTGCTTCGGCTCGCCGCCCACGGACGGGCTCTTTGCCCGCCACGTGGTTGTGCCCGAAGCCGCCCTGCACGAACTGCCCGGCTCCATCCCCGCAGAAATCGGGGCCGCCATCGAGCCGCTCGCCGTTGCCGTGTGGGCGGTCCAGCGGGCCCAGGTTCAAGCCGGCCACCGGGTGCTGATCACGGGAGCCGGTCCCATCGGGCTGCTGGTTGCCCAGGTCGCGGCGGCCAGAGGCGCTTCGGAGATCGTGGTGACGGACGTCAACGACGACCGACTGGCCGCAGCCGCGAAGTTCGGGGCCACGCGCACGGTGAACACCGTGGCAACCCCACTGGACCTGAAAGGCATGGACCGACTGATCGAGTGCTCCGGCAACGCCCACGCCCTTCACGACGGTATCCTGACACTGGCGCCGGCAGCCCGGGCCACAGTCGTCGGACAGGCCCGCCCCACGGTGGACGGCATACCGCTCGGGTTCCTCCAGCGCTACGAAATCGATCTGGTGACTGCCTTCCGCTACGCCAACGCTTTCCCTGCCGCGATCGCGCTCGCCTCCGCCGGCACGGTGGACCTCCGGTCCATCATCACCGGCAAATATCCCCTCGCGGCGGCAGCGGAAGCCCTGACGGCCCCGGTCACCGACCCCACCAACCTCAAAATCATCATCACTTACTGAGCTCACCAGCACGAGTCCCGCTGGTTGAGCCTGTCGAAACCAAGAAACCGCATCTCGCCAGGCTCGATCACCGCAGGACATCCATTCAAAGGAGTATGGAAATGACCACAGGAAATCCCCAACCCTCTACAATCGATCAGAGGAAGGTGCGCAAGGCGGCTCTGGCAGGCCTGATCGGCACCACCCTTGAGCTCTACGACTTCGTCATCTACGGCACGGCCTCAGCGCTGGTCTTCAGCAAGCTGTTCTTCCCGAACATTTCGCCGGCGGCCGCCCTGCTCGCCAGCTTCAGCACGTTCGCCGTCGGCTTCCTGTTCCGGCCGCTCGGCGGGATCTTCTTCTCCCACTTCGGAGACCGGCTGGGCCGCAAATGGATTCTCGTGGTCACCCTGCTGCTGATGGGCGGAGCAACCCTGGTGATCGGCCTTCTGCCGACCTTCGAGCAGGTTGGCATCCTCGCACCCATCCTGCTGTGCGTCTGCCGCGCAGCCCAGGGCTTCGGCGCAGGCGCGGAGCAGTCCGGCGGTGCCACACTGCTGACCGAATCAGCAACAGCGGGAACCCGTGGAAAGCTCGCCTCCCTCATCATGGTCGGCGCTGCCGCCGGCACAGCGTTGGGCGCCCTTGTCTGGATCGCAGCCCAGGCGCTGGCCCCCAACGACATGATGACGTGGGGATGGCGTCTCGTCTTCCTTTCGAGCATCTTCGTGACCATCGCAGCCCTCGTCATCCGGCGCAAGCTGGACGAATCCCCTGTCTTCAAGGAAATCAAGCAGCAGCAGACAGAACCGCCCGCACCGCTCAAGGAGGTCATGAAGAACGGCAAGGCGAACGTCCTGCGCGTCATTCTCATGAACTTCGGCGTCAGCACCCAGTCGTACACGATCCAGGTCTTCATGGCGTCCTACCTGATCACCGTGGTGGGAACGGATCCCAAATTCATCCCACAGGTCCTTCTCATCGGGTCACTCTGCGGAGGCTGCGCCGCCGTGGCCTTCGGCATGCTTTCCGACAAGATCGGGCGCCGCCGCGTGGTTTCCATCATCACCGGGGCGCTCATCCTCTTCCCGGCCCCGGCCTTTATGCTTCTCACCACCGGCTCGCCGGTCGCGATCATGCTGGTGATGATCATCGGCTTCATGCTGGCCTGCCAGGGAGTGGTGGGCGTCCACATGAGCTACTTCCCGGAGATCTTCGGCAGCCGCTACCGCTACGCAGGCGTCACGCTGGGTCGTGAGTTCTCGTCGATCATCGGCGGCGGCATCGCCCCCATGGTCTGCGCCGGCCTCCTCGCGGTCTTCAGCAACTCATGGGTTCCGGTGGCCATCTACATGTCCCTGGTCATGGCGGTCAGCTTTATTGCCACCAGGCTCTCCCCCGAGACCCTCAACCGCGACCTGACGGACCCCAACGACGCCGGCCGTGACGGCCTCACCGCCCCGGCGACCGCCGTCGTGGCTGACTTAGCCGTCACCCGGACCGCCAAGTAGCACCACCACAAGATCCCGACGGCGGCACCAGCCGCCGTCGGGCAGGCCTTCAGCCCGCCACTGCAAAAGTCAGCCGACCACAGCAAAAGGAATTCCCATGCAGCGCCCCGACGATCAAGGCATCCTCACCCGCCCGGCCCCGTCCACCATCCTCAGCGACACCCGCGTGGTGGCCGTACTGCGGGCCCGTCACGCCTCCGATTACGCCCCTGTCATCGAGGCGCTGCAGCGCGGCGGCGTCCTCAGCATCGAGCTGACGCTGAGCACCCCGGGAGTATGGGCTGAACTTCCCCGCCTTCAGGAGCGGTTCGGCGAAAGGTTGGAGATCGGTGTGGGGACAGTGACCGAAGCAACGGACGCAGAAACGGCCCTGGACCTGGGCGCCGCCTACATCGTCACGCCAGTCACCGATCCCGATGTCATCGCAGCATGTGTCCGACGCGGTGTCCCCGTGTATCCCGGAGGCCTGACTCCGACGGAACTGCACGCCGGCTGGAAGCTGGGCGCCACCGCCGTCAAGGTCTTCCCTGCCTCCACGGTAGGCCCCGGCTACGTCTCCCAACTGTGCGGGCCATTCCCCGACATCCAGGTGATTCCCTCCGGCGGCGTGAATATCGAGGACGTTCCGGGTTGGATCAAGACAGGAGCCCTCGCCGTCAGCCTCGGCGGCCCCCTCCTCGGAGACGCCTTCCAGGGAGGGGACCTCCAGGAGCTCACAGCGAGGGCGCGGCGCGTGCGTGACCTCGTCGCGCAGACCGCAGAGCTGATGGGTGTGAACCCATGAGCGCCATCCCGGCACCGTACGTGCTCACCTTCGGCGAAACGATGGCCCTGATGCGCGCTGAGCAGGTCGGCCCGCTGGCCCACGCGTCAACCATGAGCCTGGGCATCGGAGGCTCTGAATCCAACGTGGCGATCGGTCTTCAACGCCTCGGCGTACAGAGTGTGTGGTGCGGACGCGTGGGGGCGGACTCGCTCGGCCAGCTCGTTGAGCGCGAAATCCGCGCGGAAGGCGTCGACGTCCGCGTCGCCGTCGACCCTTCCGCCCCTACGGGCCTGATGATCAAGGAACGCCGAACCCCCGCCACACAGCGCGTCAGTTACTACCGCGCCGGCAGCGCCGGATCCCGGATCACGCCGGAGGACATCGACGCAGAGCTTATTTCCGGCGCCAGCCTGCTGCATGTCAGCGGAATCACGCCGGCCCTTTCCGGGCAAGCCGAAGCAACCCTCAGATACGCCATCTTGGCGGCACGCGCCGCGGGCGTGCCGGTGTCCTTTGACCTCAACTTCCGCGGCAACCTTTGGTCACCCGAAGGTGCCAGCAGCGTCTTTCGGGACATCATTCCGCTCGCAGACATCGTCTTCGCAGGAGACGACGAAGCAGCGATAGCGGTCGGCGCCGCCGAGCCGGAGGAACTGGCCCGGCGGATAGCCGCACTCGGGCCCAGCCAGGCTGTCATCAAACTCGGTGCGGAAGGAGCCCTTGCGCTGATCAACGGCCGAGTGTACCGACAGGCGGCAGTCACCGTCGTGGTGGTGGACACCGTCGGCGCCGGCGATGCATTCGTCGCCGGCTACCTGGCCGAACTCATCGGAGACCGCGGCCCCGAGGACAGGCTTCAAACCGCAGCAGCAACCGGCGCCTTTGCCTGCCTTGTGCCCGGGGACTGGGAAGGCTTCCCGCGTCGCAGCGAACTCATGTTGCTCGACGCCAAGGAACCCGTCTCCCGCTAGCATCCCTGGCGGACAGGACTACCGCCTGACGACGACGTCATCGATGTAGCTGTCTCCCATCTGGCGGGGATGCTCGGCTCCGAATTGAACCTTGCTCAGGCTAGTGGCACCGAAGCCCACGTTCTTGGAAAACACGGAGGCGCCGTCAAACAGGACCTGGATCGAGGACTTGGCGCCATTCGTCCTGACCTGCATCTGGACGCGGTGCCATGTGTTCAGCGGGACGATTGAGGGCTTGAGATTCGTGTACGAAAACGTCCCGTTGGGATTCGTGACCCTCAGCCACAGCTGTCCGGTGCCGTTGTCGCGGAACACATCCGCAATCCGGGTAGCCCCGGAGAAGAACCGCACATAGGGCACGTTGTTCCCCCGAAGGCCGGCTGTGGTGATGTTGACCCACGCGTCTGCGCTGGCCCTCTTGGTTCCCGAGGGCAGCGCCAAGCCGATGTTGGCCACAGATCCGATATCCGCTGTCGCGCGGAGTCTGGCCGAACACGTTCCGGAGTGGGCCTTCGGGCTGGCAACACTCACCGATCCGTTGCCCGACCTCGTGGCGATGAACGGGGAGAGGGTGTTGCCCTCGAAGTTGGTGGCAGTCAATATCTTGCCCGACGATGTGCTGGTGGGGGCAGCCGTTCCCGGGCGGCAGGTGGCCGCAACAGCGGCGTGTGCTGAACCGAAGATCAGGCTGCCCGACATCAGCAGCCCGAGGCTTCCGACCGCCCCCAGTTTCCGTAGATTGCTCATGGCACATCCTCACTGTGTTGATCCGGCAGTTCCACTCGGGCTAATGCTTGATCCGTGAGCTTGGAAAAACCTTGGAGTTTCCTTGGGACACCCCCCTCTCCGTGTCCCCCAATTCGGGGGGTGAACACCTGCCGGCGGCCTCTCCACAGGCCCATGAACGCAGAGGATAATTGCGCCGAGAGACAACGGCCAGCACGGACACCAGGGGGCCCGGATGCATACAGTCCCGCGTATCACGGTGGAGGTCCCGGTTCTCAGCATCGGCTCCGGCCCCTCCGACTATGAGCAACTGGGCAGCTACGTCGAGGGGCTGCGGAGGCAGCAGGGGCTGCACCTGACCCTGCTTCACCTCGGTGTCCTGGAGGACTTTTCCCTGGACGTCGCGGAGTGGACAAAAGACGTCACCAGTTCCGCGGACGCCAGCCGCCGGACGGTTGACTGGTTGCAGGGGCTACCGACCCTGGGGGGCTTCTCCGGAAGCGCCGAACAGCTGATCGTGCTCGGCGGCGGAAGCGTGTGTGGACTTGAGGTGGACGTGCCCGAGAGGGTACGTGACTATCAGGTCTCCCTCGTGCAGGCACTGCACGAACTGCTGGACGAGCTGCTCGTGGACAATGTTGATGACTTTATCCTTGGCTCACGCGCCCTTGGCTTCAGGTACCCCCGTTGGACACCCCATATTGCCGTGGGCCGCCCACGGACCCGGCGCGGCGGCTCTTGGGAAATTGCACCGCTGGCGGTCGAATTCGGCGAATCACGGATAAGGAACCGCCGGTTCCTGCCGTCCGCGGGGGCCGGGTAGGGCGGCCTTCCACGGGATGAGGCCTCCGCCTACGCTGGTGGTATGCCCAGACTCAGCGTCAACGGCGTGGATCTCTACTACTGGGAGCAGGGCGAAGGAATCCCCGTCCTGGGCGTTCATAGGACGCCCGATTCGGCCGTGACGTGGACGGTGCCGCCATGGAACTCGCCCGGCACGGCCGGTGCATCATCTATGACCGCCGGGGCTTCCACCGCAGCGCCCCGCCGGTGCCGTTCGAGACACTGGACCTGGTGGACCACGTCGACGACGCCGCGGCCGCCCTGGCCGGGTAGCACGCCGGGCCGGCCGTGGTGATCGGGCGCCGCGCGGACGGTCTTATCGCCATCGAACTTGCCTGCCGGTTCCCCGACAAGGTTAAGGCACTGGTCCTCTTGGAGCCGGCCCTGTTCACCATCGATCCGGATGCTGAGGCGTGGGCCCGCGGCCTTCGGCTCAGGGTGCCGGAGCGATCGGCCGGTCCGCCCGGACTGCTCCCGGAGACGGTATTCCGGCCAGCGGCCGCCTCATCAACCCCGCCCATCCGGCGGTCCTGGACTTCGTGGACCGCATTGCCGCCCGCGCCGACACCTGGGCCTAGCCGGGACGTTCGCTCGGCGAACCGGGCCGGACGGGAAATTGCCCACGGGCCTCGCCCCTATCTCTGGTCCTATGCTTGGCGGAGCCCTAGGGTGTTGCCGTCGGGATCGCGGAACCATGCACCACGGGCGGGACCGAGCTGGGCGATGTGGCCGGTTGTGGCAAGCGGCCCTTCAGCGTAGTCCAGGAACTCGACACCCTTGGCAACCAGGTCCTGGATCACGGCCTCGATATCGTCCACTTCGAAGTGGGCAAGCGTATGCTCCGTCGTGACGGGCGGGCGCCTGAACACGGAAATCTCGCTGGCGGTCCCGCAGCGGTACCGGACGGCGACGGCGGTCTCCCACAGGAATGTGAGGCCGAGGGTATCGCCATAGAACTTCTTCGCACGCTCGAGGTCCGTGACCGGGACCGTTGCTACCACCATGGTTGCCGTGATCATTCACTGCCTCCTTGTGCAGGCCCGAACCATGGGTGCGGCCGCTCTGTGTTGTGTCGAAACTGTCCGGATGCTACCCCGAATCCCGTCCTGCTCCCCAGACAATCTACGTCTGTACGATGGACTCGATCGGCTTCGGGGAAGTTATTGGATCGGCATGGCGGTGGAGAATCTTCCATTTTCCCTCTTCCAATCGGAAGATCGTCGTCACCCGAAGTGATATCGGCGACGGCTCGGCGGCTCCGCCGACCTTCGCACGCGTTCGTTCGATCTCGAGGATGTAGGCCAGGTCTGTGCCAGTATGCCCGGAGATTCGCTCGAATCGGGTGGGCTCGCCCTCCGCGAGCTGGGACGACGCCCGCTCCATGGTGTTTTCGACCTGGCTCCAGCCCCGTGCAGGCGGCCCGAGGGGATTGGCGAGCGTGACATCATCCAGCCTGGAAAACAGCTGCTTGTTCGGCGCGGGGTCTCCCCTTACGAATGCATCAAGCGCTCGATGATATTGCTCCACGATCAGATCGAGATCGGACCCTGTCATTCGTTCCTCCAGCCTCGCTTGCGAGCGGACGCCTCCGTGTGGCTGCGGTGTTCGGCCATGGTCGCACCGTTCATCAGGGATGTCTACCGGTTCCGCTGGCGTTCGACGGCGGCCGCTTGCCCATGCGGGCTGAGTCGGCGGCCCTTCCGATGGGGGGCGTCAATCTTGGGCCACAACTCGCCGGAGCCACGTGCTATCAATGTTGTCGGCACGACATAGGTGTTCGGTTCGGCCCGGGAACCGTCGATTCGCGCGAACAGTCTTTCGGCCGCCATTTGTCCGATTCTTTCCGGGTCGGGGGCGACGACCGTAACACCGGGTTCCAGGATTTCCGTGAGGGCGAAGTCATCAAATCCGACGAGGGCGACCGAATTGTGGAGGCCGGCTTCGCGCAACGCCCTGATGGCGCCGATGGTTGAGGGACCGTGACTGGTGAAAATCGCCGTCGGTCGCGAGCCGGACCGCACCATTGTTGCGACCGCGTTCTGTGCAGTCTCCGCATCATCCAGGTCCTGGAGGACGGGTACATCGGTAGTAGGGACGCCCCAACGGCCGAGTTCCTCCATGAATCCCCGCTCTCGTTCGCGGGCGCTCCGAAACCCCAGGTGGTCCCCCGGGCCGCAGTACGCGATGCGACGGTGTCCGTGACCGAGGAGATGACGAGCGGCATGTGCGGCACCGGTGAAATCGCCCGAGATGACCGCGTCCGCGCCCACTCCACCGGATGCCCGGTCAACGAACACGAGCGGGGTGCGCCGGGCGGCGCCTTCGGCATGGTACGCGCAGCTCCCGCCGGCCGTCGTGAGGATCATCCCGTCGACACGGCGACGCTGTAAGGCCTGCATAATGGCGTGCTCCCGGATCGGGTCATCCCCGTGGCTGGACGCGAACACGGCGGTATCCCGTTCCCAGGCCTTCTGCTCAATGGCGCGGTGAATTGCGCTCGAGATCGGGTTGGCAACGCTTTCCACGACCAGCCCGATGGTGAGCGTCTTTCCGTTTGCCCGCTTGAGGTTGCCGGCGTTCAGGTCAGGCTGATAGTCCAGTCGCTCGATCGCTTCCCGGACGCGATGAACCGTCTCTTGGGAAACGTTGGGTTCGGCGTTCACGACCCTGGAGACCGTCTTGATTCCCACGCCTGCGAGAGCGGCGACGTGGCGCATCGTTGGACGCGACCGGCCCGAACCGGTGATGTGGGCTGTGTCGAGCATATAATTTTCCGTTGCCTTCGTTGAGATCGGGGCTTCGTGCAGCCTGGGAACGGGATTTCAGGGATTCCAGGGCAGCCCGGGCACCGCCGCGGTGAAGGTCGTCCAAGGCCCAGCTGGCGACGATGGCCGCGGAGCGGCGGATTTCCCCGCCCTGTTCCAGGTTGATGCGGACGACGGGCAGCATCCATTGGGGGATCCGGTCCGAGCTTTCGGTGCAGAGTCGGGCCAGGGTGTCCCGGACGTGCTCGTGGGAGAACCGCTCGATGAGGGTGTGCTTAAAGCCTCTGGGTCGATGCCGGGCACGGGCTGGAGGGTGGGGTGGCTTCGTTGTCCATATAGTCGAGAAGGAACCCGGCGAACAGGGGGTCCTGGGCCACCTCGTGGGCGTAGCGGTAGCCGAAATAGCACATCCCCTGATGGCCGGCATTGAGCAGAGCTTCATCAACTCGTAGGGTTCGACGTCCTTCACGATCTGGACGCCGGCGGCTTCGAACGGAGGACGCCCGAGGCTGAAATGGTCTTCGAGCACCCACTGCTCGAACGGCTCGCACACCACCGGCCAGACGTCCTCGACCCCGAACTCCTCGGCTATGACGGCACGGTCCGTATCCGTGGTGACCGGGGTGATCCGGTGCACCATGCTGTTCGGAAAAGGCACGTTCTCCGCGACCCAGGCGCTAAGCTCCGCGTCCCTGAGCTTTGCAAAGGCGGTGAACATCTTCCGGGCCACATCTCCGACGCCGAAGTGGACGATCCCGGCGGTCAGCCCGGAGCGGTCGTAGCCCGGTGTGGCCAGGGAGGCGTGGGCCGTGGTTGCTGTGGTGCTGTTGAGGGTCCTCATGCTGTCAGCCCTCCTGGGCCATTGACGGCACGGGCAACGGGCCGAGTTCCGCGGAGCGGGGCGGATTTGCACCTTGCCGGGAGCAGGTGATCGCCGCGGCGCGGTTGGCGTAAGCGGCGACGGTGTGCAGCTGTTCCGGCGTAAGCGATTGCAGCCGCTGCCTGCCGCCGGCGCCGAGCGCCTGAAGCTGGGCGAGTCCGAAGATGAGCCCGGCCATGAAGGAATCGCCGGCGCCCACGGTATCTGCCACGGTTATGGGTTCGGCTGCCATCTCCACCCGCCCCTGGCGGGCGAGGATGACCGGGCCGGAGGCTCCTCGCGTCAGGGCTACGATCGCGGGCCCGAGTTCGAGCCACGCTTCCAGGCTTTCGTCCGGTGTCCGGTCCGGGTAGAGCCAGCTCAGGTCTTCGTCGCTGGCTTTGACGATGTCGCTGGCAGCCACAAATTTTTCCGCCTGCCGGCGGGCAGCGGCCGCATTAGGGCTGATTGCGGGCCGGCAGTTGGGGTCGTAGCTGATGGTCGCGTGTTCACGGGCTGCCTCCGCGAGGACCAGGGTGGCCTGCTCCCCTGGCGGGAGCACGGTGGCGATCGATCCCGTGTGGACGTGGGTGGAACCTTCGACGGCGGCCAGAGCGGG
This sequence comes from Arthrobacter sp. P1_B11, assembly GCF_056406715.1. Classification (NCBI taxonomy): domain Bacteria; kingdom Bacillati; phylum Actinomycetota; class Actinomycetes; order Micrococcales; family Micrococcaceae; genus Arthrobacter; species Arthrobacter sp. P1_B11. The sequence continues at coordinate 40,490 of NZ_JBFTZQ010000014.1, forward strand.
CAGCGACGCCCCGTTGATTTCCCAGGTGATGGAGAAGGTGTAGTCGGCAGCACCGTCGGGGCCCAGTGTGGCGAGAGCCGTGGATGTCGGCGTAGTCCCACCGTTGATCACATCGACACCGTTGGACCGCAGATGTTCGCCGATCATGAGCCCGTAGCGGTCGTCGGCGTAATGGGTCACCAGACTCGTCTGCAGGCCCAGGCGGGCAGCCCCCACAGCCACATTGAAGGGGCTCCCGCCGGCGTGCGCCTGGCTTGCCGCCGGCCGGCGGGGGTCACTGATGATGTCGACGAGGGATTCGCCTATGACCGTCAGGACGGTGTTCCCGGCAGCCGGGATAGAGGCGGATGAGGTGTCATGTGATGGCATGGCTGCTTCCTTGCAGTGTTACTTCTTCGCTCAGGACCAGGGATGAGCCTGGCCGCCGTGGACTTTCCGGCCGCGATGCCGGCCAGCGGGGCCTTCCTGCCCGGCTGGCCGGCACCGATGACGCGTTTCAGCGGCCAGGGTAGACGACGGCTTTGAGCTGGCCGGGCTGCTTGCCCGCTTTGAGCGCCTCTTCGGATTCGGACAAGGCGAACTTGCCGGTGACGAGGATGTCCAGATCCACTGTGCCGTCGGCAATCAGCTGGATCGCCAAGGGCCAGGTGTTGGTGTAGCGGAAGACGCCGGAGAGCCAGATCTCCCGGTTCTGGATGTACGAAACGGGGAGTTCAACGTCGTCCGCCCCGAGCCCCACGAGGATGACCTTCCCGGCGGGTCCGACAGCCTTGATGCCGGAGCGGACGGCCTGCGGGGCGCCGGAGGCGTCGATGAAGGCATCGACGTCCAGGCCTTCGACCGTGTAGGTTTTGGCGTTAAGGGCGTGGGTGGCGCCGTGTTCCAGGGCGAAGGCCAGGCGGTCTTCGGCGACGTCGGTGATGTGGATTTCGGTGGCGCCGTAGGCGCGGGCGGCCTGGGCGGCGATGATGCCGATCGGGCCGGCGCCGGCGATCAGGACCCGGCTGCCGGGCTTGATGCCGGCCCGTTCGCAGGCCCAGAGTCCGACGGAGAGCGGTTCGATAAGGGCGGCTGCCTCATCGCTGACGCTGACCGGGATGTCGTAGGCGAAGTCGCTCTGGATGGTCACGTATTCGGCGAACGCGCCGTCGATCGGCGGGGTGGCGTAAAACTCGATGTCCGGGCAGAGGTTGTACCGGCCGGCCTTGCACTGCTTGCATGTCCGGCAGGGCCGCTGGGGTTCGACGGCGACCCGCTTGCCGATGCGGGCAGCGTCGACGGCGCTTCCGACGGCGGCGATCCGACCGGAGAGTTCGTGGCCGAGGATGAGCGGGTGGTCCACCACGTAATCGCCGATCCGGCCGTGCTCGTAGTAGTGCACGTCGCTGCCGCAGACGCCGACGGCGGCTACCTGGACCAGGACCTGATCGGCCTCCAGTTGCGGAACGGGCAAGGTTTCCATGGCCATGTCTCCCTGGCGCTTCAGGACGGAAGCGCGCATCGTGGCGGGCACGTCCGTGCTAGGGGTGACGGTCTGGGCGGTGGGTGTTGTCATCGAAGTAATCCTCTGCGAATCGAAAGTGGGGGTGGCCGGTTATTTGACGGCGCCGAGTGAGAGGCCCTGGACGAGTTTGTCCTGGGCGGCGAAGCCGGCGAAGAGTACCGGGAGGGAGATGACGACGGCGGCGGCGCAGACTTTGGCGAGGAACAGTCCCTGGCTGGAGACGAAGCCGGTGAGGAAGACCGGGGCGGTGCCGGCGATGACGCCGGTGAGGACGCGGGCCAGGAGCAGTTCGTTCCAGCTGAAGATGAAGCAGATCAGGGCGGTCGCGGCGATGCCGGGCATGGCCACGGGGGCGATGATCGTGCGGAGTATCAGCAGCAGGCCGGCGCCGTCGATCTCGGCGGCCTCGAGCATTTCCACCGGTACTTCGGCGAGGAAGGAGCGCATCATCCAGACCGCGATGGGCAGGTTCATCGAGGTGTACATCAGGACCAGGAACCAGATGTTGTCCAGGGCGCCGGTGCTTTTGGCGAACAGGTAGAGCGGCAGGATCGCGGCGACGACCGGCATCATCTTGGTGGAGAGGAAGAAGAACATCACGTCCGTCCACTTTTTCACCGGCCGGATCGAGAGGGCGTAGGCGGCCGGGATGGCCAGGACCAGGACCAGGACGGTGGAGAGGATCGAGGCGGTGGCGGAGTTGATCAGCGGCGGCCAGGGGCTCACGCCGGAGCTGGCGCCGAAGAACTCCTTGTACGCGTCCAGGGTGAGGTTGGCCGCGATCGAGGGCGGGTTGGTGGCGGCGTCGGTTTCGGAGTGGAAGGACGTCAGGATCATCCACAGGACCGGGGTGGCGAAGAGCAGCGCCAGCAGCCAGGCCGCGATGCCGGCGGCGGTGTTGTTCCGGGTCGGGTCCATCCGGGACTTGCCCCGGCCGGACTTTCCGAATCCGCGGCGGGTGCCGGTGGCGTTCGGGCCTGTTACAGGGCTGCGGGGTGTGCTTTGGGGTGTGGCGGGGGTGAGGGTGCTCATCGTGCTGCCTCCTTCTTGAAGAGCGAGAATACGGTGCGCAGGGCGAAGGTGGCCACGATGATGGTGCCGATGACCACCACGACGCCGGCGGCGGAGGCCAGGCCGTATTCGTTGGCGAAGTAGAACGTCTGGTAGATCGCGTAGGGCAGGTTCGCGGTGCCCAGGCCGCCGGAGGTGAGGGTGAAGACGGCGTCGAAGTTCTGCACGATGTAGATTGCGCCGAGCAGCCCGCCGAGTTCCAGGTACTGGCGCAGGTGCGGGAGGGTCAGGTGCCGGAAAATAGCCCAGGAGGTGGCGCCGTCCATCTGCGCGGCTTCGACGGTGTCCATCGGCCGGGACTGCAGCCCGGCGAGCAGGATCAGCATCATGAACGGGGTCCACTGCCAGACCAGGGAGACGATCACGGCGGCCAGCGGTGCCTGGGACAGGAGGTCCGGCTGCGGCGGGGTGTCGGAGCCGAACAGGGACCAGATCCAGGTCAGGGCGCCGTTGATCAGCCCGTACGTCGGGTTCAGCAGGGCGTGCTTCCAGATCAGGGCAGCGGCCACCGGGACCACCAGGAACGGGGCGATCAGCAGGGTCCGGGCCAGGCCGCGGCCGATGAACTTCTTATCCAGCAGCAGCGCCAGTCCGAGGCCGATGACCAGGCTGGCCAGGACCACCGAGACGGTCAGGAGGATGGTGGTGAAGATCGCCTGGCGCAGGTCCGCGTTGGTCAGGACCTGGAGGTAGTTTTCCAGGCCGGCGAATCCGGTCTGGTCCGGGCGGAGGCTGTTCCAGTTCAGGAACGAGATGACCAGCGTCACCACAAACGGCAGCTGGGTGACGATGATGAGGAAGATCAGGGCCGGCAGCAGCGGCGCACGCCGTGCCCAGGCCAGAGCGCGTTCACGTGATCTGGCGGTCTTGGATGGTTTGGGTGCGCTGTGCCCGGAACGGGGAAGGCGCGCTGTTGCGGTAGTCATGATGCTCTCCTGCGGTCCCGCGGCCCGCCCGTCAGGCGGGCCACGGAACCGGTTAGTGGATGATTACTTCGTGTACTGGTTACTTCTTGTACTTGTCGCCGATTTTTTGTGCGGCGTCCTGGCCCTTGGCCAGAGCGTCTGAGACACTGCCCTGGCCGGCGATGGCGGAGCTGACACCCTGGGAGACCGTGGTGCCCAGATCAGCGAATTCGGGGATCCCGACGAACTGGATGCCCACGACGGGGCGTTCCTGCACGCCGGGGTTCTTCGGGTCCGCGTTCTCAATCGCTGAGCGTTCGGCCTTGAAGAACGGGGCCGCCTTTTGGAACTCGGCGTTCTCGTAGGTGGAGATGCGCTTGCCGGATGGGACCTTCGCCCAGCCGAGCTTGGAGGCGACCAGTTCCTCGTACTTCTTCGAACTGGCCCAGGCGATGAACTTGCCGGCAGCGTCCTGCTTCTTCGACGCAGCCTGGACACCCCAGGACCAGGTCCACAGCCAGCCGGAGGACTTCGTGTTCTTCACCGGGGCCTGGGCGTAACCGATCTTGCCCTTCACCGGGGACGCGTCCGCTTCCAGGGCACCGGCGGCGGACGTCGCGTCGTACCACATGGCGACCTTGGACTGGCTCATGTTGTTCAGGCACTCGGTGAACCCGGCCTGCGCGGCCCCCGCCTCACCGTGCTCCCGCACCAGCTTCGTGTAAAACTCGGTCGCCGCGGTGAATTCGGGGGCGTTGACCTTCGCGTTCCAGTCCTTATCGAACCAGGTCCCGCCGAACGTGTTCACCACCGTGGTCAACGGCGCGAAGACCTGGCCCCAGCCCGGCTGCGCGCGCAGGCAGATGCCCTTCATCCCCGCAGCCGCACCGTCCGCCTTCGCCGCGAGGTCAGCAACCTGGTCCCACGTGGGCTTCTCGGGCATGGTCAGGCCCTTGGCGTCGAAGATGTCCTTGCGGTACATCAGGAAGGAAGACTCCCCGTAAAACGGCTCCCCGTACAGCTTGCCGTCCTTGCCCGTGAGGGAGGCGGTGTAGGCCGGAAGGATGTCGCCCTGGTTGAACTGGGCATCCTTCGCGACATTGTCCAGCGGCGCCAGCCAGTTGTTCGCGGAATAGAAGGGGATCTCGTAGTTCGAGAGGGACGCAACATCGTACTGGCCGGCTTGGCTGGAGAACTCCTGGCTGATCTTGGCCCGGACATCATTTTCCGGCAACACCGTGTAGTTCACCTTGATGCCGGTGTCCTTGGTGAAGTTATCCGCCGTCAGCCGCTGCAGGTCCTCCATCTGCGGATTGTTCACCATCAGGACGTTAATGCTGTTCTGATCACCGGCAGCCGTGCCGCCACCGGCACCGGAGCAGGCCGAAGCGGACAGGACCAGGCAAACTGCTCCGGCGGCCAGTGAGGCAGCGCGCATTTTTGAGCGCATTAAGGACTCCTTTGTTCTTCATGGGGGTGCACAGTCACCACACTCCAACTGCTGTGTCGAAGGATCGGACTGGAGCGAGGCCTGGGACCGGGAATCCGATGTGCCGCGCTGATGTTCCTCAACATTAGGCTTGTGGGACAGGGCACAACTAGCGTCTTGGTTGCCACTTTCTGATACTAATTTTCCCAAGACGATGCTCGATGTAGGGGCTAACCTTGGGGAAGGCGCCCGTGGCGCTGTCCTTATTTCATAGAGTGAAGGCACGGGGAACGACCATGAGCGCTGCAGATCCGAGCGACGGCGCAGCCGCAAGGCTTGCCGAACGACTGCTGGGCATGCGCGCCAACCGGGAAGTCATTCCGGCCGATCCGAACCATTCGGTCCGGTGGCACGAGCATGACTATCCCAGTCCGCTGGCACGCTGGAACTACCATCCCGAATACGAGATCCACCTGATCCGGAAAGGCACCGGAAAATTCATTGTGGGAGACCACATCGGCACGTTTGAGGCCGGTCAGGTGTCCCTGGTGGGAGCGGGGCTGCCACACGACTGGGTCAGCGACCTTGAGCCCGGAGAAGTCCTCCATGGGCGCGATGCCGTGATCCAGTTTGACGGAAAATGGGTCGAGCAAGCAGCTTCGATTGTTCCGGAAATGGCCGAGATCAAACCCCTGCTGGAACAGTCCGCACGCGGGATCGAATTCCTGGGGAAGTCAGCCCGCAGGGCAGCGACATCCATCGAGGCGATGGGTGCCTCCTCCGGATTGGAGCGGCTTCATCACCTCCTGGAACTCTTTGCAATTCTTGCTCAGGCACCGCAGGAGGAACGACGCTACCTTGCCGACGAATGGTTCCGGCCCCAGCTGGATGGCCAGGCAGCGGCCGTGGTGGACATAGTCCTCGAATACGTTTTCAGCAATCATGCCAGCAGCGTCAAGATGTCCGAAGCGGCGGCGCTGGTGGGAATGTCCGAGCCGACGTTCTCGAAATACTTCAAACGTGCCACCGGCCAGAACTTCAGTGGCCTCGTCCGCAAACTCCGTCTGGCCCATGCACGGAGGCTCCTTGAGCGCAGCGACCAAGCCATCTCCGACATCTGCTACGAAGTGGGCTTCTCGAACCTGTCCAATTTCAACCGGCATTTCCTCAACGATGCCGGTGAAACTCCCCGGCACTACCGCCAACGAGTCCAGAGCGGCTGAGCCGCCGCACGGGAGCCTGCGAGATACCGAGCCCTGACGGTCCCGGTGCGGAACTTATCAGTCACACCGTAACTGCCGCCGTCGAGGCCCTAATGACCAGTTCCGGCTCCACCAGCATTGTTCTTAACGGCGCCGACGGATCCTTCATGCGGTCCAGCAGTGCCTTTGCAGCCCCGGCCCCGACCTCCTCGTTGCGGCCGTCGACCGTGGTGAGCCGCAGCAGGTTGGCCGACGCCAAAGGCGAATTGTCGTAACCGATGAGGGACAGGTCCTCGGGTATACGCCGACCCCTGTCGCGGGCGGCGCCGGCTGCACCGAGCGCCATGGTGTCGTTGGCCGCAAAAATTGCTGTGAGCGATGGGTTCTGATCCAGCAGCTTCAGCGATGCCTGGTAGCCATCGGACTCCATTGTGAGTCCTTGGCCCTCCTTGATATGAGGCCGCAGTCCGTTCTCACGCATGGCGGCTTCGTACCCTTGCGCGCGTAAACGGGCGGCGCCTCCGCCGCCGGTGACGTGCCCGATTTCCCTGTGGCCCAGTCCGACCAGGTGCTCGACGGCGAGCCGGCTCCCCACCAGATCGTCATTGGCCACGACGTCGGCCCCCGGAACGGGAATGTCACGGTTGCCGGCGACAACCGCAGGAACGTCGAGAGCCGCGAACATCTCCTCCGATGGTTCGGTTGCGATCACGATGCCATCCACACGCAGTGACATGAGACCATCCACGGGTGTCCGGTCCAGGTGGGCATTGAAGGAGGGATCGGCGACGGCAACGCGGAACCCCAGCGGCGCAAATTGCTCGTGCAGACCTGACAACAGCCCTACGAACCAGAGGTTCCGGTAATCATCAAGGACAACACCAATGGTGCGCGATCTGTTACCGGCCAGCGTCGCGGCAGCGCGATTCGGACGGTAGTTCAGCCGTTCGATAGCCTCCTCAACCGCAGCCCGCCGCGCAGGGGAGACACCAGGCGCACCGCGCAGCACCAAGGAGACCAGAGACTTTGATACCCCGGCCGCGGAGGCCACGTCGTAAATGTTCGGGCGTCTGGCACCGGTTTCCTGCGTCACCCTGCCATTGTCACCCATGACACAGGACATTCGATAGATTGACAGGACAAAGTTCCGGTCCTATCGTGTTTCTGGAGCGCTCCATTTTTGATTCCATACTGTCGTAGCGGCTGAGCCGGGCAACGCCCCGGCTAAGTTTCGAAGGAGAAGTTAATGCCCAAAGATCTCGGCATCGCCGTCATAGGTGCAGGCATGGCCGGCAAGGCTCACGCCGCCGCCTTCCGCACCGCCTCCACGCTCTACAACCCCGTCCTTCCGCCCGTCCGGCTGGTCTCCATCGGTGACGTCAATCCCGAGTTTGGGTCAATCGCAGCACAGCGGTTCGGCTACGAACGCAACGACACGTCGTGGCAGGCCATCGCAGAAGCCGATGATATCGACGTCGTCAGCGTCGTCATCGCCAACTCGCTGCACCGCGAAGTCGTCGAGGGCCTCCTCGCCGCCGGAAAGCACGTGCTCTGCGAGAAGCCGCTGAGCGACACCCTGGAAGATGCCCGGGCAATGGCCGAAGCAGCCCGCAACGCTTCGTCCATTGCCCGGATCGGATTCACCTTCCGCCGCACTCCCGGTATCGCGTACATCCGCGACCTGATACGGAACGGAACCCTCGGCAACGTGCTGCACTTCAGCGGCCGCTACTGGACGGACTACGGCTTCAGCCCCGATGCACCGATGAGCTGGCGCTACAAAGGCGGCCCGGGTTCCGGCGCCCTGGCCGACGTCGGCTCCCACCTGGCGTACGTCGCCGAATTCCTCTGCGGCGACATCCGCTCGATCAGCGGCGGACGCTTCAGCACCGCCATCGGCAAGCGTCCCCTCCCCCTCGGCGCCGTCATGGGACACGACCACGCCGCTGTCAGCGACACCTACGAGGCCGTCGAAAACGACGACTATGCAGCCTTCTCCGCCGAGTTCGACCACGGCTCCGGCGGTTTCGAGGTCTCGCGTGTCGCCGCCGGGCACGCAAACAGCCTCATCTTCGAAGTCTTCTGTGAAAACGGAGCCGCCAGGTTCGACCAGCGCCGCCCGGCTGAAATCGAACTCTTCCTCAACTCCGGCCCCTCATCCCAAAACGGCTACCGCCAGGTCATCCTCGGCCCCGAACACCCCTACCTCGCCGGCGGCCTCGCCATGGACGCCCCCAGCGTCGGCTTCGGCCAGAACGATGCCTTCGGCTACCAGGCCAGAGCCTTCCTCGATGAAGTCGCAGGCCTCGACGAGGCTTCGTCCCTTCCGCGCTGCGCCACTTTCGATGAAGGCGTGCACAACATGGAACTGCTCGGCGCAGTCGCAGAGTCGGCCCTCGGCTCCGGAAAGAAGGTAACCCTGTGAAACTCGGCGTCTACAACGCAGTCCTGCACGACCGTCCGCTCCCCGAAGCCCTGAAAGTCATCGCTGACCTGGGACTGACGGGTATCGAAGTCAATTCTGGCGGGTTCCTGCCCCCGGTTCACATCCCCACCTTCGACCAGATCCTCGAAAGCGACGCAGCGCGCGATGACTACCTCGCCATCTTCGAAGGCACAGGCGTGGCGATCGCCGGGCTGAACTGCAACGGCAATCCCCTGCACCCCAACCGCATCATCGGGGACAAGCACGCCGAAGACATCCGCCGCTCCATCCGCCTCGCCCACCGCCTCGGACAGGACCGGGTGGTCACGATGTCCGGTCTCCCGGGTGGCGAGCCCGGGGCAACCGTGCCGAACTGGATCGTGAACGCCTGGAACTCAGCGGCGCTGGATGTCCTCGACTACCAGTGGGGCGTCGCCGCAGAGTTCTGGAAAGAAACTGACCGGCTTGCCCGCGACCTGGACGTCAAGGTCGCCTTGGAGCTGCACCCCCAGAACCTCGTGTTCAACCCGGCTGACGTGTACAGGCTCGTGGACCTCACCGGAGCCACCCACGTGGGCGTTGAGCTCGACGCCTCACACCTTTTCTGGCAGCAAATGGACCCCGTGGCCGTGATCCGCGAACTCGGCCCCCTGGTGTTCCAGGCAGCGGCAAAGGACGTGCGCGTCAACACCGCAACAGCGGCCGTCTACGGCGTCCTCGACAACCGCTTCCGCCGCCTGTCCCCCGCAGAGAACCGCACCAACCTCGGCGGCGACGAGTGGGCCAACGAATGGCCCAAGCCGGCCGCGTGGGACTTCGTTGCCCTCGGCAAGGGACACGACGTCGCCTATTGGACCGAATTCCTCCGCGCCCTCCACGAGGTGGACCCGGACATGCTTGTCAACATCGAACACGAAGACGTCGAGCTCGGCCGCATCGAAGGCCTCGAAGTCGCAGCCAAGGTTCTGAAGGAGGCTGACTCCGCTCTGAGCATCTCGGCGTAGGAACGTTGGGCCGCCGTCACGGCGGCCTAACGCGGAACGCTCCTCGGCAGTGGGGTGACCAGTCCACGGAGGCGGCGTCATCGCGTCGGGATCAGCTTGATCTTTCGATCCCCAAGATCAAGTTCCGCATAGTCATTCGCCCGATCGTTGACTCCAAAAAACTCGAGCAGTGAATACGCCGGCGCCGATAACTGCTGCCGCGCCGCGGGGGTCAGTTCCTTTCTCACTTTTTAGCATCGAAGTTCTGCCCAAACATTGCAGATATCTGCCGCAAACCTTGATCGGGGCAACGGAATATTGGCACAAAGAGGCAGCTAACCAACGGACTGTGAAAGTGAAGGTAGCCAAAGTGGCCACGACAGCAGAGAAATCGAAGTACCGCTACAGTGACTTTTACTGCTTCATGTCGCTTGCGGACTTCACTGCCTATGTCTCCAAGGATGACGGCGAAGGGGACAGCGGCTTTTCGATCAGCGGCAACGAGCCTTAGCCGATCGGCTGGAGCCCTTCGGCACGTCAACTGCCGCAGTAATTGCTGGCATCACGGGGCCTCGGACCAAGGTTCACCGCTTGTGGTATCGGCAAGCTCGCCAAGGGATTGACGCCGGCGTGCTACAGGGCCATTATTCTCCTAGACGACGGCTGGGGGCGCTAGGCATTTAGGCAAAGGAGCCGCGCCGTGGCCAGCTACAGTTTCACAGCACCAGTCTGCGGGGATTTCCCCACATCCGGTTTGAGCGGAATTCTGAATGCTCAAACACGACGATTCATAGGTCCGGTTCAGCCTGATTGCCGACGACACCATAGACGCCGCCGCAAGTCTGTCCAAGGTCCGGCCCCAGAGTCAGCAGCGTGCCGGTCATGATGGCCGCCGTGCTCCGTTGGGTACTGCAGTTCCGGCTATTGGTCCTCGTTCTGGCAGCGGGAATCCTGGGTTTTGGATTCACAAGTTTGCCAGCCATGTCGGTGGATGCATTCCCGGAATTCGCCCCACCGCAGGTTGAGATTCAGACGGAAGCCCTGGGGTTGTCTGCTGCCGAGGTTGAGCAGCTGATCACCTCCCCCATGGAGGCCGACTTGCTGAACGGTGTGGCCTGGGTGGAGGCAATCCGGTCCAAGTCGGTTCCGGGTCTTTCCTCGATCCAAATGGTCTTCCAGCCCGGGACCGACATCTTCAGGGCGCGTCAGCTCGTCGCGGAGCGTTTAACCCAAGCGCGGGCCCTGCCGAACGTCTCGGCGGCTCCTGTCCTGATGCAGCCACTGTCATCCACTAGCCGTGTCATGATGGTTCGTCTCACGTCTAAGCAGATGTCTGCCATCGAGATGTCCGTCCTGGCCCGGTGGACGATGAAGCCCGGGCTCCTGGCCGTACCCGGGGTTGCAAACGTCTCCATCTGGGGCCTGCGCGACCAGCAGTTGCAGGTCCTGGTGGATCCCGAGAAGCTTCAGGCCAAGGGCGTGACACTCGACCAAGTGATCCGGACCACCGGTAACTCCGTGTGGGTGTCCCCTTTAACCTTCCTGGAAGCTTCGACACCGGGCACAGGCGGTTTCCTGGAGACGGGGCACCAGCGCCTCGGAGTCCAGCATGTCCTGCCCATAACGACTCCCTTGGACCTGGGGAAAGTCAGTCTCCAGGGCCCGTCCGGAAAACTGCTTCTTGGGGATGTCGCCCGGGTCGAGACGGATCATCAACCGTTGATCGGTGACGCGGAGCCTGGCCAGGATGCCGAACTTCTGCTGGTGATCGAGAAGTTCCCGGAAACGAACACGATGGACGTCACCCGCGGCGTCGATGAGACACTGCACGCACTCCAGCCCGGTTTGCCCGGCGTTACGATCGACACCACAGTGTACCGGCAGGCTTCATTTATCCAGGAGGAGGTCGGCACCCTCGGCGTCGCGCTATTGATCACGCTAGTGCTGATAGCTGCAATGTTTGGCGCGTTCTTCCGATCCTGGCGCACAGCGCTCATCAGCCTGATCACTATTCCAGTGTCACTGACCGCCGCGGCTCTGCTGCTCTCCCTGCGCGGCGCCGGGTTGAACACTATGGTCCTGGCCGGCATGATCCTCGCCTTGGCGGTCATTGTGGGAGATATCGCTGAAGACCTTAGTGGCACCATCCAGGCCTACCGGATGTCCGGTGGAGCCGATGCCGGAGAAGCGCGTGACGCCTTGGTGGCAGGTTCATTGCAGGCAGTTCGCACGCCTCTGCTCTACTCGTTGTTGATTATGGTACTGAGTGTCATCCCGGCGCTCTTTGTGCCAGGCGAGAACGGTGCGATGTTCGGACCCCTTGTCCTTTCCTATCTGCTCGCTCTGGCGGTCGCCATGGTGTTGGCGCTGACTGTTACCGCTGCACTGGTGTTCGTCCTGCCGATCGGCTCCTCCCCGAGACGGGAAGGGCCGGCGATGAAGCGTCTTCGTATTCGGTACGGCCGTCTTCTGTCGCGAGGGGCGGGCAAAACCGGGTGGGTGTTCGTAGCTGCCGCGGTGATTGCTGTGGCGGGGCTTGCACTAGCCCCGCAGCTGGCCTCGAACCAGCCTGTGGTGCCGGTGCTCGCGGACAAGACACTGGTGGTTCAGTGGAACGCTTTGTCGGGCACATCGGACCAGGAAATGAGCCGGATCACTGAGACGGCCGTGCGTGAACTCAGGGCGCTGCCTGGAGTCTCAAACGTCGGAGCAGAGGTCGGACGGGCTATTACTTCAGACCAGGTGGGGGACGTCGGTTCCGGGGAACTTTGGGTGACGGTGGCTCCGGACGCGTCCTACCGTGACACGGCAGACACGGTCCAGAAGATTGTCGAGGGGTATCCGGGTCTTACGGCCAAAGTCTCGACCTACACCCAGCAGAAAATTGACCAGATCCGGGAAGCCGCTGATTCCGGCTTCGCGGTCCGGGTGTACGGGGTGGACATAACTACCATCCGTCAGAAGGCAGAGGAGGTGCGGCAGATCCTCGCGCGCACCGCTGGTGTAGTGAATCCGCATATCGACGCCCCCAACGAACAGCCAATCGTCGAGGTCAAGGTTGATCTTGCCGCAGCACAGAAGGCGGGCGTGATACCCGGGGAAGTGCGACGTGCGGCTGCCGCTTTGCTTCAGGGCATCGACGTGGGCAACGTCTATGAACAGCAGAAGGTCTTCTCTGTAGTGGTGAAAGGAACGCCGTCGACCCGGAACAGCCTGACGAGCGTCCGCGAGCTGCTGATCGATACCCCCAAGGGCGGACATGTGCGTCTGGGCGACGTAGCCAAGGTCAGTGTTGTGGGAAACGAAGCGGTGATACTCCACGACGGCACGTCCCGGCGCGTAGACGTGAAGGCTGACATTCAGGGGCGCGGGTTGAATGACGTGCAACAGGACATTAACAGGAGCTTGCAGCAGATCCAGTTCCCGCTGTCCTACCATGCCGAGATCCTCACCCAGTACGAACAGCAGCAAAACAATTTCCGTTGGCTGGGGCTGCTGGCGGCAATCGCTGCCTTCGGCATCCTGGTCCTGCTCCAGACAGCTCTGGGAGGGTGGCGGCTCGCAGCTGCTGTCTTCCTGGGACTGATCGTTTCCCTCTCCGGAGGCGTCCTTGCGGCCTTCGCTGCCGGCGGGATCAACTCCTTGATTTCGCTCGTCGCATTCTCGGCAGTCCTCGGAATTGCGGCCCGGAGCTCTCTTCTTCTCGCAGCCAGGGTCCGACAACTTCAGTCCGGGCGCGAGACCGCCACGGGGGCTGAACTGGTCGTCCGGGCAGCGCGGGACCGGCTACGGCCGACCCTCGGGTCTGCCTTGATGACGGGTCTGGCTGTCCTTCCGCTGGTTCTGTTCGGTGGTACGACCGGCGCGGAGATCATGCTGCCGCTAGCCGTCATCATCTGGGGCGGGCTGCTGACAACGACGCTCTTCGTTCTCTTTGTCCTGCCCGCCGTGCTGCTACGCTTCGCGCCTGATCGCGCAGTGAGCCGCCGGATCAACGGCAACCCCCTGTCGAGGCCTGAAAGCCGGAATGCATCATGAGTCCATTAAATGCTCCTCGTGAGCGCAGCCTTTTCGTTCTGATCATCTTGGTCCTCGTGGCATTATGTTTGCCGGGCTGCAGCCAGCCGCCGGTGGAGACTGCGACCGGGGACGCCGCTGCGCGCCTGGAAACTGTGCCGGGAACAGACCTCAGCAAGGTCACTCTGACTGAGCAAGCCGTCAGGAACATCGGGCTGGAGACGAGCACGGTGAGTGCCGACCCGAAGAGCAAGAAGCTCAGTGTCCCCTACGAGGCGATCCTGTATGACAGCCAGGGAAAGACCTGGGTCTACACGAATCCCGAGCCCCTGGTCTACGTTCGCGGCTCCGTGACCGTCGAGCGCATCGACGGGCAGATCGCCCGGCTGGCTGACGGCCCGGCGCCCGGCACTACCGTAGTCACCTTGGGAGCCGAGGAACTGTTCGGCGCAGAGTTGGATACGGCCCACTAGCATGAGGTGGATCATAGGAATCAGCCTCAAATTCAGGACAATAGTCGTTGCCTTGGCCAGCGTCATCATGCTGCTGGGTTCCCTCCAGCTAAGCGGAGCGTCCATAGATGTCTTTCCTGAATTCGCGCCTCCACGTGTCGAAATTCAGACTGCCTGCCTGGGTTTGACCGCGCAAGAAGTTGAAGAACTGGTCAGCGTGCCCATCGAGGCCTCCCTCAGCGGCATGCCCGGCCTGGACGAACTGCGGTCGAAATCCGTGCCCCAGCTGTCCTCGATTCTGCTGGTCTTCAAACAGGGCACCGACCTGCTCAACGCGCGCCAACTGGTAGCCGAGCGCATGGCCGCGGTGACCTCAGCGCTGCCGACATGGGCCGCCCCCCCGGTAATGCTGCAGCCGCTTTCTTCGACGAGCCGCGTCATGAAAATCGGCATGACCTCCTCCAGCCGGTCCTTGATCGAAATGTCCATGCTCTCTTACTGGGACATCCGGGCGCGGATACTCCGGGTCCCGGGCGTAGCCAACGTCGCCATCTGGGGCGAACGACTCCAGATGCTCCAGGTCCAGGTCCAACCGGAGCGGCTCAAGGCCGAAAAAGTCACTCTCAACCAAGTCATGGAAGTCACTGCGGGGGCCGTGGACGCGGGGCTGCTCCAATACTCCCCCGGGAAATTCATCGGGACGGGCGGCTTCGTCGGCACCCCAAATCAGCGGATGAGCGTCCGGCATGTCCAGCCGATCACCAGCCCCGCTGATCTGGCCCGGATCACCATCCGCGAGAAGGACGGCGTCGCGCTGCACCTGAGTGATGTTGCCCGGGTCGTCGAAGATCACCAGCCGCTTATCGGTGACGCCGTCATCAACAACGGCCACGGACTCATGCTCATCGTCGAAAAGCTTCCCTGGGGGAACACCCTGGATGTGACCAAGGGAGTCGAGGAAGCCCTTCACGAGCTCCAACCAGGCATGAGCGGCATCAGCTTTGACACCACCATCTTCCGGCCGGCGAGCTTTATCGAGGAGGCTATTTCCAACCTCAGCCTCGCCCTGCTCCTTGGCTGTCTGTTGGTGGTGATGATTCTCAGCGCGTTCCTCTTCCAATGGCGCACCGCCCTGATCAGCCTTGTCGCCATTCCCCTCTCCTTGCTGACGGCGGCACTCGTCCTCTACTTCACAGCCAGTGCGATCAACACCATGGTCCTCGCCGGGCTGGTCATCGCCGTCGGAGTTGTCGTCGACGACGCGATCATCGACGTCGAAAACATCATGCGCCGGCTACGACAGCACCGCGCCCGCGGCAGCGACGAACCAACGGCTTCCGTGGTCCTGAAAGCCTCGCTTGAAATGCGCAGTCCCATTGTCTACGCAACCTTGATCATTGTTGTGGCTTCCCTACCCATCTTCTTCCTGAACGGACTGACCGGCGTCTTCTTCAGGCCGCTGGCCGTCTCCTACACACTCGCGGTCCTGGCTTCAATGCTGGTCGCGCTGACTGTCACCCCGGCGCTGGCCCTGATTCTGTTGGGCAGGGCCAAACTAGAGGAGCGCGAACCGCCGCTGGTCCGCGTACTCAAGCGCGGATACCACACGGTCCTGTCCCGGATCATGAACCGGCCCCGCTACGGCTATGCGGGTTTCGGTGCCCTGGCGCTCACGGGACTGGCGATCGCTCCCTTGCTGGGCCAGTCCTTGTTCCCCACATTCAAGGAACGGGACTTCCTGATGCACTGGGTCGCCGAGCCCGGCACCTCGGTGGCAGAGGAATACCGGATCGCTCAAAGGGGCTGCGATGCATTGCTTAAAGTACCCGGGGTGCTTAATTGTGGATCACACATTGGACAGGCATTCCAGGCAGACGAAATAGTCGGCGTCAACGCCGGTGAAAACTGGATCAGCATCGACCGCCACGCCGACTATGAAAAGACGGTTGCAGCAGTCCAAGAAGTTGTTGACGGTTACCCTGGCCTTCACCGTGACGTGCAGACATATCTGAAGGAGAGAATCGAAGAGGTCATCACCGGCGCCAGCGAACCCATCCTCGTCCGTGTCTATGGCGATGACCTCAACGTGCTGCGCGAACAAGCCCAAAAGATCAAGGAGCTGATGGACGGAATTCAGGGAACCGACGAACCCCATGTCTCCCTGGAAGTCGAAGTTCCGCAGATTACCGTCAAGGTAAATCTCGAAGCAGCCAAGAAGTACGGCCTGAAACCCGGCGACGTCAGACGCGCGGCCGCGACCCTCGTAGCCGGAGAGGAAGTCGGCGACGTCTTCCGGGATGGCAGGGCCTACGACGTCCAGGTCTGGAGCACCCCCGAAACCCGCGCCAGCGTCACCAGCATTCAGGACCTCCCGATCGATACACCTGCCGGGTCGCACGTCCGACTGGCCGACGTCGCAGCGGTCAGCGTGCAGCCGACCCCGAACCTCATCGACCGCACCAACGGATCCCGCCGGGTCGAGGTCGGATCATTCATCGACAGCGGAGCAGACCTGGGACAGGTCGTCACCCAGTTGCAGGACCGCCTGCAGGGCCTTGACCTGCCGGCCGGCTACAGCATCCAGCTGCTCGGTGAATACACTGAACGACAGGCGGCCACCGAACGACTGACGATTTTCGCCATCGCCGCGATCCTGCTGATCCTCCTGTTTCTGCAGACCTCCTTCCGGAGCTGGCGGCTGGCCGTACTCGCCCTTCTGACCCTTCCAATAGCGCTCGTCGGCGGAGTGTTCGCCGCATACTTCACGGGCGGTGTCCTCTCACTCGGATCGCTCGTTGGCTTCCTTACCGTGATGGGCATCGCAGCGCGAAACGGCATCCTGCTCATCAGCCACTGCCAGCATCTGGAACGGAACGAGGGCGAAGCATTCAGCCGGGCGCTCGTGCTGCGCGGCGCAGGAGAAAGACTCTCACCGATCCTCATGACCACCCTCGCCACCGGGTTGGCACTGGTGCCCCTGGTCGTCATGGGCAACATCCCCGGCCACGAAATCGAACATCCCATGGCCGTCGTCATCCTTGGCGGCCTCCTTACCTCCACCCTCCTCAACCTGTTCATCGTTCCATCCCTTTATCTCCGCTTCGCCAAGGCACGGCCAAGCCACGGTGGCACCCGGCGGGACGGAACGAAGGTGTCGGCGCTGCCCTTCCTGAGGTCCCGACGCGTAGCTACTGTCGGTGTGGAGAATCCAGATCAACCCGGCACGTCCGGTTAGTGCATCCCGGCGTACGGAGTGGTCAACTCAGACCACTCCGGACGCGGGAGCGAACTCCCAGTCATGGATTTAACTCATGTCCCTGCAGGAAAAAGCGGCCGGTACACCGGTGGGAAGGCGTTCGCGGGCAGGGGGTCATGCTTGGGCGGGTCAGCGGTGATTGGGTCGTTGGTCCGCAAATTAGCCACCGCGTACTGAAACATCATGTCGTGGTCCTCGTGTACCAGGTTGTGGCAGTGGATCATGTACCGCCCTCCCTCCTGCGCGGTGGCGTCGAACTGCATCAGCGTGGTGATGGACTCGTTCTCGCCGGCGTAGAAGACGTCCTTGGGGCCGCCTTCCCAGGCGAAGGGTTTGCCGCCGTTGGTGTTGCGGGCGATGATTTTGGCGTCAATCAGATGGATGTGTACCGGGTGGAACCATCCTCCGGATTGGTTAATGATGGTCCATTGCTCGACGGCGAAGGGCTGCGGGTTGCCGAACAACTTGGTGAATCCGGACCTTTCCACGTCGTCCCACAGGACCCCGTTGATGCTCCACTGGCCGTTCTGGCGCTCGAACCTGAGCTGCCTCTTCACCGTGGCCATCTGCGGGGTCAGGCTCATCGTGTCGATGCCGCCCCGGGACGCGGTGGGTGACCCCCCGCCGTCGAGCCTCGACGGGATGGACGAGATGGACCCTGCCCGGGAGCCCGAATCGGCCACCACCTGGAACCGCATGATCTTGCCCGTGTTGGCAAAGTCGATGTTGTTCTTGTTGCTGAGGTTGCGCAGGTCAACCGTCTGCCCGGGCCTGTACTTGCGGAAGTCGATCAGGATTTCGGTGCGCTCCGCAGTACCCATTCGCCATGACGCAACGGCCTGGACCACCGGCGTCATGCCGGCATCGGTGGCAACGATGTGGACGGGTTCACCGTTGGAGAGGGTCGGCCGGTAGGAGCGTGAGATCGATGCGTCGAGCACGCGGAAACGGTAAATGCGCGGCTTGACCTTCATGGTCGGCCACGGCACCCCGTTGACCAGGATTACGTCACCCCACAGCCCCGTTTGGCCGTTGTCGTTGTACCCGAGCGAGCCGTCCGACTGGAACAGTGCGTCGGAAAGCATCAGCGGCACGTCGAACTCACCTTGCGGCAGCTGCGCCCGCTCAAAACGGTCCGTCAGCGGGTAGAACGCGGCCAGTCCTGAATACACATTCTGGGCAGTGATGTGGTGCTTGTGGTCGTGGTACCAAAGCGTGCGGGCCGCCTGCCTGTTGGGATAGTGGTAATTCTTGAAGAAACCGGGAACGGTGATGTCATTCGCATAGCCGTCGTACTGGGGCAGGGAAGCCGAGCCGTGCAGGTGCGTGGAGGTGCTGAATGTCCCCGGTTGGAGCAGCCCCTGCTGCGGGAACGCATTGCGGATCCGCACCTCGATCCGGGTGCCCTGCTTGGCCCGGATGGTGGGACCCGGGAAGATTCCGTTGTACCCGGCCACAGTGCTGGTGAGGCCCGGCAGCATGTGAGCCTGTCCGAGCTTCTGGGTGAGAGCGTAGCGCTCGAAAGGTCGCTTGGGGTCGCCGCCGTCGAAGCCCCGCTGAAAAGGCACGAGCTCGGGCGGCCGCCGGAAGGTTGCCCTATACGGGACTGGCGTGTTCTGCGGTGCGAGCTGGCTCCGGTTGATATCCTGTGTGGTCGCCGCCGGCTCAGCCCCGCCAGCCGACGCTGCCCCGGTCATGGCCGCAGCGCCCACCACCCCCAGCCTCAGTACTTCCCTGCGAGACGTCATCGTCTCCTCCAGACATTGGGATTATATGTCTTGACATACAGCGGGCCCGCGACCGAAAGCCACGAGTCTGCCTTCCCCCTGGAGGTGCAGAGACCTGAGTTGCAACGACTCAAGTGTTCGCCGGACACGTTGGGAAAAGCATGGAAGCGTTGGCGTTCGTGACTGCGCGTCAACCCAAATGAGGCGTTGACGAACCGGCACGGCAGCATCCATGTGGGCACGGGACGGAGAGTGTCGCTGCCTCCGCGCCTGATGCCCGCACCCGCCAGGGATGGTGGCTGGTTGCGTGACGCCACCCGGAGTTAAGATCAGGCATGGTCCCTGTGACGAATCTGCTGGCCTTTGCCGTTGTCGCCGCGCTGCTGATTGCCGTCCCCGGCCCGAGTGTCCTGTTTGTCATTGGACGGTCGCTTGCTTTGGGTAGGCGCGGCGGCCTGCTCAGCGTCCTGGGCAACGCCGCCGGTGAACTTCTGCAGGTCGCAACCGTGGCGCTGGGCCTCGGCGTGGTGCTGGCGCAGTCGCTGGTCCTTTTCACGGTCATCAAATTGGCCGGAGCTGCATACCTCGTTTACCTCGGCATCCAAGCGGTCAGGAAACGCCGGGGACGGTCGGCCGGGCCGGATCCATTACGTTCCGCCTCCACCCGGCGAATCCTTCGGGAAGGCTTCCTCGTGGGAGCCACCAACCCCAAATCGGTCGTGTTCTTCGTCGCGGTACTCCCTCAGTTCGTGGACCATGCCGCGGGCGCCATCCCGCTCCAGCTCGCCATGCTCGGCGCCACGTTCCTGGCGATCGCCCTCGTCTCGGACAGCATCTGGGCCGTCGCCGCCGGCACGGCCAGGCAATGGTTCGCGCGCTCGCCGCGCCGAATCGCCGCGGTCAGCACTACCGGCGGAGTGATCATGATCGGCCTCGGGGGCACCCTGGCCCTGACCGGCACCAAGGGATAGCTCCGACCCCAGAACCCGCCGAGTGGTCCGGGCTTCACCTTGGTACCGCGCGGACCTCACCTCGAGGGTTTGAGCACCATCGCCGAGCCGCCCCCGCGCCTAACGGGCTCAGCCGCGGCGACCATTCTCCCGTCGGGTTTGAATTCGATGGCGGTCGCCGCGCCGATCTCTGCTGCCGAGGTGAACGCGTCACCAGACTTTGTGAGCTGATGACCGTAGGGTTTCAGCTGCTTTCCGTAGGCGGTGATGAACTGCGGCTCGGCCGTAACCTGGGCCGTGTTCCGCTGCGAGGCGCGCGGTGCCGCGATGGCCCCGGCGATGCTCATGTGCAGATCAACCCTGTTCAGGATGGTCTGAAGGACCGTAGTGATGATCGTCGATCCGCCGGGCGAGCCGAGCGCGAGGAATGGCTCGCCGTCCTCGAGGATGATGGTCGGGGACATCGAAGAGCGAGGACGCTTTCCCGCCTCAATCCGGTTCGGGTCCTTCGGGTCATACACGGTCGAGAAGTCGGTCAGCTCGTTGTTGAGCAGGAATCCGCGTCCGGGCACCACGATCCCGGACCCGCCGGTCTGCTCGATCGTGAGGGTGTACTCGACCACGTTGCCCCACTTGTCGGCGACCGTCATGTTGGTTGTCGAGATGTTCTCGGTGTCCTTATCGTCAGCGAGGGCCGCGGCGGCAGCCGGGCACACGCCGTCGTACGTGGACACGTCACCTGCCGCGACGGGCTTCGCGGCCGCTTTCTTCGGGTTGATCCGGCACGCGCGCTCCTTGCCGAAAAGCGGGTCAGTGAGGGCGGCAGTAGGAACGTCGGTAAACGCCGGGTCCCCCACATACTTGCCGCGGTCCGCGAAGGCGAGTGCACTCGCCTCGAGATAGTGGTGGAGGGCGTCGGGCGTGGACATCCCCGCAAGGTTGAAGGGCTCCAGGATGTTCAGCGCCTCGCCGACCGTCGTGCCTCCGCTGCTCGACGGCGCCATGCCGTAGACGTCCAGGTCGCGGTATTCCACGTGCGTGGGCGCCTGGTCTAGGGCGCGGTAGGCTGCGAGATCCGCCGTCGTCATGTGGCCGGCCGGGATGGGCAGCTTCGTGGCCGCCGTCTTCGGCGGAGCCTGCACTGTGGCCGCGATTTCCGCGGCGAGCGGGCCGCGGTAGAAGCCCCGCATCCCCTTGTCCGCGAGGAACCGGTACGTCCGGGCGAGGTCGGGGTTCTTGAAGACACTGCCGACGGCGGGCGCGTCGCCGCCGGGGAGGAAGAGGCTGCGCGTCGAGGTGAACGCGTTGAAGCGGAGCTTGTTGTCGAGAGTCTGCTGGCGGAACGTGTCGTCGACGACGAAGCCGCGGGTCGCGACCTTGATGGCGGGCTTGAGGGCATCGTCCAGGTCCAAAGTGCCCCAGCGGTCGAGTGCGCGCTCCCACGTGGCCGGTGTGCCGGGGACGCCGACAGAGACGCCACTCGTGACGAGTTCGGGCGTGAAATTGTAGGGCTTGCCGGTCTTGGGGTCGATGAACGCGTTGTGCGGCATCGCTGCCGGTGCGGTCTCGCGGCCGTCAATCGTGCCCACACGGCCGGTCTTGGCGTTGTAGAACACGAAGTAGCCGCCCCCGCCGATCCCGGCGCTGTAGGGCTCGGTCACGCCAAGCGTCGCGGCGGCTGCGACGGCGGCGTCCGCCGCGTTGCCGCCCTCGCGGAGGACCTCGATCGCCGCGGCAGATGCCTCCGGGTCCACGGTGCTCACCGCGCCGCCGTACCCGGTGGCGGTCGCGGTCTTGTCGGTCTGCCGCGGATCGGCGAACGCGGGGCTGGTGACGGCGCCGCTTGTCACTGTCATTGCCAAGGCCGCCGTGAGGGCAGCCAGTCGACGGCTCACATAGGGCATGGTGTCTCCCAAGTCAGGGTGATGCGAGTTGACGGTACTGCAACGCTACTCCGCCGGGGAGTGACACTCAACACCGCGGTGGGCCGCGGAACTGGCAACTTCCGAGGTTCTACGACGGCGGGGATTCCGCTGTCGACGCGCTGGTCGAGTCTGCGGACTGGTCGGCCTGGGGATGCTGCTGACGGCTCGCCAGCAGGAACGGCACCGCGATCAACTCGACAACGCCGCCGATCGCCAACGAGGCGGCGTAGCCGTACACATCTGCCGCCCGGCCGAGCAGCGGCTGCACCACCACGCCGCCGCTTGATCCCATGAGCGAGTCGAAGCTAAGTACCGTTGCCCGCTGCTTCGAGGCGATCATGTCGTTCAGGTAGGCCTGCCGCACCGGCGTGCCCGCCGAGGCGACCACAGCCCAAAGTGCCAACAGCGCCAGGGCGACCCAGAACACCTGGGTGAACCCGAGCACGACCAGAATCAATGCGCCAAGGATGCTGCTCAGAATCAGAACGGTCGTGCGTTTGCGCACGAGGCGGCGGATGTGGGGCGCCATCCAACCGCCTAGTACCTGCCCTCCAGCCACGATTGCCGCCGCCAGACCCGCCACGGAGTACGCGTGCGGGTCGCCGAAGAGCTCAAGCAGGAACGGCTGGAGGGCGTAGAACACGTAGATACCGACGCCGGCGCTGAACGGCGCGGCCAGCATCACGTAACGCACTGGGGGATTCTTTAGACCGCTTTCAATCGAGGCGGAGAGCACGGCACGGGTGGCCTGGAGAGGATGGGTCGAGCGTTCGGGCGTGAACCCGATATCGTGCATGAGCCAAAAGGCCACGGCGAACATGGCCGCCAGCACCCCCACGCGCAGCAGAAACGGCACGCCCAGGTTGGTGGCCTGCGCGATCACACCGCCTGCCACCGAACCGGCGAGCATCGCGACCCCCGACACCATCTGCCCGCGCCCAAGCACCGTCTCCAGCCCGCCTTCGTACCCTGAGAAGCGCAACGCGTCGACGAGCCAGGCCTCGACCGCACCCGAAAAGAACGTGAAGCCCAGGCCTAGCAGGACCGACACCACAGCCCACCACCAGAATGGGGCGGAGACCTGCCAGAGCAGGTAGTACAGGTAGGTCGAGATGGCCAGTGTCACCGTGCCGAGCAGGAATGAAACGCGTCGCCCCCACCCATCGGCAACCACGCCGGTGGGCACCTCGAACAGCACCATGCCAGCTGTGAAAAAGGCGTTGGCGGCAAAGGCTTCGAGGTTGCTAAGTCCTGCATCCAGCAGGAAAAGCGTGTTGATTCCCCAGATGAAGGAGGCCGCAAGGGTGTTGCCCAGCGTCAGCGTGAGGTAGACGCGCTGAGTCTTGCGGGCGCCGGCGTTCATCGCGTCGCCGTCCCCGCCAGGACGAGGGGGGAGCACGAATCCATTCTCGTCTCGATTGTCGGAGCCCGCCAGAGCGGATGCAAGCGCAGGGGCGATGGTGGTGCTCGTCCAGTCCAAGGCCTCGGTCCTAGCCGAGTCGGTCCTCGACGCCGCCGCAGCTGTCCGGATAGTGGCTGTCGAAGCGATCTCGCGCGATGCGTCCCAGCCTTTCGACGGTGTGCCAGCTGACGACCGCGAGCAGCAGGGTCAGCAGGATCGCCGACA
Organism: Arthrobacter sp. P1_B11; assembly: GCF_056406715.1. Lineage (NCBI taxonomy): Bacteria > Bacillati > Actinomycetota > Actinomycetes > Micrococcales > Micrococcaceae > Arthrobacter > Arthrobacter sp. P1_B11. Next base: position 63,963 of record NZ_JBFTZQ010000014.1, read on the forward strand.
CAGCCACCAACGGCGGGAGGTTGGCTGTCGATCCGCCATTGAGCCAGAGAATGACGACATAGTTCCACAGGTACGCGGCGTAGGAAACTGTGCCCAGCCCTTGCAATGCGCGCGTCCACGTCGGCATCGCACGGGTACGGGAGGCGGCCAGCACCACGAGGACGGCCGCGCCGGCCATGGCCAGCGGGCCCCCGACGAAGAAGAAGGCTGGCGTTTCGTTGGCCTTGGAGAAGAACATCAGCAGCGCCAGGACAAGGACCGCGACGGGCAGGGCCGCCAGCCTGAGCCTGCGGCCGGAGAACCAGCGAAAGACATGCACCCTGTACAGGCGCAGCGCCGAACCAACGATAAGCCCGAGACCCCACGTCGTCGGCAGCGCGTAGACCAAGGAGTGAAGCTGCGGAGCCAGGACCAGCATCGCCAGCACACTCGCCGTCATGACGGAAACGACGACGGCGGCAGACCAGCCAATCAGCCGGCCCTGGCGGTTACGCCGCAGGGCGAACACCAGCAGAGCCGGCCAGACCAGATAGAACTGTTCTTCCACGGCCAGCGTCCAAAGCGGTCCGATGGCCATGCTGACATCGAAGGGCAGCGGTAAGTCCTTGAGATAGCCGAAACCGGTGAGGAGGGTATAGCCGATGATTCCTTTGGACCGGTCCCCAAGCACGTCTGCCGTGAGTTCCACGATGGCGTAGACGCTCAGGAAGGCTATGAGCGCCGGCAACAGGCGGAAGGCCCGGTGTGCGTAAAAGCGGCCGTAACGGATTTTGCGATGCCGTTCGACATCCCTGACCAGCACGCCCGTGATCAGGTAGCCGCTCAGCACGAAGAAGACAATGACACCGACGATGCCGGCACCTTCAAACACACCGGGCCACGAGTGTCCAAACAGAACGGCACCAACTGCGGCACCGCGAAGAACGTCCAGGCCCTCCAGCCTCGGGCGCTCTGCACCTCGCTGGGTGGCCGCCGCGGCCGTTCCTCCACGTAGCAACGTCATATAACCTCCGGAGCCTCTAGCCTGCCGGTTCCACCTTCAGCCGGACCGAGGCACCATCCGACCCTGTCTCCTGACGTGACTGTGATTGAAGACGCCAGTCCCGCGCCTCTTCCAAGTATCCCCGATGTCGCTGGACGAACCCTGACCCCCGTCAAGTCATCGACTATGGCTGCGCACGCAGCGGTCTTCGGTGGAGTCCAAGGCGGCCGTCGTCGCCACGTAAGAACCCTGCGCCTAGCGCTGGAAGGCTTCCTTAACGTCCGGCGGCGTCTTTTCCTGAATGACCCAGCGGTTGCCATCAGGGTCACTGAAGAACGCGAAGGCGATACCGCCCATGTCCTGAACGTCGCTGATTACCGCTCCCCGCCGGAGTAGCTCAGCCCGTGTCGATTCCATATCGGCGACCACGAGCTGCAGGCCTTCCAGGCTGCCTGCGGCCATGCTGGTCATTCCCGTGCCGATGACTATGGACGTGGCGGAGCCGGGTGGCGTGAGCTGGACAACCCTGATGCCGGGTATGTATTCAACATCGTGGTCCAGGGCGAAACCGAGCTGGTCTGTGTAGAACGACTTAGCTTTGTCCACGTCAGTAACCGGTACTTGTACGACCTCGAGGCTCATCTCCATGAGCCTCACAGTACCCGAGACTGCCACGCAGGGGCGATGATCACGCGGCGGGAACTGTCGGCAGGGCGGCCTCCAAGGTTTACCGGTTATCTCTAGGTTCCTCCCACCAGACTCTCAGTATCTGGTCGGGAAGCGCACCCCATGAACTGATCGACCAGGCGCCGGGCCCTCCGTCCTCTGCAGGGGCCCGGCGGTTCCATCACCTATTGGAGAGTCGGCATGGAGCACAAACGGGAGACCTACTCCTTTTCACTCGGACCAGGGAGCGAATGCCCGTCGGGAACGTTCGTCCTGGACGTGTCCACCGGGCGCTGCGACTGGACTGACGGCCTGTATGCCATCCACGGCTACACGCGCGGGGAGATTGTCCCCACCGTCGAGCTGGCCCTGGCGCACACACATGCGGAGGACCGCGAGCCTGTCCGCCGGCTGATCTCGGACATCTCTTCCTACGGCGGTCAGGGCGCGACCTTCCACCGGATCCTCGACAGCACGGGGAACGAGCACCGTGTTCTCACCGTGGCACAAGCATATGAAGGCCGTGAGCCGATCACGCCGATTCACGGAGTCACGATCGACCTGACCAGGTCGGTGGATGCGGAAGCAGGACGTGCAGCCAGCGCAGCTGTCGCCGGCGCCTACGCCAGCAGGGCTGTCATAGAACAGGCGAAAGGAATCATCATGGGCCTGCTGGACGTCCAGTCGGACAAGGCCTTCTCCATCCTTGCGACCCGAAGCCAGCACACCAACACCAAGCTCGCCGCCGTCGCATCCGAACTCACCCAAGCCGCCGGCCACGGAGCTCTGCTGCGGACACTGCGTCGGTGGGGCATCCCGTCGTAGATGGAAAGCCCCACCGCCCGTCGATGACCACGTCTCACTGAAAGGACCGGCATCTTCTCGGCCACTGCGATCCAGCTGCCCGCCATGCCACCCAGCCTGGCGCGGGTCCTTGGATGCCGGGTCCGGTGCAACTGGGGGGAGTGCGCCGGACCCGGCTGTTCTGGGGTTCTCCGGTCGCGGTACCTTCAACTCCAGGACACTCACAGTCTTACGGGTGCATCTTGGGATAAGCGCGGAGCCGAGCACGGAGGGTGGTCTCGGTACTGCCCCGAATGGAGGGGATGACTCCAAGGTTCATCTAGGGGGGTCCGACCGTGTGGCGTATGCGTTGGCCTGCTCCCTCACTTGGCGCACGTAGGCATCCGACTGGTTGTAAGAGAGGACGGCGTCTGTCCAGCCTTGGCCGGTGGTGAGGTCACGGCCGCCGGCGCAGAGGTACGAAGCGGCAGTCAGGGCGGCGTCGTCGATGTTCAGGGGGTCGGCTTCGCCGTCTCCGTTCCCGTCGCGCCCTGCCAGCTGCCAGGTGGAGGGAATGAACTGCATCGGTCCGACGGCATGGTCCCAGAGAGCGTCGCCGTCCAGGACGCCGGCGTCTGTGTCGGCGATGGCGGCGAAACCATCGCCGTTGAGGCTGGGACCAATAATGGGCCGGCTCGCCTGCCCGGTGGTCGTCAAACGTCCGCCTCCGTGACTTCCGTGCGCGGACTCGACGAATCCGATGGCTGCCACCGTATTCCAGCCGATCCCGCACGTCGGGGCAGTGGTGTTGGCACCGCTGGCGGCAGCCGCATAGGCCTGAAGGGCCCGGGCCGGTATTCCGGTTTCCGCCGCAGTCCGGGCGAGCCACTGGGCGTCAATCGTGCTCTTGGTGATGTTGACGGCAGGAGTGCTGTTCGTGGACAGCACCTCGAGTTTCGCCTCTGATTGTGGCGGTGCGGGCTGTGCCTGGGCGGTCTCCCCGCCGAACACGCGGAGCGCCCAGAAGGAGAATCCGGAAGCGAGGCAGAATGCGAAAACGCTGAAAACTGCAAGTCGCTTCAGACGGAGCACGGGCTACCCATACCGGAGTGCTGAAGACCGCGCCGGCAGCCCGATCCGCGGCATTGCCTAGCCTTCACATTCGGTGCAGTAAGCGTGGCCGTCCTTCTCGCGTGCGATTTGGGAGCGGTGCCGGACCAGGAAACAGGAGTAGCAGGTGAATTCGTCCTGCGCCTGGGGTACGACTTGGACGACCAGTTCCTCGGCGACGAACTCTCCGCCCGGGGTGACGGCGTCGTCCAAGGCGTCAGCCTCGTCCAGCTCGCGGACGACGCTGCGGGCGTCCGGGGCGTTCGCGGACTGAAGCGCCTCCAGGGAGTTGTCCTGAGATTCTTTGACGTCGGATCGTACTTCGTCGTAATCGGTTGCCACTTGGTTCATTCTCTTCTCTGACGTTCTTGTCTGACGGGAATGCAACTTACACCATTTCACCGGCATTCCCCTGTCACGACGGCAGATGGGTGTGTGGCTGAGGCTCAGGAAGTCCCACCAATTCCCTGCCCGAGAAGTCCGTCGTGCGCGCCAGTCAGGCGCGGCGCGGCAGCCACGCGGTCACGAATCCGCCGCGGGAGCGATCATGGCTGCCGTCGCTCGCGAGCCCGTCTGGGGTCGTGAGCGAGATAGCGCGGCCGTAGCGCGCGCACAGCTCCGGGATCGGATGTTCCCTGCACTCCCAGCCGGCTGCTTCGAGCAACCGGACCGGATCAGGCGGATTCGCCCGTGCCAGCAGTTCGCTCATCGGCAGGCCGGTCTGGGCGCTGAACTCGCGCAGCTTCGCTTCCACTTCTTCGGTGGCCGGCAGGGGGACGGCCCGCTCGATCACCGCCCGTGAGCCCGACGGCGATAACGCCGCCACTTCTTGCAGCGTCGCTAGCTGGGCGTCGGCGCTCAGGTACGGCAGCAGGCCCTCGATGATCCAGGTGGTCGGCTGCTGTCGGTCATAGCCGGCGGTGAGGAGAGCATTTTCCCAAGGCTGGGCCAGGTCGGTGGGCACCGTGATCAGGTGGCAGGCCGGTTTGGCGGACAGCCCTTCCATCACGGCGGCTTTGAACTCGAGGACGTTGGCGTGGTCGAGTTCCAGAACCCGCGAGCCGGGTGGCCACTTGAGCCGGTAGACGCGGGTGTCCAGTCCCGCGCCGAGGATCACGGTCTGGAGGTCTTGAGGCTCCGACTGGAGAAAGTCGTCGATGAAGCGGGTCCGCAGCCCGATGTAGGTGGAAGCAAGCAGGAGCGGCTGCTGCAGTGCAGGGGCAGCCGTCGGGTCTGCAGGCCACACCGTGGGCAGGTCCAGGTTCGACCGGGCACCGGCCACGAGAGCAGCAGCAAAAGGATCGGCAGCAAGTGCATCCGGCCGGGTCGTCTCGACAGCGCGGCCGGCGGCAACGGCAAGAGCCGTCATGGGCAGCCCTTCACCTTCAAGACCTGTCAATTGTTCAGCCTCCCCCGTCAGGAAGCCATCGTCGCATGCGCGCCGGCGTGGATCGTGCCATCAACCCCCTCAGGACCAACGTGGCGTTCTCTGTCGCGGCCCCAGGGACTCAGAACGCGGGGGCTCCGGGTTCGCCGAGCGGATACTCGCGCTGGATCTCGGCGACCTTCGGATCGTCCTCGTCGGCGCCGTAATCTGAGCTCCGGGTGATGTCCTTCCCGTCAGGGAGCTTCATCGCGCGGAAGGCCAGAGACAGGACCGCGGCAACAATAAGGTTTATGGCAAACGCCACGACAGCGATGTAGACCTGCAAGTCGGTGCCGGGGATCGCCGCGATTGAGCCGCCAAAATTCGCTTTCGTGACGGGGTTGACCACGTTGTAGGCCGCTACAGTGCCGTAGATGATGCCGGCTGCCCAGCCGCCGAAAAGCGCCCACCGGTGGAACCAGCGGGTATAAAGGCCTGCCACGATCGCCGGGAAGGTCTGCAGGATCCAGATACCGCCGAGGAGCTGCATATTGATGGCCGCCGACTGGTCCATGGCAATGACGAAAATCAGTGCGCCGAATTTCACCACAAGCGATGCGATCTTGGAGACCTTCGCTTCCTGCCGGGGTTTGGCGTCGGGCCTGATCAGGTCGCGGTAAATGTTACGCGTGAACAGGTTCGCCGCGGCTATTGACATGATCGCCGCCGGGACCAGAGCACCGATGGCGATGGCGGCCAGGGCAATGCCGGCAAACCAGTCCGGGAAGTGATCCAAAAACAGCTGCGGCACTACCAGTTGCGGGTTGACGGCGCCGTTCAAGTCGATGGGCTTAGTGCCGGCGTAGATAGCCGCATAGCCCAGCAGCGCCAGGAACCCCAGCATCAACGAGTACAGCGGCAGTACCGCCGCATTCTTACGGATCGTATTCCTGCTCTTCGTCGCCAGGACGCCCGTGATCGAGTGCGGGTACATGAACAGCGCCAACGCCGAGCCCAGAGCCAGCGTCCAGTATGCGGAGTAACTGCCCGCGCCCGGAATGAAAACTCCAGCGGGTTTACCCGTGGCCGGGTTGACCGCACCGAGTTTCGCCTCAGCGGCGTCGAAGATGGTTCCCCACCCGCCGAACTTGATCGGCAGGTAGATTACCGCAACGATCACCGCCAGATAGATCAGCAGATCCTTCACAACGGCGATCAGGGCCGGAGCCCGCAGGCCCGACGTGTACGTATAGGCGGCCAGGACCACGAACGCGATGATCAGCGGCAGGTCCGTCAGCAGCACGTTCTCCGCACTACCGAGACCCAGCACGGTGAGCACGGCCTTTATGCCGACTAGCTGCAGCGCGATGTAAGGCATGGTCGCGACGATGCCGGTGACCGCCACGGCGACGGTTAGCGCCTTGCTGCCATAGCGGCCGCCAACGAAGTCGGCCGGCGTGACGAACCCATGCCGGTGCGAGACGGACCACAACCGGCTCATCAGGAGGAACACGATCGGGTACAGAACGATCGTGTACGGCACCGCGAAGAAACCGCTTACGGCTCCGGTGGCCCACATTGCAGCCGGAACGGCCACAAAAGTGTAGGCCGTATACAGGTCGCCGCCGAGCAGGAACCAGGTCACCCACGTTCCAAAACCGCGGCCCCCGAGGCCCCACTCGTCCAGGCTGTGCAGCCCTGTCGCTTCTTCCCGCCGCCACCGCGCAGCAACGAACCCCAAGGCCGCCACCACGACGAAGAGAATGATGACAATGGTGAGTGCAACGCCGTTAATGGGCCGGTCCCCAACCGCCAACGGCACGCTGGCCCCGATCATGGCTCCTCCTCGGCGGTGGTCATGCCGCGCGCCGATTCGCGACGGCGGCGATCCTCCTTGCTAACCAGCCAGTAGGAGATCCCCACTAGGCACGCGGTGACCGGAATCCACGACATCTGGTACCAGTAGAAGAACGGCATACCGCCCAAGCGCGGCTCATCGACGGAATACGCAGGAACAAACAACGGAACCACAACGGCGATAGCCAACAGAATTCCGGAGATGATGTATGGACCGTATCTTGCCGGCGCTCGCGTTGGCACATCAGGACTGGACATCGACGCCTCCTCATCGAGACGGGCCCCCGGAGCGGGAAGGCTTCCCCGGGACATGCCGGCGGCCTGTGGACCGCGTGTCGCAACGGTCTTTACAAACAGGATAGACACCGGATTTATTCTCCGACAGGGCAAATGCGCCCCGTGTTTAGTGGCGGTTCTGGAGGAGTCTGTTTAGAAATCAAAGCTTTGACCACGTGGCGATGGCAGCGGCTTGCGGCTTCCGCCCGGATGAGTAGATTTGCTTAACGCAGGGTGTCCACGCGTTCGACTGCACTGGAGGCGACGATGTCTGGCGATGGCACCGTCCTGGTTGTGGGCGGCACCGGCATGCTGGGAAGCCAGGTGGTGGCGGGCTCCTAGCGCGAGGAAAACACGTGCGTGCACTGGTGCGCCCGGGTTCCGACGCCACGCGGCTGGAAGCCGCCGGGGCCACCATCGCCCGTGGCGACATGATGGACCTTGACTCGTTGGTCCGCGCGATGGACGGCGCCGACAGCGTGATCACCACGGCGGCAGGCTGTACGCGGCACAGCAAAGGCGACACTCCTCAAATCGACACCGTAGGCAACAGCAACCTCGCCGAAGCCGCCAGCCGCACCCACGTTCGCAGATTCGTGCTGACAAGCATCCTCACCTGCGACCAGACCCCGGAAGTTCCCCACTTCTGGCACAAGAAGCTGGCCGAGGACCGGCTCGAGGAACTCGGCGTCCCGTTCGTGGCGCTGCGTCCGGGGGCATTCCTGGACCAGGTGACCCGTTTCGGTGGCGACCCCTTCAGCAAAGGGCGCCTCACGTGGCTCGGGTCCTCGCACATTCCGTTGACGTTCGTCCTCACAGCCGACCTGGCTGTCTACCTGGCTGCCGCGACAGACACAGAGGGCATCGACGGGCAGCGCATCGACATCGGCTGGGATCGACCTGTCAGCATGCAGGAAGTCGCTGAGATTTCCGGCAGGATCCTCGGCAACCGGATCCGGGTCCGAACCATCCCCAGCGGACTGATCCAAGCCGTGGGCACTGTGCTCGGACCCATTAACCCCATGGTCAAGGACATGGGCGCGATGGCCGGCTGGTTTCAGTCCGGCCAATACGTCGCCGACACCACCCGGCAACGCGAAGTCTTCGGCGCGGCGCCAACCGCCGAGAACGCCATAGCCCGCCTCGTCACGAGCCTCGGACACACGGTCAAACATTAGGCGCACTGAACGCATCACCTTCCAGGACCAGCCAGGCAGAACCAAAGTCCAGGGCGCCTGCTTGTAGATACCCGACAAAATCCTGTCGTCGGCAGGAAACTAGCGTCTGCTGTGAGGCATATCCGCAGCCAGCAAGCGCAAAGGACCCATCAATGACGATTCAGGCAAACGTCGCCACGGGCGACAAAGCAAACGACGCAATCATCCCCGGCACAAAATACGAAATCCTGGAAACCGCCCGCCGGCAGGTCCTCGAAGACGGCATCGGCCTGACCGAAAGCCAGTTGGTGGAGGTTCTTGAGCTCCCGGATGAAGCACTTCCAGCAGCCCTGCAGCTCTCCCACGAGGTCCGGCTGCGGCACTGCGGCGAGGACGTCGAGGTGGAAGGCATCATCTCCATCAAGACCGGCGGGTGCCCCGAGGACTGCCACTTCTGCAGCCAGTCAGGACTGTTCGACTCCCCTGTGCGCGGCGTGTGGCTGGACATCCCGGAGCTCGTCAAGGCCGCGAAGGAAACCGCGGCCACCGGCGCCACGGAGTTCTGCATCGTCGCCGCGGTCCGCGGTCCGGACATGAAGCTGATGAACCAGATCAAGTTCGCGATCGACCGCATCAACGAAGCCGTCGACATCAATATCGCCTGCTCCCTGGGCATGCTCACCCAGCGCCAGGTCGACCAGCTCGCCGAATGGGGCGTGCACCGGTACAACCACAACCTTGAAACGGCCCGCAGCTACTTCCCCGAAGTGGTCACCACGCACAGCTACGAGGAACGCCTGGACACCTGCAACATGGTCAAGGCCGCGGGCATGGAGCTGTGCTGCGGCGCCCTGATCGGCATGGGCGAATCCCTCGAACAGCGGGCCGAGCTCGCCGCCCAGCTCGCAGCCCTCGAACCCCACGAGGTCCCGCTGAACTTCCTCAACCCCCGCCCCGGCACACCGCTGGAAAACCAGGGCATCATGGACGGCAAAGACGCCCTCCGCGCGATCGCCGCGTTCCGGCTCGCCATGCCCCGCACGGTGCTGCGCTACGCCGGCGGCCGCGAACTGACCCTCGGCGACCTCGGCACCCGCGAGGGCCTGCTCGGCGGCATCAACGCCGTCATCGTCGGCAACTACCTCACCACCCTGGGCCGGCCCGCGACGGCCGACCTCAACCTGCTGGTCGAGCTGAACATGCCCATCAAGGAACTCCAGAAGACGCTATGAACGGTGTTTCTTTCCCCAACCGCTCAACCACCGGGGTTTCGACGGGCTCAACCACCGCTGAGTTCTGCGGGCACTGCGGTGAGCCGTCCGACGGCGGCGCCCGCCCGACGTCGGACGTTCACCGCCGCTGCGGCGAACGCCTCGCGATGGAACCGCCGCGGTACTGCGCCGCCTGCCGGCGCCGGATGAAAGTCCAGGTCACACCGCTGGGCTGGTCGGCTGAATGCTCCCGCCACGGGGTGCTTGTTCCATGACAGGTGTGGCGCCGACGGGCCTGATCGAACGGGACCGCGCGCGGTTGTGGCACCCGTACGCACCGGCGTCCCCGGACCTTCCGCTGTGGGAGGTCGGGGCGGCCGACGGGGTGCGGCTGCGGCTCCGGGACGAGGACGGCACCTGCCATGAGGTAGTTGATGCGATGTCCTCGTGGTGGTCAGCGATCCATGGCTACCGGCACCCGGTGCTGGACGCCGCTGCAAGGCGGCAGTTGGAGAGTTTCAGCCATGTGATGTTCGGCGGCCTCACGCATGCCCCGGCCGTGGAACTGGCCGAGTGGCTGGTGGGGATGGCCCCCACCGCGCCCGGGCGGCCGGGTTTGGAGCGGGTGTTCCTCGCGGACTCGGGTTCGGTGGCCGTGGAGGTTGCGCTGAAGCTGGCGGTGCAGTTCCAGACCGCTTCCGGCAGGCCATCGAGGCAGCGGTTCCTGAGCATCCGCGGCGGATACCACGGCGACACCTTCGCGGCGATGGGGGTCTGCGATCCCGTCGACGGCATGCACTCCGCCTTCCCGGGCCTGCTGGCCGGCAACGTGTTTGCGCCCCGTCCCCCGGCGGCGGCGTCAGCCACCCCCGAATCCGTGCAGGCGTGGGCATTGGAGCTCCAGGACATTGCGGCCAATCATTCCGGGGAGCTGGCAGCGATCATCGTCGAGCCGGTCCTCCAGGGTGCCGGCGGCATGCACGCCTACCCGGCCGAATGCCTGACCGCGCTGCGGCAGGTGGCTGACCGGCACGGTCTGCTGCTCATCTTCGATGAGATCGCCACCGGTTTTGGGCGGACCGGCGAACTGTTCGCAGCCGATCACGCCGGCGTCGTGCCGGACATCATGTGTGTGGGCAAGGCCCTGACCGGCGGATACGTGACCCTCGCCGCCATGCTCTGCACCGGGGAGATTGCGTCGGCGGTTTCGGGCGGTCAGGCCGGGGCGCTGCTGCACGGACCCACCTTCATGGGCAACCCGCTGGCGTGTGCGGTGGCCAATGCCAGCCTGGGCATCATCGCCGACGGCTGCTGGCGGGCCGACGTCGCCCGGATCGGCCTGGGCCTGGAATCGGGGCTGACGCCCGCCCTGGAATTGGAGGCCGTCCGGGATGTCCGCACCATCGGCGCCGTCGGAGTCATCGAGCTGAAGGGCCCCGTCGACGTCACCGCCGTTACCACCGCTGCCATCCGGCACGGGGTCTGGGTCCGGCCATTCCGGAACCTCGTCTACACCATGCCCCCGTACATCAGTACGGCAGCGGATGTTGACCAGATCACTGCGGGCATGATCGCTGCGGTCGCCGAAGTCCACGAGCGAGTCCCGGCACGGTCCGGAGGCGCGGTATGAGCAACTCCATGACCCAGTGGCTCGAGCGGCAGGCCGCCGTCCGGGACCGCCGTGGATTGGTCCGCCGCCCGCTCCCCCGCACCGCGGACGAACAGTTCATCGACCTGGCCAGCAACGACTATCTGGGCCTCGCGGCGGACCCGCGCGTTGCCGAGGCAGCCGCGGCGGCGACGTCGCTGTGGGGCGCGGGTGCCACGTCCTCACGCCTGGTGGCCGGAACCACCAGGCTGCACCTGGACCTCGAGCAGGAACTGGCCAGACTGGCCGGCATGGAAACGGCACTGGTGTTCTCCTCCGGCTACCTGGCCAACATCGGCGTGATCGCCGCGCTCGGCGGCCCCGGGACCCTGATCGTCGCGGATGAACACTGCCACGCATCGATGATCGACGGATTCCGGCTCAGCCGCTCCCGCACCGAATCGTTCCCCCACAACAGCGTGGAGCACGCCGGCCGGCTGCTCGCTGACCGGCCGGAGCCGCGCGCGCTGATCGCCGTCGAATCCCTCTACAGCGTCCTGGGCGACGAGGCACCGCTCGCTGGCCTGCTGGCCCTGGCCGAGGAATACGACGCCGTGCTGCTCATCGACGAGGCCCACAGCCTCGGAGTAACCGGCACCGGAGACTTTCAGGGCCGCGGCTCGGTGGCCGGGACAGCCCTTGCCGGGCATCCCAACGTGATCGTGACCGCGACGCTGTCAAAGGCCCTGGGCAGCCAGGGCGGAGCCGTCCTGGGGTCCCCCCTGCTGCGCGACCACCTCATCAACCGGGCCCGCAGCTTCATCTTCGACACCGGTCTGGCACCTGCGTCCGCAGCGGCAGCCCTCGCCGGGGTGCGGATCATCCGCGACGAACCCTGGCGGGCCGGATCCGTCCAAAGCAACGGTGCGGCGCTGGCCGCCGGGCTCGCCCCGGCCCTTGCAGCCCGCGGCGCCGCCGTCGACCGGGCAGCGGGGGCCGTTCAGTCCATTGCCATGCCTTCCGCCGAATCGGCCCTGGCGGCCGCCGGGGCCGCGCGCACCGCCGGCGTCCGGATCGGCTGCTTCCGCCCGCCGTCCGTTCCAGACGGGATTTCGCGGCTGCGGCTCACCGCCCGCGCCACCCTGACCACCGAGGAAATCGAAGACAGCTGCGCAGTGCTGCGCGGCATTTTGGAGGAACTTCCATGAACCTGCCCGGCATCATCCTGATCACCGGAACGGACACCGGCGTCGGCAAAACCATGACGACGGCGGCCTTCGCCGCCGTCCTCCACGGAACGGGACGCAGCGTCGCGGTGTACAAGCCCTGCCAGTCAGGCGCCGCCGACGGCGATTCCGACGCGGCGGAGATTGTCCGTCTCGCCGGCCCCGTGACGGCAGCAACCGGAGTCGTTCTGCAGGAGCCACTGGCGCCCGTCGCCGCTGCCGCCGTCGACGGAACGCCGCTGCCCGGCGTGGCGGCGCACGCCGGCCGCGTCCGCGAGCTCGCCGCCTCCCACGACCACGTCCTGGTGGAGGGTGCAGGAGGCCTGCTGGTGGAGCTCGATTCCGCCGGCTGCACCCTGGCGGACCTCGGATCGCTCCTGGCGGCGGCATTCGTGCTCGTCGCCCGGCCGGCCCTCGGCACGCTGAACCACACCGCCCTGACCCTCGAGGCGCTGGCTGCGCGGGATCTCCAGGTTCTTGGTGTGGTGCTGGGAAGCTGGCCCGGCAACCCTGAATTGGTGCACCGCAGCAACCGGCAGGTGCTCGGAACACTGCCGGCGCCCTTCCTTGGCGCCCTGCCCGAGCAAGCATCGGAACTGTCCCCGGCTGCCTTCCGCGCCGAAGCAGCTGCATGGCTGAACGGCTTGCCCGCATGAACCCGGCGTTGACGGCGCGCTGCCCGTACCTTGTGGTGCGGGACCCGGACGTGGTCCGTGATGTCCTGCACCGGCCTGCCGACTTCAGCCCCGCGAACGCGCTCGTCGCCGTGACCACCCTGGCGGGGCCAGCGCTGCGCGTGCTGCAGCGCGTGGGCTTCGCGTTGCCTCCCGTTCTGGCCAGCAACGACACGGCCACGCACGCCGGGATCCGCAAGGTCGTGGCAGGCTTCTTCACACCCGCCACGGTCGCCGCCATGGAGCCGCGGATCCGGGAACTGGCGCGTGAAGCGGCACGGAACGCCGCGGAGCAGCTCGATTCATCCGGCCAAGCGGACCTCGTGCAGTGCGTGGCGGCGTTTCCACCGGCAGTCGTGATGCTCGAACTCCTTGGGCTGCCCGTCCGGGATCTTGCGGCCCTGAAGCGGTGGGGCCTTGACTCCATGGAACTGTTCTGGGGGTGGCCGGACGAGGAACGGCAACTCGAACTGGCCCACAGCGCCGCCGATTTCTACGTCTGGCTGCGCAAGCTCGTGGCGGATTCCAGGACGGCCCCCGGACGCAACCTGTTCAAATCCCTTGCCGAACACGGCCTGTCCACGCCAGAAATATGCTCTCTCGGCTACTTCCTGCTGATCGCCGGGCAGGAAACAACCACCCAGCTAATCAGCACCACCCTCTTCCGCCTCCTGGAGAGGTCCGCGCCCGTGGGCTGGAACGACGCGGCCTCCGAAGCAGGCTCCAGGAAGGTGGTCCGGCACGTACTTGCCAACGAATCATCCGTCCCCACCTGGCGCCGCATCGCAGCGTACGACACAAACCTCGCCGGCGGCCTGATCCCCGCCGGCACCGAAATCCTCCTCGAACTGAGCGGCAACCGCATCACGTCACCGGCCGGACCCGAGAGCCTGCCTGCGCGGGCGGCACCTGCGCAGCCGGCCCGGGACGGTCAACCCACCGGCCATGGCCTGGTGTTCGGCTCCGGCATCCACCGCTGCCTCGGAGCCAAACTCGCAGAACTCGAGGCGGCCGTCACCGTCCAGGAAACCGCCGCGGCGCTTCCTCGAGTCAAGCTGCTGGACCACGGGACCGAATGGATCAGGCTTCTATCTTTCCAGGCCCCAGGAACGGTCATGGTGATGCCTGGGCCCAGCTGACACTCCGGATTGTTCCAGTGGCCCATCCGGCACCCCTGCGGCTCCGAATCAGTTTCAGAGATCATGAGCAGAGGATGACCATGAGTGTTCAGCAGGAAACCAACTCGGGAGGGGCCACGCTGGGGCGGGTGGTGCTTCCCACGGAGCTGGGTGCCTGCACGGTGCGTGTCCAGAAAGGCACCGTAGGCCGGTCTCCCGACTCCGGCACACCGGATGTCTACCTTCACGGCGCCGCGGGAACCTGGACTACCTTCCAGACGCTGCTTTCCGGGGTGCCGGCCCACGACCGAGTGCTGATTGACCTGCCCGGCTGGGGTGAATCCACCACGGATGCCCGGCTGGAACATTTCAGCATCGACGCGATGGCACGGGCCGTCACTGGTGTACTGCTCTCGCTCGGCTACCGGCGGTGGAACCTGGTGGGCCACTCCATGGGCGGCTTCCTGGCATTGCACATTGCCGCCGCGTGGCCGGAGCGGACCGCCAGCGTAGCCGCCATTTCGGCCACCACATTCGGCGTGTCCGAGGCGACCAGGCAGCCACTGCGCCGGCTGTTCAGGTTCCCGGCGTTCGTGGGGATGCTGCTCGTAATGCGCTCCATGGCGGCCCTCGGTCCCGCGGGGTCAGCGCTGATCCGAGCAATCGGGACCACCCCTGTGATGGGACCGCTGATGTCCCCGTTCTTCGCAGAACCCGCAGTCATTTCCCCGAGTGAGGTCCGCAGGCTCGGCAATGACGCCCGGCCGGCCAGCTTCTCCGCTGCTGCCCGGGCGGCGTCGCACTACGATTTTGACCGGTGGCGCGGCATCCTCTGCCCGGTGCTGGCAATCCGCGGGGACAACGATGTGTTCACGCCACCGTCGGACCTGATCCGGTTGGCTGGCATAGTCCCGCACGTCCAGATGGTGACGATCCCGCGCTGCGGCCACTTCGCCAACATCGAGCGGCCGGAGCAATTGCAAGGGCTCCTCGATGACCTGCGGTGCCCGTGAAGTATCCACGGCGGTTGGCCAGTACGGTCTGGGTTGGGAAGTACGGTCTGGGGTGGCGGGACACGGAAGCGGCACGCTCCTCCCTACTTTCAATCTATAGCGCGCAGGGGGGCTTGCCGCAAGCTCCGGGTTGTGCGCCAAAATTGAGAACCTAAGCCAGGAGGCCGGAAAGGAGGTGATGACGAGCTGCACTTCGCGGCCATCGCGGAAAGCCTCGAGCAGCCGATCACCGACCTGTCCGACCGGTTCGACGCTACGCGCAGGGCACCCGGCCGCTTAGGCCAGGAGGCGCTGGAGAAGGATGTGGAGATCCGCAGGCTGACCGCCCGCCTGCGCGCCCTGCGTCGCTTCGGTTTGGACGTGTGCCTCGGACAGATGGTCCGCGCAGACAACTCCGAGCCGGTGTACGTCGGACGGCTTGGCCTCACGGACAGCGAGGGGCGCCGCCTGCTCATTGACTGGCGTTCCCCTGCGGCTGAGCCGTTCTTCGGGGCGACCTACGCCAACCCGATGGGCCTGGCAAGCCGCCGCAGGTATCGGTGGACCCGCGGTCGGATTAGCGACTACTGGGACGAGGTGTTCACGTCGGACGCGTACGAAGGGCACGCCGCCCTCGAGGACCTTTCTGCCTTTATCGCCAGTCTGGGCAGCAGCCGGTCTGCCCGGATGCAGGACGTGCTCGGCACCATCCAGGCCGACCAAAACGCAATCATCCGCGCGGGATCCCGCGGCGCTCTTGTCGTCGACCGCGGTCCAGGGACGGGGAAGACCGTTGTCGCACTGCACCGCTCCGCCTACCTCCTCTACTCCGACCCCCGCCTTGGTCACCGTGGTGCCCACAGCAAAAGCAGTGTGCTGTTCATCGGCCCACATCAGCCATACCTGAACTACATCCCCGACGTCCTCCCCAGCCTCGGTGAGGAGGGCGTGCAAACATGCACCCTGCGGAACCTCCTCCCCGAAGGAGCCACAGCAGCGATTGAGAGCGACCCGAACGTGGCCCTCCTGAAGTCGTCAGCGGCCATGGTGAAAGCGATCGAGCCCGCAATCAGGTTCTACGAACAGCCGCCCACCAATGGGATGGAGGTCGAGACGCCCTGGGCCGATATCTGGCTGAGCGCCGACGCCTGGGCCGAGGCGTTCGAGTCACCGAGCCTTGGCACTCCGCACAACGAGGCGCGGGACGAGGTCTGGGAGGAGCTGCTCACAATTCTCGTAGACAAGTTCGACGGCGATGACGTCCCGGAGGAGTTGCTCCACAGGGCGTTGGCGCGGAACGCGGAGTTGGTGGACGCGTTCGGCCGAGCGTGGCCGCTGCTCGATTACACCGACCTTGTCGGCGACCTTTGGACGGTGCCCGCCTACCTGCGCATGTGCGCCCCCTGGCTCAACCCTGACGGCGTCAAAAAGCTGCAGCGCCAGGATCCCCGGGCCTGGACCGTGTCCGACCTGCCGCTCCTGGACGCGGCCCGGCAACGCCTCGGCGACCCCGAGACGTCACGCCGCAAGCGTAGGCAGGACGCCGCGCTGGCCGCCGAGCGAGAGCTCATGGACCGGGTAGTCGACGATCTGATCGCGGCCGACGACTCCGAACTGCTGGTGATGTCGATGCTGCGCGGGCAAGACCTGCAGGAAAAGTTGGGTGACGAGGGTGCCGCGCCGACCGCCGACCCGGACTACCTTGCCGGCCCGTTCGCCCACGTCGTCGTGGACGAGGCGCAAGAGCTGACCGACGCCGAGTGGCAGATGCTGCTGCTCCGTTGCCCGTCCCGGAGCTTCACTATCGTCGGGGACCGCGCCCAGGCCAAGCACGGGTTCGCGGAGTCCTGGCTGGAACGGCTCGAGCGGGTCGGATTGAGCAACGTGAACTTGGCGACCCTAAGCATCAATTACCGAACGCCGGAGGAGGTCATGGCGGAAGCCGAACCGGTCATCAGGGCCGTGCTCCCGGACGCCAACGTCCCGACCTCCATCCGGAGCAGCGGCATGCCCGTCGTCCACGGATCCACGTCGGAGGTGAGCTCGATCCTCGACACCTGGCTGGCCACGCATGCCGAGGGAGTCGCCTGCGTCATCGGCAGGATTGAGACGGTGCACGGCTCGTTCCGGGAGGGGACCCGCGTCAGGTCGCTGACCCCGGAGCAGTCGAAGGGGCTCGAGTTCGACCTGGCTGTCCTCGTCGACCCGGAGGCTTTCGGCACGGGCATCGAGGGAGCGGTCCACCGCTATGTCGCCATGACCCGAGCGACCCAGCAACTGGCCATCCTCGCAGCCCCTGGCGTCGACCAAAGACCATGATCGCCACTCGACGATAGCTGGTTCAAGTGGACGCGTCCTTTTTGCGCGCTCGCTCGGTGCTGACCAGGGCGGTGCTTTTGCTCCCGTGCGGGAGCACAATGGATCACAACGAATTCGTGTGCTGTTGAGGATGGTGCCCCCATGAGGACAGGTACAACGCTGGGCATTCTCGCACTGGCGGTGATTCTGTCCGGAACGGCGGGGTGCGGCGCCGGCAGCAGCACTCCCCCAGCGACGGGGAACCCGACGGCTTCGACTACGTCCGTTGGACCGTCGCCGACGTCGACGACTTCAGCCGGCACGGCCACCGGCTCCGCTCCGGCGGCATCACCTGCGGCGATCACGATCAAGGATTTCGCCTATCAGACGCCCCCGTCCGTGTCCCCCGGTGCCACGGTGACGGTGACGAACACGGATACCGCCGAACACACCGTGACTGCCGACGAAGGATCGGCGTTCGATGTCGAGGTGACGAGCTCCGGAACCGCCACGTTCACCGCGCCGTCCAAACCCGGCACCTATCCCTTCCACTGCACCTACCACGTGAACATGCATGGGACGCTGACCGTCAAATGAGCGAAGGGACCCGCTCCGTGGACGTGCCACGATGGTGGTCATGCTTCATCCGCCTGAACCTCAATTGAGCTTCAACCGGGGCGAAAGCGCGCATGAGAAGACCCTCACAGGCTTCTCATGGCTGCCTCAGGTCCGCAGTCCAGCATGGAAGGTGTCCGAGACGACGAAATGATCCGGGCCCTTCTTAGGGACCCCGGCATCAGGACAAGCGGAAGAGGAGATGCTGATGACTCCCGCCCCTACCGGCGCTTCAAGCACCCTCGACCCTGCAGTCCATCAGCGGGAGATGTAACCTTGAAAACCCTAGAGAAAACTCACCACATTTTCGACGGCGCCGGCCGCTCAGGGCGGGAACCTGGGCCCTACGCTCAGCACGGAAGCCCTCAACTGCCGGGATACCGGTCCAGCAGCTGGAAGCTGCAGCAGCACCAATTCGAGCCGATACCGTCATCCTTCCTTTTCGATCAGGTGGCGGCGCTACTCCGTTACGACCCCGCCGTCCGATCCGGTGCACAGGATGCCTCACGCGCCATGACAACCGCAGCGCATCGGGTCGACTCAGTCCTCGGCAATCACCGCCGTCTGTTCAACAAGACCGCCGTGAAGGAGCTCCGTGCAGAGCTAGCATGGCTCACCGAGGCCATGACCCCACTCAGCCACTCCACGCCTGCGCAGGAACAGGCCCGGCCGAACGTCCAAGAGCCGTGGCCCAATGAAACCGCCCAGGCCTACGGACGCCGGGGCACCGCACCGGAAACCGCCTACGTTGCGGCGTACAACACGGCACTTATTGCCCTCGAATCCGACCGGTACTACCGGTTGATCGCCGATCTCCAACTGTTTTGTTCCGCTCCGCCGGTGAGAAAGGCACGGCGTAGGAGCCCCGGCAGCAACGGACGATCCGGTGTCGTCCCGACGTGGGGAGTGGACGCTGGGCCGAGGGCTACTATGTAGCGGGTGCACCCCCGATCCAATGAATGGCATCCCTCGTCCGCTGTATCAGAGCAGGCGCCGGGCGTCTTTTTCGTCCAAGGACCGGCCTCCAACTGGATCGTGGTCCGCGACGAGTCTGGTTACATGCTCATTGACAGCGGTTATCCCTCTGACCGTGCCCTTGTCCTCGAGTCCATCCGCCATTTGTGCTTGCGTCCAGCCGACGCACGGGCCCTGCTCATCACGCACGGCCATGTCGATCACACCGGCTCCGCCGCCTACTTCTCCAGCACCTTCGGAACGCCGGTCCTGTGCGCCCCGGAAGAGCTGGCCCACGTCCAGGGCAAAGAAAAGCACCAAGTCACCTTCGGACAGGTCATCGTCCGGGCATGGCGCCCCCTCGTCCTCCGCTGGATGATTCACGTGATCAAGGCAGGGTCCCTTACGGCGAAGCCCGCGACGCAAGCTCAAGCATGGAGCACCGAGAAACTCCGGGGACTTCCCGGCCATCCGGAAGCCATCCTGATTCCGGGCCACACGCCAGGCAGCGTCTCGATCCTTCTTCCCCAAGCCGGCGCAATCGCCGTCGGGGACTCGTTTGTCAGTGGCCATCCGCTAAGCCGGAAGACGGGGCCGCAGATGCTCCACCGGATGTATCACACCGACCCCGCTGCGGCGCTGGCGGCAACGCACCGCCTGGACGGGATTAACGCCGCAGTGATACTTCCCGGCCATGGCCCCGCATTGCGCATGCCCTTGGCTGAGGCCTTGGCGGCGTTGCGAAGCCGAAGCTGAGCTCCCACTCCCGGCTCAGGGACAGGGCAAAAAACCGGTCCCGGCACCCTTCGCGAGAGGCTGGTCAAGCGAACGCGTGGAAGGCGTCCAGAAGGGGCAAGCCGGTCAGCCGGTCGAACCCCGGACCACCAACGAGCTGTCAAGCGTCACATGCGGTTCCTCGAGCTCCAGTCCTGCCATGAGCCCGCGGAGCTGCTGGCCCGCTTTGCGCCCAAGCGGCATGGCCGGCAGATGCACACTGGTCAGGCCGGGGTTGCTGGTTGCCGAATAAGGCAGGTCGTCGAAGCCTGCCACGGCCAGTTCCTGCGGAATGAGGACTCCGGCCACACGCGCTTCCTGCAGAACACCGTAGGCGTGCGTGTCGGTACCGCACACGACGGCGGTGACTCCGAAACGCTGCCACTGCGGCCAGGCCAGGGCGAACGCCTCGGCGGCCGCGCCGACATCGATCGTGGTGCTGATGATGCAGTCGGG
The DNA here is from genome assembly GCF_056406715.1 of Arthrobacter sp. P1_B11. NCBI lineage: Bacteria > Bacillati > Actinomycetota > Actinomycetes > Micrococcales > Micrococcaceae > Arthrobacter > Arthrobacter sp. P1_B11. The sequence goes on from NZ_JBFTZQ010000014.1 coordinate 84,066, forward strand.
CGGCACCGATATTCCGCGCGTCTTGGCCTCCTCGAGGAATGCGTTGCGCCGCACATCGAAGGTGGCCGTGCCTGTCACGCTGTCGATGTATGCCGCACGCGTGTGCCCTAAATCGGCCAGGTGCGCCGCCAGCTCACGTGCGCCGTGCGCGACGTCCAGGTTTACGGAGGCGGCGTAGGCCTCCAGTCCGGGTGCATCAAGCAGCACCAGGGGCCCGGCTGCAGACAGTTCTTCGAGGAAGCCGGCGTTGGGGGCATCCACCAGGAGGCCGGCGGGCCGGAGCGCCATGAGCTTCCGGACGTCCTCGGCCTGGGGAAACTCGCCGGCGTCGGTGACGGACAGCAGCAGCTGGTAGTCGGCGCCAAGGGTCTCCCGGACTCCGGCGATCACCTTGGCGAAAAAGGGGTTGGAGATGTCCGGCGCCACCAGGATGACGATCGAACTCACGCCTTTGGCCAGCGAGCTCCCAATGCCGTCCACCACATAGCCCAGCTCGGAGATGGCCTCCCGCACGCGCGAAATGTTGTCCTCGGACACGCGCCCCCGGGTTTTCCCGTTGGCCACCAGGGACACCGTGGCGGTGGAAACGCCGGCGCGCTGGGCCACCATCGCCGCCGTGACGCGGGGTGCCCTGCCGCTGGGCCGGTCGATGGTGTCCATGTATCGATCGTAGCCAAGGTTTCACGGTTCAGGCATCACATGGCATCAAGCGCTTGACGAAATTCACGTTAAGCGCTTGACGTATTGCAGTGAACGATGTCAGAATTCCTGTGAATGCTTAGCGCCCTGCTTGGGCGAGGCACCCAATCCCCACGCGGCAAAGCACCAAAAAGGTTCAGCCCGCCGTCGGACTCGGTTGCCCGGCACCGGCAGGCCCCAATGACGTGGAGACAACAATGGAAACCCAGCCCATAACACCGGCGCGCAAGAAGATCATTCTTGACTGCGACCCTGGACATGACGACGCCGTGGCATTGCTGCTGGCTCACGGCAACCCGGATATCGAACTGCTCGCCGTCACCACCGTGGTGGGCAATCAGACCCTGGAAAAGGTCACCCGCAACGCACTCTCGATAGGCACGATTGCGGGCATCACCGGCGTTCCGTTCGCCGCAGGCTGCGACCGCCCCTTGGTCCGCACCATCGAAACCGCCCCCAGCATCCACGGCGAGACCGGCATGGACGGCCCCGACCAGCCCCAGTCCACCATCGACCTGGACCCGCGCCACGCCGTCGACCTGATCATCGAAACCGTGATGGCGCATGAGCCGGGCACGGTCACCCTGGTCCCCACCGCCGGACTGACCAACATCGCCATGGCGGTCCGGAAGGAACCGCGCATCGTGGAGCGCGTCAAGGAAGTTGTCCTCATGGGCGGCGGTTACCACGTGGGCAATTGGAGTGCCGTGGCTGAATTCAACATCATCATAGACCCCGAAGCCGCACACATCGTGTTCAACGAAAAGTGGCCGGTGGTGATGGTTGGCCTCGACCTCACGCACCAGGCGTTGGCCACCCCGGAGATTGTCGACCGGATCGCAGCCATCGGCACCAAGCCGGCCAGGTTCGTCATGGAACTGATGGAGTTCTTCACCAAGGCCTACAAGGACGCGCAGGGCTTCGACTACCCGCCCGTCCACGATCCGTGCGCAGTGGCCTACGTCATTGACCCCACCGTGATGTCCACCCGCAAGGTCCCGGTGGACATTGAGTTGCAGGGCAAGCTGACGCTCGGCATGACCGTCGCCGACTTCCGCGTGCCGGCCCCGGACGACTGCCACACGTCCGTTGCCGTGGACCTTGACCATAAGAAGTTCTGGGATCTCGTCACAGACGCGATCGTCCGGATCGGAGAGCCCGACGGCGGCGCTCCGGCCACCCTGGCAGGCGACGTCACCGCTTCAGGTGCCGTTACCGCAGGTGTCATTGCAGGAGGGGCCAAGTAAATGACCACCCTCATCTCCGACACCAAGTCCACCCGCGGCAACGTCACCGCGCTGGTGGTCGCATTGCTGGCCGCCTGCGTGGCCTTCCAGCTCAACGCCTCCATGCTCAGCCCGGCACTGGTCACGATGGGCAACGAGCTTCACACGGATCAGGCCGTCATCGGGCTGTCCCAAACCTGGTTCTTCACGGCCGCGGCCTTGTTCTCGCTCTTCCTGCCGCGCCTCAGTGACATCGTGGGGCGAAAGAAGATCCTTCTGGGCATGATGCTGCTGATGGCCGCGGGCTCGGTCATCGCCGCCCTCGCTCCCGACGTCACGTGGCTCTTCGTGGGCCGCATCATCCAGGGCGTCAGTGGCCCGACCGTCCCCCTTTGCCTCATCATGCTCCGCTCTGCGGTCAGCAACCCGCGTAAATACGGTGCCCTCATGGGCCTCATCACTGCGGTCAACGGCGGCGTTGCCGGCGTTGACTCGTTTGTTGGCGGCTACTTTGCCGAGCACTTCGGTTTCCGCAGCATTTTCTGGCTCATGGTTGTCCTGGCTGTTGCCGCGACGGTTCTGATTGCCGTCCTGGCCGGCGAGAGCAAGCCGGCTGCAGGCACCGCCATGGACTGGCTGGGCGTATTCTTCATCGTGATCGCGGTGGGAGCACTCCTGACTGCACTGAACGAAGGCTCCAAGCTCGCTGCGGCCTTCTCTGCGGGTACCTTGATACTCGCCATCGGCCTGGTCGTGGTGGCCGCCGTCGCGTTCTTCGCGTTCTGGATGGTGGAGAAACGTGCCAAGTCGCCCATGGTGGAAACTGCGCACCTTCGCCAGCGCTCAACCTGGGCACCGCTGCTCACCACCACGCTCACCATGACCGGAATTTTCGCCGTCATCAACGGCATCGTCCCGGCATACGTTCAGGCAGCCGACCCGGGCTTCGGCGTCGGCCCCACCGAAATGGCCCTGCTCATCCTCACGCCGTACGCCCTCCTGGGCTGGATCTTCGGTCCGATCAGCGGCCGTCTGGCTCCCGTCCTGGGCTACACGAAGGTCCTGCGCATCGGGCTGCTGGGCAGCCTCGCTGCCCTGGCGATCATCGCGTTCCTCGGCCTGAACAACCTGCCGATGATGATGCTGGGCACGGCTTTGCTGGGGATCATGTACGCCGGTACGGCCAACATCATGCTGAACGGGCTTGGCGTGGTTCTCTCGCCGCACGGCAATCCCGGCTTCCTGCCTGGCATGAACGCCGGCGCCTTCAACCTCGGCGCGGGGCTGAGCTTCCTGGTCCTCCCGGCAGTCCTGGTCGCGACATCGTCCGTGGGGGACGCGAGGGCGTCATACCTGACCGTTGTGGTCGTGGGCCTTGCCATCACCACGGCAGCCTTCGCCGCGTCCCTTCTGATCCCCAAGCCCGCCGACGCCGAGGTCACCGAATGAGCACACAAGCCAGCGGGCGCGCGGCGTCCAGGATCGTCGTCGTTGGTTCCCTCAACGCCGACCTCACCATCTACTGCGACCGTCTCCCCCAGCCGGGCGAGACGGTCCACGGGAACAGCTTCGCCGTTAATCCGGGCGGCAAAAGCGCCAACCAGGCGGTGGCTGCCAGCAAACTGGGCGGCCAGGTCAGCCTGGTGGGCGCCATTGGCGACGACCCGAACGGCGCCATGCTCCTTGAGTCGACGGCACGAGCCGGGGTGGACGTCTCGCGCGTCCGCCGCGCGGCCGATGCCGCCACCGGCGTCGCCGTCATCTCGGTCGATGCCGTCGGCGAGAACAGCATCATCATCTCGGCCGGCGCCAACGGCACCCTGACCTCGGCAGACGTCCAGGGCGCCGCGGACGTTTTCAACGACGCCGCAGTGGTCTGCCTCTGCCTGGAGGTCGGCCTCGACACTGTTGCGGCCGCCGCCCAGGCAGGTCACGACGCCGGCGCAACGGTTCTGCTGAACCTCTCTCCCTATGCCGAGGTACCGGGAGCTCTTGTCGGGTTGACCGATGTGTTGCTGGTGAATGCGCATGAGGCTTCCTTGTTCCTGGGGAAGGAGGCTATGCCCGGTTCCAACCTGGACGCGGCTGAATGGGAGCCGGTTCGCAAGCAGTTTGCTGACCGTGGCTCGCAGCGGGTACTGGTGACGCTGGGTGCCCACGGTTCCGTCGTGCTGGATTCCCTAGCCGCCTGCACACAACAAATCACGCTCATCCCGCCTACCAAGGTCGTAGCCGTTGACACCACCGGAGCCGGCGACGCTTTCACGGGCGCAGTAGCAGCGCGGCTGGCAGGCGGGGAATCATTGGCCGAGGCGGCCGCGTTTGCCTCCGTTGCTGCGGCCTTGGCCGCCACCAAGAAGGGCACCCAGGCCGCCTATCCGGACACCGCTGAGGTAGAGCTCCGGCGCGGCAGCCACGCCCGCAGGAGCTGATGCTCCGCCTCTGTACAAATGGCCTGGGCCGTGACTGGACCAGAGATCCCTACACCTCCGTTCGTCGGAGCAGCCGCTCCCTCTGCTCCGGGTCCAGGGCCGCAGCACACGCAGCAGCGGCCAGGCCGAACGCGCCGTCAATGACAGCCTTATCCGCACCCGCCGAAGCGCCGAAGGCGGCGAACTCTGCGGTGTGGTGTGCGGCGCCCCGCACGTCGTAGCCGATCATGGGGTGAATGCTCGGCACGAGCTGCGACACGTTTCCCATGTCCGTGGAGGCCACTGGCTGGGCGTTGAATGCAACTTCCCTGCCCTTGACCGTCATCGCCGCCCGGTAGGCCTCTGACAGGAACGCGTCCTGACGGAGTTCTGGGTAGTCGTTGCCCGTGGGTGTGACCTGAAGGGTGCTGCCGCTCGCATGGGCACCGGCTTCAAGGCAGCGCCTCACCTTGTCCTGGATCAGCCGCAGGTTGTCGATGCTGGCGGCCCGCATTTCAATGTTGGCCCGGGCCCGCTCTGGGATGACATTGACGGCGCTCCCGCCTTCCGTCACGATCAGCGAAACGATCGAACCATAAGGGAGTTGCTGCCGGGCCAGGGCAATGGCGGTCTGCGCGACTACGAGCGCATCGAGGGCATTGACGCCTTCCGAAGGAGCCGCGGCGGCATGGGCGGGACGACCCTCGAAAAGCACGTCCCACATGCACATGGCCAAGGACGAACCACCCACCACGTCCGTTGCCGCAGCGTGCGCCATCATGGCCAGCGATACGTCGCCAAAGAAGCCCTCGTCTATCAAGTCCACTTTGCCGCCGGTGGTCTCTTCCGCGGGCGTTCCGAGCACTTTGACGGTGAGGCCCAGTTCGTCGGCCACGGCCGTCAGCGCCAGCGCTGCCCCCACCGCGCTGGCCGCGTTCACGTTGTGCCCGCAGGCATGACCGATGGCGGGCAACGCGTCGTACTCAACGCAGAGTGCCACCACAAGCTCGCCGGATCCGAAACGCGCGCTGAATGCCGTGGGCTGCGCAGGCTGCGGGGCATCGAAGCTGAACCCGGCCATCCGCAGTACACGCCTCACGCGCTTGGCAGCACGGAATTCGTGGGCACCAAGCTCCGGATCCGCATGGATGGCGTGGCTCAGATCCAGGATCTCCGGCTTCCGGCGCTTCACGGCGGCCTCGAGGGCGGTTTCGATGTCGCCCCGGGATACGGGAACGACGGCGGCCCCTCGCCTGTCGCTGTTAAGTCCAGTGGTCATGACGCCACCCCGGCAGGCTGGCGCTTGGGGTAGCGTGCACTCGCGGCGGCGGCGATCAAAGCCGCCGCTGCCAGGGCACCCCAGATGGACAATAGTCCGGTTTCTGTGATGTGCCCGGACTCGGCCGAGGCTGAGGAGATCAGCTTGACCACCGCAGCCCCCACCGCGATGCCGACGGACAATGCCAACTCATTGAGCCCGGCCGCCGTCGAGGTCTCCCCCACAGGGACGCCTTCGACGGACAGCGCACGGGTTCCCGCCTGGTACATCCCCAGGCTCAGGTTGAACATGGCGAAGCCGACGCAGTAGCCCGGGAGCGATCCGTGGGCCACCACCATCACCAGGAAGCCACCGGCCAGCAGGACACCGGCGAAGACGAGGGTGGCGCGTTCGCCGAACTTCCTGAGCGCCTTGGCCGTCAGCAGTGAGGAAGCCAGGGAAAGAACCGAGGCCAATGCAAGGACAATCGCTATCGTCAGCGGGCTCAGGCCGAATCCGTAACCGGTCTTGTCCGGGTTGGAATGCAGGAAAATGCCGTTGGTACCGAAGTAGCTGATGGACGCGAAGCCGAAGAAAAATGTGGCGAGCGAGACGGTGCGGATCCGCGGATTCACCAGCATCCGCAGGTCCATAAACCTGCGGCCCTCGGTGGCGCTGAAGTCCCGCTTGGCCCAGTACGCCAGCAGGGCAATCCCTGCCACGCCGGCCGCCAGAGTCCTGGCGTCGAGCCAACCCCATTTAGGCGCCATCGAGAGCGCAACGACAAAACCAATCAGCCCGAGCGAGCAAGCCGCGAGCGGCGCCAGGGCGATGCCCTCACGCGTCGGGATCCCGGCGTCGGGCAGTACGAACGAGCACGCGAAGGCGACCACGGCGAACGGTACCGCCACCCAGAAGCCGAGCGTCGGGTCGGTGACACCGATGATGCCGCCGAACAGCCCGCCGGCTCCCACCATGATCATCAGCATGCCGATCATGACGCTCACGCCGGTACGCGTGTGGGCCGGGGCGCTGACCCGCAGGATTCCCATCATGAGTGGAATGAAGCCCACCACACAGGTGAGCATGACCACGCCCGCCGTCACAGTCCACAGCGACGGCCAGAGCGCCATTTGAAGCACGCCGACCGTCACAACACCGGTGGACCAGCGCAGCACCAGCCGGTATCCGTAGCTGTCGCCGAGCCTTGAAATGATCGGCGTGAGGACGGCAAAGCTGACATTGGAGATGAGGAAGATGCCGTTGATGGTGGGGTCGTCAATTTCGAAGACGGGTCCCAGTGCGGGCAGGATGGGATTCAGGTATCCCTGTGTGACCCCGCTGGGCGACTCAATGAGTGCCATTGCCAGGATCACTCCCGCAATGGTCCTGCGCGTTGTGACTGCCACCGCAGGAGGTGCTGTCTTGCTTGCCATATGATTCCTTGTGGTCCAGGGCGTATTCGCCAGTGGTGATGCGAGTCACAACGCTATGCCTCCCGTTTACACTGACTTTGAGATTGTTCGAAACCCACTTGAGGCCCAGCGAGGGTGAGGCGCTCATCGAGCGCCTGTGAGCCCAGCCGGCGTTCGGCACTGTCTCGCTGGTCACTGGCTCGCACGACCTCTTTGTGGACTGTTTTGCGTCCAGCCACGACGAACTGATGGACTTAGTCACCGGTTCGTTTCCGGGGTTGCCTGGCGTCACGCATCGCGAGGTTGTTTTCGTCACAAAGCTGTACCGGCAAGCATCAGAATGGCGCAGCGGGACGCTGGAACCTGCACGCGCCCGGCTCGTGTCGGCGGAACCACTGCCTGAGCAGCCCGCGTACTCTCCGGACCGGCTGGATGCGGCACTGTTGGAAGAGCTCGCCAATGACGGGCGGGCCAGTTGGGCGGAGCTGGGTGCCGCATGCGGCGTCTCGCCCCAAACAGCACGACGACGCGTGGAACGGTTCCTGGCCACAGGTTACATAGCGCTGCGCTGCGATACGTCGACGGCGGCCCAACAGGGACTGCGGGAAGTCACCTTGGTTCTGAACGTCCCCGCGCACCACGTTGACGACGTCGGCCGCTACTTCGCGGCACTCAGCAACTGCCGCCTCAGCGCTCAAGTTCTCGGCGCGCAGAATCTGCTGGTTACCCTGTGGGTCCGTGACTACCTGGAGGTCCAGGCCTACGAGCGCGAACTGGCCGATCGGGCTCCAGGAAGTGCAGTCATCTCCCGACAGGCCGTCGTGCGGACATTCAAGCGAATGGGCCACGTCCTGGATGAATCAGGCTGCAGCCGCAGCGTGGTGCCGCTGCCGCTGTGGACGGAAGGTCTTTAAGGCGGACCAACTCGAGTTGATTCCCCCGTCACTTGCTGCCGCCGCCCGGCGGACCGCTGAGCACGGTGGGGACGTACTCGAGCAGCTGGAGCCGGCCGTCGAAGGTCCGGCTGTCCACCATCTCGAGCGAAATGTCCGGATAGCCGTCGTAGATCCGCTCCCGCCCGGTGCGCCCCGTGATCACCGGGAAGACGACCACCCGGAACCTGTCCACGAGGCCAGCGGCCAGCATCGACCGGGAGAGGCTGAGGCTGCCGAGGGTGCTCAAGGGCCCGGCACCGGCCCGTTTCATCTCCGTCACGGCCTCCACCGCGTCACCGGTGACCAGCTTCGAGTTCGGCCACGTCAGGGGACCCTGCAAGGTGGAAGAGAAGACGACCTTCGGCACGGCGGCAAGGCCAGTCAAGGCGGTGCCCTCATCCTTGGAGAACCCGGAGCCCCCGGCCGCCGCCTCCTGTGACATGCCGGACATCAGCCGATATGTGTTCGCCCCGAGAAGGAAGGTGTAGTCCTTCTCCCCCTCCTGCTCGAGCCAAGCCAGGTATTCCGGCCCCTCCAGGCCCCACCAGCCGGGCCACCCCTCGGCCGAGGCATACCCATCCAGGGAAATGATCAGGTCGACCATCAGTTCCGCTGATGGCGCCTCCGCAGTTGTCTCGCCCATGGCCGGCTCCTCGATCTGATCGACGTCAATGTCCGCTGGGCCCCGGCCAGGACGGCCGGTTCCCGTCCGGGTCTAACCAAGCCAGGCCGAGTCCCTCACGGACACCACGCTGTCCAGGTGCGTCCTCGACGCGCCCGTGCCGGGTAATGCTATCCCTGCAGCGATCAGACGTTCAAGAGACCGCGTTGACCCAGGGAAGGTCCGTGGAGCGCCACGGACAGGCTGCCCACGCGATCCCCGCCCAAGAGCACCATCCTCGGGCGGAACTGACGAGTCAGGACTGCGGCTTCCGCAGGAACCGGGCCCGGACGGCGAAGGACCCCGCAGCACGAGTCAGCGATGCGGGGTCCTTCTAGGTCAATGCCTCTGCGAATGGGGGAACGCGGAGACACTGCAACCAAATTATCGTCAGCAGGCTTAGTTTCCAAATCGCGGGTGCCGCTCCCCCGGTTTGCCGTCGCAACGGACACCCCTACGGCGGTGTATTCGCCCAAGTTGTGCAACGCTGGTTGCATGGATCTGGAAGTGTCGCCCGCGCTTATGATTCCCGCGTCGGAACTGCGCTGGCGGTTCTCGCGTTCGTCCGGGCCAGGCGGTCAACATGTCAACACCTCGGACAGCCGCGTCGAGCTCTCGTGGGACGTCGGCAACTCTGTGGCGCTGTCTGACGACAAACGGCAGCTGCTGGTCACACGTCTCGGGCGACGACTCATCGCCGGCGTGATCACCGTGACCGCATCCGAGCAGCGCTCTCAGCTGCGCAATCGCGAGATCGCCCTGGCCAAGCTCTCAGACCTCGTGGCAGAGGGTCTTGCTCCAGGAGCGGCCCTCCGCCGGGCAACAAAACCCACCCGGGGCTCGAACCGTCGGCGCCTCGCTGCAAAGGAACAGCGTGCGGCGACGAAACGGCAACGACAGCGGCCGTCCGCCGAATAGCACCGTCCAGTTCACAATTTCGGCCACGGGGGCAGCGGGAGCGTGTTACCAGGAGCCCTAAGCCTTACGGGAACGCAAGCACCTTGACCGGCCACCGGCCTGAGTCCAATATTGAGTCACCGCACCTGAGGAGCCGAGCCGGCGGGCCCGCGGAGGTGATATGCGGACCGCCAATACGCACACACCTGCTTGTTGGCCAAGCTCTCCCCTGAGCTCTTCGATAGGAATCCCCAATGGCAATCGTTCAGGCAATTGAGTACGTCGGAGGCATCGCTGCTGCCGTCGATGAAACCGCAAAGAAGGTTGCTTCGGCCGCGCAAGAGGTTGAAAAGACATTGAAGGCGGTCTACGAGGCGGTCGACACCGATGACACGGTCGCGATACGCATGGCGAACTTGACGAACTACTCGTTCCTACTGACGAAAGAAGCGCACAAGCAAGGCAAATGGGCGGACGACCCAGGTCTCGGGCACAATGTCCTACCCCCTGCCCAGATTGACGCGTGGCAGCTGGCCGGATGTTTGACAAAGGATTCCGGCCTACTGACTGGCACAAAGGGAAAGCTCCACTACACAACTGAAGTCGGGGGCGACAAGCATTTCGGAGTTTTCCACTGGGACAACCCTGGGCCAGTCTCGCTCCAACGGAATGACGCGTGGGCTGTATCGGGCAAGCTGGATTTCGAGAACGGGAAGCTCGTCATCACCTGGCCTCCGACTTTGGACTCGGACGTCATTAAGGTGATGGCTTTTATCTCACCGGAGAACAAGGCGCGTGCCCTATACGTGATTGTTAGCACCGACCTATCGCCGGAGGCAGAAGAACATCTCACATCGAAGCTCCAATTGGTAAATTGAGCGCCGTGACTGGCCAGCCTGGTCTATGTCTGGGGACAGGGCTGGATTCCCTGCTTAACGTTGCTTAACGGTTTGGGCTTCAGCGCCGCCCGGACAGCGGGCAGCACCTCGGTCGCCAGCAGCCCGATGGAGCGCAGGGTCGCCGCCTGCGACAAGCCGCCCAGACCGACCTGCGCGAGGAAGCGAGTATGGCCCAGAATCTCGTGCTCCCAAAGGATCTTGTCGATGATTTCGGCCGGGCTGCCAGCGAATAGCGCGCCGCGCGGGCCCGCCCAGGCCTCGAAGCCTGCACGATCGAGCCGCCCCCTGCGCGGCATGTTCTGGCCGATGTATGACGAATAGTGCGGGAAGAACGTGTCCTTCGCTCCCTGCGAGGTCTCCTCGACGTAGAAGTGCGAGGTCACTCCGATCTGACCAGGCATCTGGCCTGCCTCTGCGGCGGAGCGCCGATACAGTTCGGCCAGGGGTGCGAACCGCTCCGGTCCGCCGAGGATCGCCAGGTACAACGGCAGCCCCAGCTTTCCGGCACGCACCGCCGAGGCAGGCGTCCCGCCGACCGCAGCCCAGATCGGCAGAGCTGCCTGGGCCGGTCGCGGCCAGATTCCTGCATCTTTCAGCGGCGGACGGGTGGTTCCGTTCCAGGTGACGGGGTTTTCGTCGCGGATCCGCAGCAGCAGCTCGAGCCGGTCCTCGAAGTACTCGTCGTAGCGCTCCAGCGGCTGGCCGAAGAGCGGGAAGGATTCCAGATAGGCGCCGCGTCCGGCGGTGATTTCGGCGCGTCCGGCGCTGATGAGATCGAGCGTCGCGAAGTCTTCGAAGACGCGGACGGGATCGGCGCTTGAGAGTACGGTGACTGTGCTGGTCAGGCGGATTCGCGTGGTCTGCGCGGCCGCTGCGGCCAGCAGGACCGGGGGCGAGGACACCGCGAAATCCTCCCGGTGGTGCTCGCCGACGCCGAAGACATCCAGCCCGGCCTCGTCGGCGACCCGCGCCCATTCAAGGATGTCGCGGGTGCGCGCACCGGCATCCATCGGCTTTCCCTCGGCGTTGCGGGTGAGCTCGCCGAAGGTGAAGATGCCGATCTCGAACGGGGTGGCGGCGCTCATGCTCGGGCCACCGCCTGGGGACCGACCTCGGCGGCGAGGAAGTCACGCACGTCGTCAAGCTCGGTTGCGTTGATGCCATGAGCCAGTCCCGGATAGACCCGCTCGATCAGCGAGGTGTGCTGTGGAAGGTACTCGCTGCTGCGCGTGATCGCCACGGGGGCGATGACCCTGTCTTCGGAGCCTCGGCCCCAGAACAGGCTCGGGCGAATGCCGCGCAGCGTCTCGTCGCCCGGCTGTGGTGCGCCCAGCACGAATCCGCCCAGCACGACGGGGGCCACCACCCGTTCGGGCCGCGCGCGCAGCAGCTGGCTTGCCATGAGCCCTCCCTGCGAGAACCCGATGGGCACGAGGCGGGTGCCGGGGTCCACGTTTGTCTCGACCCAGGCCCAGATGGCGTCGGTTGCTTTCTCCACCGGCCCGGACTCGGGGTTTCCGGGCGTGGTGATCGAGAACCATGCCGCCCCGCCGTTGCCGAGCTCAATCGGTGCCCGCAGGGATGCCCAGGGCAGGTTCAGCCCAAGCACCGGCGCCAGCGAGCCCAAATCGTGCTCGTTGGAGCCGAATCCATGCAGAAAGAGTGCGACCGCTTCGGGAACCGGATTGGTGGTCCAGCCGTGCGAGCGCACGTCGCGCAGTGTGGTGTTCATTCTGAGGATCAGCTCCTGGGGCTAAGGGGATCCGGAATCGGCGTGCGGCTCGGGCGCCGCCCGGATCCGCGGGAGGTATGGAACGAACGGCCATCACCGGCCACAGGCACGGTACCGGGCAGTTGACCGCCTTCAACGATACACCCGATTACTTGCAGCTTCAACTAAATGAATCGGATCGGACGGCTGTCCAGGTTGTCCGCAACCACGGGGTAAGCAGTCTGCCGGCATTGAGCCCCATGCCATGCGATTAGAGATAATCGCTGGCTCGCTCGCGGGCAATTTCCAGGAGCGTGGTGTGGAATGCGACCTCTGACGGGGCGTAGACCTTGTCTTGGCGTTGGGCCAGCAATACCCGTCGCAGGGGGGCGGCAGGACCGAGACTGAGCACCTTGACGTCAGGGTGCTGGAGGGCCACGGCAGTTTTGGGCACCATGGCCACGCCCATTCCAACGCTGACCATGGCCTGTGCCTCTTGGTAATCGTTGGCCAGGAAGCCAATGGTCGGCTCGAACCCGGCATCGTGGGCGGAACGTTGAAGGACCTCCACCACCGGGTGGGCCTCCGCGCGAACTATCCACGACTCCTTTCGCAGGTCCTCCATCTTCACCTCATCCCGGTCGGCGAGTGGGTGCCCGCGGGATACCAGGATTACAGTGCTTTCCTGGAAGACTTCTGTTACCCGGATGGAATCGTCTTGGAACCGATTCCAGGAATAGTCCCAGAGCAGGCACAGTCCGGTGACTCCTGCCTCGAGGTCCGACACAAGTTCGTCAAAGCGCGCGCTGCGCACCGAGAGTCCGATTGCCGGGTATCTCTTCTTAAAGGCGCGGATAACAACGGGCAGGAAAGACCCTGCCAACGTCGGAAACGTACCGACGGTCAAAGAGCCGCGTCTGAGACCGGCGATCTGGTCCAGGTCGGACTGTGCCGCCCGCATCTGCCCAACGATCTTGCGGGCGTGCCCAGCCAGCACCTGGCCAGCCTCGGTAGGCACAACCCCACGGGAGCGGCGGTTGAGCAGCGGCTGCCCCACCTCCTGTTCGAGTTTCCGCAGCTGCTGGGAAACTGCCGACGGGGTGTACATCATCAACTCAGCCGCAGCAGTAATCGATCCCTGCTCGACGACCTCCACCAGCAGGGCCAAACGACGGATGTCGAACAAATTGTGTCCTTCATCGTTAAGCAATGGTTCACCCTTCTGTTCGTTTAGTTCATTCTATGCAATCACGAGGAAATCTGCGTGACAGCGGGGACACATCTCGTCCAAGAAGGGCCGGAAAATGGAACTTTGGGCGTTGAATGCCAATGACTTAAGTATCTCTACATCCCCCCTCAAAAATTGAACATTGTCTTCATTTGTGATCCGGCTCATTCTTTTATCAGGCCCCTGACCAAAGCGCGGCACGGAGAGATGTAGGAAACACGATGAAGATAGAAGCTGAATGGATGCGCGGAGGCACCAGCAAGTGCTGGGTCTTCGAAACGGAGCACCTGGACGAAACCCGCACCAGCTTGGACGATCTGCTTCCCCGGCTGTTCGGAAGTCCCGACCCAAGACAGATTGACGGTGTCGGCGGAGCAACTTCGACAACCAGCAAAGCGATGATCCTTCGTCGACCGTCCGACAAGGATGTTGACGTCGAGTTCACCTTCGCTCAGGTCGGCATCGAAGAGGCGGCAGTGGACTGGGGGAGCAACTGCGGGAACTGCTCCGCGGTTGTCGGCCTTTACGCGATCGAAAAGGGATGGGTGATTCCCCACGGAGACGTCACCCGGATCGTCACCCGCAACACCAACACCGGCCAGATCATCGTCCAGCGGGTCGCCACTCCCGCAGGGGCCCTGCCCATCGTTCCGGAAGCTCAGATGCCCGGGGTTGCGTTTCCCGGCTACCGGGTCGGTCTCGGCTTCCAGGATCCAGCGGGCAAGACCACAGGAGAATTGCTGCCCACCGGTGCAGTGACAGACACGATAACCGCTGGTGGAACACGCTGGACTGTTTCAATGGTCGACGCCGGAGCGCCGGTTGTGATGGTCCGTGCTGAAGAGCTCGGCCTGGACCCCGCCCGGTACGACAGCTGGGTCGCCGGGGTGGAATTGCAGCTGGAAACTTTGGAGCATATCCGTCGACAGGCCGCCGTCCGGATGGGGCTGGTACAAACAACGGCAGAAGCTGCCCGAGCCATCCCCAAGCTCGCGATTGTCGCCTCCCCTACCCAGCCGGACGCGGACAGCGACGTCAACGTCATGATGCTCTCGATGGGCAAGCCCCACCCGGCGCTGGCCATCACCGGCAGCATCGCCTTGACCCTCGCCGCCGGCACCCCGGGCACCGTACTAAACAGCATCACGGGCGACACTCCGCGGCCCACGCTGAGACTACGCACTCCTGCAGGGGTGATCGAGACCTGGAGCGAGGAGCGCGACGGGACCCTGCTGGTCGGCGTCGACCGAACGGCCCGCACCATTGCCACCACCATCATCCACCTCCCGGAGGCTCTCGGCAGCGCTGCCGAAGCCTCACTAGCATCAGCCACTCAATGAGGAGCCACCGATCATGACTAAGACTATTTACCAGCCTGCTCCCGAGGCAGAGAGCAGAATCCGGGAAGACCGTCCCAAGCGCCCCAACCGTCGCCGCCGTATCCTGCTGATATCGGTAGCCGCGATCGCGATCCTCGGTCTGGTTGCCCTCGTGTTCGGGGGAGCCATTTTCAACCCCGCGGCCACCCCGGAATCGGAGTCGCCCATGACCGCTACCCAGATCATCCCGCTCGTCATACTTGTCGTGATGTTCGTCGTCGCCACGAAATGGCCACTGAACATCGGGGTGATGGGGCTGGTGGCGTCGTTCGGCGTCGGCTACTTCATGCTCGGAATGAGCGACAAGGAGATCCTTCAGGAATTCCCGGCCAGCATCGTTCTGACGATCATCGGCGTCACCTACTTCTTCAGCATGGCCCAGCGGAACGGGACCATCGACATCATCGTGCAGACCTGTGTGCGCCTCGTCAGGGGCAAGACACTGCTGCTCCCATGGGTGTTCTTTCTTATGGCTGCTGCGCTGACCTCTTTAGGCACCTTCTCCCCCGCCGCCGTCGCACTTCTCGCACCTGCAGCCATCGGCTTCGCCTACGAATCGCGCATCCACCCCGTACTCATGGGCGCGTTCATTATCAACGGAGCCCACGCGGGCGGGTTCTCCCCACTGTCCGTTGCCGGCGTGCTGGTACACGACATCGCGCTGAAAAACGGCTTCCCCATCTCCCAGGGCGGACTCTTTGCCGCCAGCTTCGCCCTCAATCTCATCCTTTCGGCCCTGACGGTCGTACTGTTTGCCCTCCTGGRCAAACTGCGCGACGGTGAAGGCACCCAGCATGTCGACGCTGACGCGCCCCGCACCACGCGTCCGCACGGCCAGCAAATCCTCACGCTGGTGCTGATCGCTGCGATGCTCGTCTGCACCCTGGGCTTCCACATGCCGATCGGCTTTGTCGCCCTCTCCGCCGGCCTYCTCCTGGCACTGATCAACATCAAAGAACACCGGACCTTCATCAGCGGCATCTCCTGGTCTACCGTCCTGCTGGTGGCCGGCATGATCACCTACGTCTCACTGCTCCAACACGTCGGCGTCATCGACACCCTCGCCCAACAAGCCCTCGCCCTGGGTGCGCCCCTGCTGATCGCTCTGGTCCTTTGCTACGTGATTGGCGTCGGCTCAGCCTTCGCCTCCTCCACGGCATTGCTGACCGCATTCATCCCCCTGGCCGGTCCCCTCTTGGCGTCCAGTTCGCTGAGCGCTTCGGGAACCGTCGCCGCGCTCGCAATCGCCGCGACAGTGGTGGATGTCTCTCCCTTCTCCACCGACGGTGCCCTCGTTGTCGCCAACGCCCGGGAGAACGACCGCCAACGCGTCTACAAGCAGCTGATGATGTACGCGGGTGGAGTGGTCCTGGTTGCCCCCGCGCTGGCATGGGCCCTGTTGGTTCCGACTGGAATCATGTGACCCGTGCACCAACTCAATTGATACCGCAGCGACCTCTCTTCCTAGGACACTTTCGCGTGCCATAGTCTGGGCACGCCAGCCTGCGGCCGAAGGCGGGAAGCACACGACGCTTAGAAGGGATCGACCATGCTGATCTGCGCAACCTGCGGTGTCGAACGCGACGAACCTGCCCCCGGGGTCTGCCCGATCTGCAGCGATGAGCGGCAGTATGTGCCCAAGGACGGACAAAAGTGGCTCACGCTGGACGGGCTGGCGCAGGAGGGCCAGCAGACATTGTTGAAGCAGAATGAGCCGGGACTTGTCGGGATCGAGACGGAGCCAAAAGTTGGGATCGGCCAGACCGCTCAGCTTGTGGTGACACAGGAGGGTTCGCTGCTGTGGGATCCGGTCGGATATGTCGATGACAACGCTGTGCAGGCAGCGCTCGAGCGCGGCCCGGTTCTGGCGATCGCCGCTAGCCATCCGCACATGTTCGGTGTGCAGGTCGAATGGTCGCATCGGCTCGGTGGCGTCCCTGTACTTGTGGCGGACGCAGACCGGCGATGGCTGGGGCGCAACGATCCGGTCATCGAATACTGGTCCGGCAGTCAAACCATCGCCGAAGGGTTGACACTGCACCAAACCGGAGGGCACTTCCCGGGCAGCGCGGTGGTGCACTGGGCTGCAGGAGCGGGCGGCAGAGGAGTTCTGCTGACCGGTGACAGCGTGTTTCCGAACCCAGACCGTCGCTCCATCGCATTCATGCGCAGCTACCCGAATCGCTTGCCGCTTTCCGGCGCAGTGGCGTTGCGAATCGCCGCGCAGCTGGAAGAGCTCAACTTCGACCGGATCTACGGCAACTTCAACAATGTAATCGCGTCGGTAGCCAAGGCCGTTCTGCACGATTCCGCCCAACGGCACGCTGCGTGGGCGCGAGGAGACTTCGACCATTTGACCTGAACCGTCCATTTCCCCTTGAGCGTTAGTTTGGGATCGAAGGCGGCGGAGGACTCAAATCTCTCGTGCGGCACAGCGATTGGATCCCGTCACACATCGCCAGCGAATTGGGCCGGCGGGTTTTTGGTTGTCGGCGCATTGGGTTCGATGTTCATGATTTCCTTACTTGCTGGTGTTTCCGCCAGCGGTGAGCACGGCTACCGTGATGAGGCTGCGATCAGTTCCGAGGACTGTCAGTCGTATGTTTCGACGCCGGTCAGGCGTTGTTCTTCGACATCAAGCCTGGTCTGAAGTCGCCGGGCGACGCTGTCATCGACCGTGCCAGCGAGGCGGAGCCCCAGAAGTGCTTCGCGTTTCCTGTCGAGTAGGGCTCGGCGGAGCGTGATTTCTTCCTGATGTGATTGCATCGTGGTCTCGGGAACGGAACCACCTTTCAGAGCCTGTATGACCGACAGATGGGATCGATATTCGTCCGCGACGCGGCCGTGGACTTCTGCGCTGGTCCTGAGTTCGTGGGCGACTTCGTCAACGGCGGGGACGGCGGCGGCAGCAATGGCCAGTTCGGCCAGGCGGAGTTCCTCCTCTTCAGGTTCATCGGGAAGCTTGGCCCAGCGGACTACGGCGGGCAGCAGAGGGCCTTGGACGAGCATGGTCAGCACTATGACGCCGGCGCTGATGAAGATGATGTCCTCGCGTCCAGAGAGCGGGGTGCCGTCATTAAGTGCCGATGGCACGGACAGCGCGATAGCGAGGGAAACCGCCCCGCGGAAGCCAGCAATGGAGCTCACGACCCGGGCCCGGTAGGTCGTCCGGCGCTGGCGTTGGGAGGGGCGCCTGTCCAGAATTCGGATGACGGCGACGCTCACGGTCTGGAACACGAACCGGATGATGATGAGAACCAGCCAAACGGCAACCGCGGTTAGCAGGAGCCGTCCCACGTCCTGGGGGTTGATTTCGTGCACGGCAGCCTGCAAGATGACCGAGTTGTCCAGCAGGATCATGAAGTAGCTGACGAGGATGATCGCCAGGATCGCTGCCGGGTGAGGAGCGGTTGCGCGTTCAGGTTTCATGCTTTCAATGCAACCGTGATTCCTTACGGGCCGGGAGTCACGGCCTTTCGGGTAACGCCAGCGCCTCCCTCGTCCCGCCGACCGCGCGTAGCGTGGACGCCATGACACACAGCGACGACGTGCGGAAATTCCTGACCTCCCGGCGTGCAAGGATCACGCCCGAGGAGGCCGGCCTGCCGGTCTATGGCGGCAACCGGCGCGTTACCGGGCTGCGCCGCGAGGAAGTCGCCATGCTCGCCGGGATGAGCATCGATTACTACATACGCCTTGAGCGGGGAAACCTCTCCGGCGCCTCGGACAGCGTCCTTGAAGCACTCGGGCGTGCCCTGAAGCTCGACGACGCCGAAACGGCCCACCTTTTGACCTTGCCCGCGCCGCCACCGCCTCCCCCCGGGTGCGGCGCAAGCGCAGCCCGCAGACGGTACGGCCGAGCGTGCAACGCGTCATCGATGCGATCACGACGGCGCCGGCCTGGGTCCGCAACGACCGCGGGGATGTACTCGCCGCCAACGAACTGGGCCGTGCCCYTTATCTGGACATGATGGCAGAGGGGCCCACTCCGCCGAACAGCGCTCGCTTCACCTTCCTGAATCCGAAAGCGCGGGAGTTCTTCGCCGATTGGGAACGCGCAGCGGACGACGTCGTCGCAGTCCTGCGCTCCACGGCCGGGAAAAACCCGTACGACAAGGACCTCACGGACCTGATCGGTGAACTCTCAACCCGCAGCGAGGAGTTCCGCACCCGGTAGGCCCGTCACGACGTGAAGTACCACCGAGCTGGCCGCAAACGGCTCCACCACCCGATTGTTGGCGACTTGGACTTGAGCTTCGAAGCGCTTGAACTGCCCGCAGACCCGGGACTGCGCATCAACGTCTACACAGCAGATCCCGGGACACCATCCGAGGACGCGTTGAAAGTCCTCGCCAGTTGGGCCGTTACCCAGCGGAACACCGCAGAGGCCGCAGTCATGGACAAGAAATAGACGAGACCGTGCCTCCGCTGTCCTGGTCGTCGGAGCCACCGGCAGCATCGGCCGCTACGCTGTGGCCGAAGCACGGTAGCAGGGATAGGCGGTCCGGCACTCGTAGGTGACCAGGCCGCAGTCCGCATTCTTCCCGAAGGGGTGGACTTGGTGATCGGCGACCTGACCCGTCCGCGAGCGTGAACACTTGAGCGCCCGACAGCTTCGACGGGTCCGGGCTGCCGACGGATGCCTGTTCACAAGCATGCAAGTACTAGGAGCCACGGCACCGGCCTTGCACAACAGGTGAAGGCCGGTGTTCCGCAGAATCCGCCGAGAGGTCAAGGAGCCAGCGCCTCCTCCCTGGTCAAGGCTGTAAGTGTCCAACGCAGGTGTGCAGTGGTCTCCTCCGAATCGAGTTCCCTCAGCAGGAAAGCCTCGGACGGACTGCGTCCGCACGGCTGCTCGGCGGTTTCCGGCGGCTGGCCCTGAACTTACGTAAAGCTGGACCGTGATTATTGTCGTAGAGTCACACATCGCCGGAATTAAGGCGGCGTAGTCTTTCATAGGCAGCGTTATTTTCCGGAAGGAAGCCCACTAGTACCATGGGGCCTCCCCGGCGCGTTCCCGTCCGGCGCCATAGGCTGCAGGATGGCAATAAAACCCGCCGAACCGGTGAGCCCCCGGCCATTCCGGTACGAGGCCCTCACCAAGAAAGTCAGGCACAGTGACGTCCGTGGCCCTCAACGCCGACAAAAACCACAACAAGACAGCGCTGGTTGTAGGTGCAAGCGGCATCGCCGGTTCAGCAATCGTCGAAAAACTGGGTGAAAACGATGGCTGGACCGTCCTTACGTTGTCCCGGAACCCCGTTTCCGGTGGGCAGCCTAGACACGTATCCGCCGATCTCCTATCCACAGACAGCCTCGCCCAGGCACTCAGCGATGAGAAACCAACGCACATCTTCTTCACCGCCTGGTCCAGGCAGAGTACCGAGCAAGAGAATATCCGCGTCAATGCGGCCATGCTCCGAGACCTTCTCGCTGCCCTGGAGCACGCCCCGGTCGAACACGTGGCTCTGATGACTGGTCTGAAGCACTACCTGGGCCCGTTTGAGACCTACGGAGCGGGCCCGATTCCGGAGACCCCCTTTCGTGAAGAAGCACCACGGCTCCCGGCCCCGAACTTCTACTACGCGCAAGAAGACGAGCTGTGGGCGGCAGCAGAAAGGCAGGGATTCCGTTGGTCCGTGCACCGATCACACACCGTAATCGGCCACGCCGTCGGCAACGCAATGAATATGGGACTGACTTTGGCGGCACAAGCTTCCATCTGCAAAGAGCTGGGCCGCCCCTTCGTGTTTCCAGGCTCCGAGACTCAATGGAACAGCCTCACGGACATGACCGACGCTGACCTCCTTGCCGAGCACATGATATGGGCAGCCACCACCGATGAAGCACACAATCAGGCCTACAACGTGGTCAACGGCGACGTCTTCCGATGGCGCTGGATGTGGCCGCAAATAGCTGCCTATTTTGGCGTCGAAGCAGAAGGTTTTGAGGGCTCCCCGCGTCCGCTGGAGGAACAGATGCAAGGCATGGAATCCGTGTGGTCCCAGATTGCCGCCAATCATGGCCTGGCGGAGGCAGACTTATCAAAGATTGCATCGTGGTGGCACACGGACGCCGATCTTGGACGCCACCTCGAGGTGCTCGCGGACATGGGCAAAAGCCGCGTGGCTGGTTTCACCGGATACCGGAGGACGGATGACTCCTTCCGCCAGCTGTTTGACCGCTACCGCAGCGAAAAAATCATCCCCTGACCGCCCCCATGAGACCACCGGGTCGCTGACCCTTCTCACACGTGTGGTTGGCCACCGATAGCCAGCAATTCCGGACTGGTGCTTCCGCTGTCAGCGGGTCAGCGCGTTTTTCTGGCGGGAGTTGATCGTTGACATCTGTCCGCAGTTCGAGCGGGTGATGCGGTAGGACCTGGACGTGGTGAAGAGGGGTATGAAGAACAGCGTGAATTTGGTGGCGCGTTCTTCGAGGTGGTGGTGGACGGAGAGCCCGCAGGACTGGCAGGTGGCAACCCGGCCCGGCAAGGAGCGCAGGACGGTTTTGAGACCAAAGAGCAGAAGCATTGTTTGTACCTTTCAAAAACGTCATAGTGACCGCTCATGCGGTGGT
>NZ_JBFTZQ010000015.1:0-101667 GCF_056406715.1 Arthrobacter sp. P1_B11
TGCGCCCGTCCGAGCGGCACCTCCCGGTGGACCGCTCCGCTGGGTCAAGCCACAGGAATTCGTGGACCTCCAGCAGGAAGCGGACGAGATCGGCTTCCTCGGCGTCATGTCCGGACCCCTCGTCCGGTCCTCCTACCGTGCCGGCCGGCTCTGGGCCACCGCGATGCGCAAGAAAGGCTGGGAAATCCCCGCCGAACTGGCACACATCGAAAGCTCCGGCAGCACCCGCCAGGAAGCCAGCTCGCTGCTCGCAGCGCACTCCTAGCACCAGCCGTCTCCCTGCGGCAAAGGGCCGGACACCGGAGCTTCCGGCGTCCGGCCCTTTGTCGTAAATCACGTAGAATTAAGGCACTATGGCGAAATCCCCTGATTCCAGTAACGACACTCCGGCTCCTGTTGCCCGCAAGCGTGCCCTCTTCGCGCGCAAGCCGAAAGAGGCGAAGGCCCAGAAGCCCAACCGGCTCAAGCAGATAAGCGAAGTCTTCAACATGACCCGCCGCCACGATCCGATGGTTCCGTGGCTCATGCTGCTGGCGTTCCTGGGCGTTGTCGCCATCAGCCTCATCATTGGCCTGGTGCTGGAAAACTGGGTTACCGGCCTGATTATCGGCATCCCGCTGGGTCTGCTCGCGGCTACCTTCATCCTGTCGCGGCGCGCCGAACGTGCGGCTTTCGCCCAGATCGAGAATCAGCCCGGTGCATCCGGCGCTGCACTCAGCACGCTGAAGCGCGGCTGGATCACCGAGGAGCAGCCCGTGGCCGTTAACCCGCGGACCCAGGACGCCGTCTTCCGCGCCATCGGCCGACCCGGCGTCGTGCTCGTCAGCGAAGGCCCGACCCACCGGGTGAAGCCACTCCTGGATGCGGAGCGCAAGAAGCTGGCCCGGATTCTGCCCAACGTCACCATCCATGTGATCGAGAGCGGCCGCGGCGAGGGCCAGGTCCCCATCAGCCAGGTCGCGAAGAAGATGAACAAACTGAACAACGAACTGACCAAGATCGAGGTCAGCGCCGTTTCAAAGCGCATCTCGTCCCTGGGCACGAGGCTCCCCATTCCCAAGGGCATCGATCCCTACAAGGCCCGCCCCCAGCGCGGCCGCTAGCATTTTCCTGATCCGCCCCGGCGGCCGGACTTCCCTCCGGCAGCCGGGGCGTTTTCATTTGTCCGAAATACCGAGATACCACGTGAGGCCGGAGAGCTTGTGAATCCACCGTCAAGAAACACCGTCATCCGCATCTTTCGGATACTGGCCGTCGCCGAGGCATTCAGCTGGGCGGCCCTGCTGACAGGCATGTACCTCAAGTGGATCGCCAAAAGCAGCGAACTGGGCGTGGAAATTGCCGGGCCGGTTCACGGCGGACTTTTTATCGCCTACGGCGTTTGCGCCCTCTTCCTGTGGCGCATGCAGCGCTGGCCATTCTTCGTAGCGCTTTTCGCCGGCTTTTCGGCCGTCTTGCCTTTCACCACGGTTCTTTTTGAACAATGGGCGGGTCGCCGAGGTTACCTTGCGACGGCCGCGAGGGCGACGGCCCAGGGCAGCCGGCTCCGGGAGCCGGCTGCAGAAGAAACCGCGGACGTCTAGCTGGCTTCGGACCGTCTACATGCGGAGGAGCACAGTCCCCATGGCCTTGTCGTGGAGGCCGCGCTGGTCCGGATCGAAGATGACCGCGGGAACCACCAGGCAAAGCAGCAAGGTACGGACAAGGGCCGCCAGCGGTCCTGCGGGCGAGCCGCCGAGCCGTACCACCTGGATTCCCAGTGCGCGGTGGCCAATGCTGTAGCCAAGGGTTCCGATCAGCAGGATCTGTTCCGCGGCAAAGACGGCCAGTGTGGCCCATGAGTTGCCGGCAAAAAAGAAGTTGCTGATCAGCAGCGCGATGGTCCAGTCAATGGTGATTGCCAGGATTCTCCGCCCGGCCCGCGCGACGGACCCCGGACCCGACTCCGGCAGCCCGAGGCGCTCCCCCGGGTACTGGGAAATGCCGGATGTGTCCGGCCCGCTGAGCCAGGAGCCAATGTCTCTTCGATCTACCACTGTCCAAGTTTACCGGGGTGTCGCCCGGCCAATAACCGCCCAGAGTGTGGATGCGGATAGACCACAGTGTGGACACCGTATAGCGTTTACATATCAAGCGGTTCTGTAACGTGCCGGAAACAAAGCGGACACGGCCGGGAAATCCCGTGTCCCTAGGGTGGTAACAGTTGCTAGCGATCTGGGAGCGGGGCACTTTTGTGTTTTCGCGCTGTCGGACTGCGCTGGACCACGATTGCGCTGGACCACATTGGATTTCCAGCCAGTTATTAAATATGCGTAAGGAGCATAGATGTTCAAGACTGCGGACGAAGTCCTCAAGTTCATCAAGGACGAAGATATTAAATTCGTCGATATCCGCTTCACCGATCTTCCTGGCGTACAGCAGCACTTCAACGTGCCGGCCAAGAGCGTGGACGCTGATTTCTTCGTCAACGGCCAGCTCTTCGACGGATCCTCCATCCGCGGTTTCCAGGGCATTGCAGAGTCCGACATGCAGCTCATCCCGGATGTCACCACTGCGTTCCTGGACACGTTCCGCATGGAGAAGACCCTGGCGCTGAACTTCTCCATCGTGAACCCCCGCACCGGTGACCCATACCACCGCGACCCCCGTGGCGTAGCCGAGAAGGCTGAGGCCTACCTCGCGTCTACCGGCATTGCAGACACCGCGTTCTTCGCCCCCGAAGCCGAGTTCTTCGTCTTCGACAACGTCCAGTACCAGTCCTCCCCGCAGGGCAGCTTCTACAAGATCGACTCCGAAGAAGCGCACTGGAACACCGGCCGCGAAGAAGAAGGCGGAAACCTCGGCTACAAGACCCCCGTCAAGGGCGGCTACTTCCCGGTTTCCCCCACCGACAAGCAGGCCGACCTGCGCGACGCCATGTGCGTTGCCCTGGACGAAGCCGGCCTTGAGGTCGAGCGCAGCCACCACGAGGTGGGTTCCGCCGGCCAGGCTGAAATCAACTACAAGTTCACCACGCTGACCCACGCGGCTGATGACCTGCAGAAGTTCAAGTACGTCATCAAGAACACCGCCGATGCCTGGGGCAAGTCGGTCACCTTCATGCCGAAGCCCGTCTTCGGTGACAACGGCTCGGGCATGCACTGCCACCAGTCGCTGTGGAACGGCAGCGAGCCGCTCTTCTACGACGAAAAGGGCTACGCCGGCCTGTCTGACATGGCCCGCTGGTACATCGGCGGCCTGCTGAAGCACTCCTCGGCTGTCCTGGCATTCACCAACCCGACGGTCAACTCCTACCGCCGCCTGGTCAAGGGCTTCGAGGCTCCGGTCAACATGGTTTACTCGCAGGGCAACCGCTCCGCAGGTATCCGTATCCCGATCACGGGCTCCAACCCGAAGGCCAAGCGCATCGAGTTCCGCGCTCCGGACCCCTCCTCCAACCCGTACCTGGCCTTCGCTGCCCAGCTGATGGCCGGCATTGACGGCATCCGCAACCGCATCGAGCCCCCGGCTCCGATCGACAAGGACCTCTACGAGCTCCCCGCCGAGGAGGCCAAGGACATCCCCAAGGCTCCGGGCACGCTTGAAGAGGCCCTGGACGCACTGGCCGAGGACAACGAGTTCCTGCAGGCCGGCGGCGTGTTCACCCAGGACCTGATCGACACCTGGATCGAGTACAAGTACGAGAACGAGATCCGCCCGCTGTCGCTGCGCCCGAACCCCTACGAGTTCGAGCTCTACTACGGCGTCTAATCCCACCCCCGGGACATACCGGGTGCAGTGAGCAGTGAGTCCACGGGACTCCTGGCACCGCAGGGGCGGCCATCGGTTACGAAACCGGTGGCCGCCCTTGCCGTTGCCGGCTGTACTCCCGCGGTGTGTTCGGGCCCCCGAGTATCACAGTCCCCGGCAGGGCTCCTCCGCGTAAAGTCCCCAGAGTGAATCGGGTCCGGCACCCCCGAACGCCTCCTTGTCTGCGGACAGGGCGCGGCACAGGATGAGCGATTCCGCGAAACTTCGCCTGATATAAGCCTCCCAGTCTGCCCTTTCAGAGGTGAAGGCCTGCGTGCCCATCTGGTACTTCAAGTGGGCAAAGTGATCCAGTATCCGGTGGGCCGTGGCTTCAGACCTGGCGGCCAGTTGCTGTGCCTCCCGCCTGGCCGCAGGATCCTGGGTGGCCGCAGGATCAGGCAGTTCCTGGCGGCGCCAAAAGTACGGCTGAAGGTCCACATTCTCCACGAAAATCTTGTCGATCTCCTGCTGCTGGGCATACAAAGACGCGGCCGTACTGCTTTCCAGTGTGCTCCTGATGCCGAAGTACTGGTACGCCGCTGCGATGAGGGTGGCAGCCACACCGGCCCCGATGAGCAGCAGCTCGACCCTTCTGTGCTTCCTGGCGCGGCTGCTTTTCACCTGCGCCCGGGCATGCTCCGTGTCCTGGCCCACCGTGGTTCGCAAGCCGCTGCCCGGTTCTTCCGGGGATGCGGCCGGGCCCTGCCTGCCTGGTTCGCCTTCCGGGTCGCCGAGTTCCATTTCCGCACTCCGTGATGGTCACACTGCCTTCCCCCCAACAAGGTTGAAGAGCGCTGCCAAGACACAGCGTAAGCACGCACTCGGGCCAGCGCAACGGCCCGACGAGACTCAAAGCCGGGTGCTGAATCAGAAGGCCGCGAACATGGTCCGCTGCGGACCGGCCTCGCCGCCCAGGTAACGGCCCCGGTCCTCGAAGCCTGCCTTCAGATAGGCGGCGAGGCCTGCACCGTTGCGCTCATTGACTGAAAGCACGACGCCGGTCTGGCCGCCCCCCAGCCTGGCCGTCAGTTTAGCGGCAGCCGCCACGGCTGCGGCAGCGGCTGACGGGCCCAGTCCCCCGCCCTGCCGTCGCCGGTCTATCAGGAATCCCCGGAGCAGCCACACGGACTCGTCGTCCGGCCACCCCGCCAGCCGCGCGGCACCGGACTGGAGTGTCAGCACGCCCACAGCCTCGCCGCCTGCTTCGATGACATAGGGACGGCGCGAGTCTTCCTCCAGGCCAACGAGCATCATCCGCAGCGGATCGCCGACAAAGTCATCCTGGCCGGGGCCCAGTTCCATCCCGGCCACTTCGCCAAGGTGGATGGAACGGGCATCTTCATCAAGGTCCCTGAGGGATATCAGCCAAACGTCGGGAAGCATAGTCCGAGCCTACCCACGAACTGACGGCAGGCGGGACGCGCGACGGAACCGCCGCCGTCGTCGGCCTGCTGCCCTTATTGCGGCGCGGCAGTCTCGCCGGAGTCGGCGGGCGGGCCCGCGGGGTCCATCCACATGACCTCCCACAGGTGGCCGTCGAGGTCCTGGAAGCTGTGGCTGTACATGAAGCCGTAGTCCTGGACCGGCTGGGACTCCTTGCCGCCGGCGGCGATTGCCTTCCGGTACATGTCATCCACGCCCTCGCGGCTGTCGACAGAGAAGGCCATGATCGCTTCGGTGCTGCCGGTCGAGTCCACGATGTCCTTGGAGGTGAAGGTCTTGAAGAAACCCTCCACGAGGAGCATGACGTAGGCGTCGTCGTTGATGATCATGCACGTGGCGTTCTCGTCGGTGAAGTCCGGGTTGAAGGAGAACCCGAGCGCCGTAAAAAACTCCACCGCTTTATCGAGATTTTTGACGGGAAGATTTACATAGATTTGGGTAGCCATGGGCCCAAGCTAGCAGTTGGCCCCCTCCGTGTCAGCCCTTGGCCGGCTCGGGCTCCCGGCGTCCTTTGGCGTCCTATTGACCGTAGAAGACCTTCTCGAAGACGCCCCTCGCGCGCCGGCTGACCCGAAGGTAGTCCTCCTCAAAGGCGGTGGCCATCCCCTCCTCATAACCGCACCAGCGGGCCACCGCTTCCAAGTCACGCCGGGACGAGGGCAAAAGGTCCGAAGCACGGCCGGTCCAGATCACGTTGGCGGAGCGGATTCGGCTGGCAAGCCGCCAAGCCTCCGCGAGCAGCCCGGCGTCTTCGGCGTCGAGGAGTTCCAGCGAAGCCGCTACCTCCAGCGCCCTGAGCGTGGACGTGGTGCGCAGCTCGGGATGCCGGCCGGCATGCTCGAGCTGGAGCAGTTGCACCAGCCATTCGACGTCGCTGAGTCCGCCCCTGCCGAGCTTGAGGTGACGGGCAGGGTCGGCGCCACGCGGCAGCCGCTCTGATTCCACCCTGGCCTTGACCCGCCTGATCTCCCGGACGTCGGCCTCGGACAGCGCCGCCGGGTACCGGATCGGATTGATCAGCTTAAGGAAATCATCCGCGAGCTGGTCGTCCCCCGCGATGGGCCGGGCGCGCAGGAGGGCCTGGGCTTCCCAGACCAGGGACCATCTGCGGTAGTACTCGGCGTAAGAGTCCAGCGACCTCACCATCGCGCCGCTTTTGCCCTCCGGGCGCAGGTCGGCGTCGACCGCCAGTACACGTTCAGCCATGATGGCGGGTCTGAGGGGCTGCGTCAGCAGGCTCGAGAGGTGGCCCACAATCTTCGCTGCCTGCTGCTGCGCTTCATCATCCGCGGCCCCAGGCAGCGCCCGGTGCACATACATGACATCCGCGTCGGAGCCGTAGCCGATCTCCCGGCCGCCCTGTCTGCCCATGGCTACCACCAGGACCGAGGTCTTCAGGGGACCGGACGCGGACACGATGTTTTCGGCCACCCGCAGGGCCCCGAGGATGGCCGCCCTGTCCGTTTCGGCGAGGGCTTCACCCACCTGGTCCTGTGCGAGCAGCCCGGAGCTGTCGGCCACCGCGATGCGCAGTATCTCCCGGCGGCGGATCAGCCGGATGAGCCGCATGGCGCTCTCCGGCTCCGCGTGCCGGGACATTTTGGACGTGATTTCCTGCCACTGGGCCTCAAAGCTGAGCGGTGCCAGCTCCTTGTCCGTCCCCAGCCAGGCAACGGACTCCGGTGACACTTCCAGCAGGTCGGCGATGAGCCGCGAGTTGGACAGCATGTGGCAGAGCCGTTCGGCTGCCGCGGCGGAGTCCCGCAACATGCCGAGATACCAGTGAGTGGTGCCAAGGGCCTCGCTGACCCTGCGGAAGGCGAGCAGTCCGGCGTCGGGATCCACGCCTTCCGCGAGCCAGCCCAAAAGGATGGGGAGCAGCTGCCGCTGCAGGGCGGCCCGCCGGCTGACGCCCGCCGTCAGGGCCTCAATATGCCGCATGGCGCCCTGCGGATCGCGGTAGCCGAGCGCCGCGAGCCGGCCCTGTGCTGCTTCCGGGGTCAGGCGGGCATCTTCACTGCTCAACTTGGCTGCCGTGTTCAGCAGCGGGCGGTAGAAGATCCGGTCGTGAAGCTCCCGGACGGAGCGTTTGGTCTTCTGCCAGGCCGCCATGAGCGCGTCCGGGTGCGGCCGGTCGGTGGAGAACGGGCCCAGCACAGCCTTGGCGAGGGCGCGCTGCGAGGATTCCTTGACGGGCATCAGATGCGTCCGGCGGAGCTGGAACAGCTGGATGCGGTGTTCGAGCAGCCGCAGGTAGCGGTAGGCGTGGTCAAACGCGGCCGCGTCAGCCCGGCCGATATAGCCGCCCGCGGACAAGGCCGCGATTGCCGACGTCGTGTCGCGGCGCCGCAGCGTTTCATCGGCTTTGCCGTGCACGAGCTGCAGGAGCTGCACCGTGAATTCGACGTCCCTCAGCCCGCCCCTGCCGAGCTTGATCTGGCGCTGCTCCTCCGCCGCGGGAATATGCTCCGTCACCCGGCGCCGCATGGCCTGCACCGATTCGACGAACCCTTCCCGGTTCGCGGAGGTCCACACGAGGGGTGAAACTGCGTCTTCGTACCGCGTGCCCAGATCGGCGTCACCGGCGATCGTCCGGGCCTTGAGGAGCGCCTGGAATTCCCAGCTCTCGGCCCACCGCGCGTAGTAGCTCCGGTGCGAGTCAAGCGTGCGGACCAGGGGTCCCGACTTGCCCTCGGGGCGGAGGTTGGCGTCCACTTCCCACAGGCCGGGCTCGCGCGCGGGAGACGAAATGGCGCGGGAGATGCCAGCGGCCAGTGCCGTGCCGATGGTGTTGGCCCTGGCGTCATCCGGTTGCCCGGCCTCGACCACGTAGATGACATCGACGTCGGAGATGTAGTTCAGTTCGCGGGCGCCGCACTTGCCCATGCCGATCACGGCAAGGGCGACGTCGGCGACCTCCTCAGGATCGAACTGCGACGCCGCTTCAGCCCTGGCGACAGCCAGGGCCGCTTCGATGGCGGCGCCGGCCAGATCGGCAAGTTCGGCGCCCACGGCCGGCATGAAGTCGAGCGGATCAGCGGCGCAGAGGTCTTTGACTGCCAGGTCAACCACGCCCCGCCGGTATGCGGCTCGCAGGGCCTCGTAGGCCTCCGGGCCAGTGATTCCCGCGACCGGACGGGCGGCCTTCGGGTCGGCGCGCACCGACCTCAGCAAGTGGTTGCGCAATTCGGCTGGCTCCGCCTGGACCGGCTCGGGGCTCGCAGTCACATTGAAGGCATCGAGATGTTCGGGATGGCGGATGAGGAACTCACCGAGCGCCTCGCTGGCACCCAGGACGCGGTACAGCGGCTCGCTCGTGTCGGTGTCCGCCGCTGCCAGCTTCTTCAGGTCTGGGTGTTTTTCGATCAGCCGGACCAGCGACTGCAGCGCGGCGTCCGGACTCGCGGCCAGCTGCAGGCCGGCGAACAGCACGTCCTGGTCGATGCCCTCCAGTTCAGGGGCAGCGAGGAACCTCTCGCCCTTCTCCAGGTCGCTGAAGCCGGCCGAAATGAGGCGGCGGGCCAGGCTCACCGCGCAGTCCTAAAGGATGCCCAGGTTGCGCTGCAGCTCATAGGGCGTCACCTGCAGCCGGTAGTCCTGCCATTCGGCCCGCTTGTTGCGCAGGAAGTGCTCGAACACCTGCTCGCCAAGGATCAGGGGCATGAGTTCGGAGTCTTCCATGGTACGGATGGCGTCGTGCAGGCTGGCAGGCAGGGGGTCGTGGCCCATGGCCCGGCGCTCGGCCGAACTCAGCGACCAGATGTCGTCTTCGGCCGCCGCGGGGAGCTGGTAGCCCTCCTCGATTCCCTTAAGCCCAGCGCCCAGCAGGACCGCGTACGCGAGGTACGGGTTGGCCGCCGAGTCGATGCCGCGGTATTCGATCCTGGCCGACTGGCCCTTGCCCGGCTTGTACAGGGGAACACGCACCAGGGCGGAGCGGTTGTTGTGGCCCCAGCTCAAGTAGCTGGGCGCCTCTCCCCCGCCCCAAAGACGCTTGTAGGAGTTCACGAACTGATTGGTTACCGCCGTGAGTTCCGGGGCGTGCTTGAGGATGCCGGCGATGAACTGGCGGGCCGTTTCGGAGAGCTGGAACTCGGAGCCCGCCTCGTAGAAGGCGTTCGCGTCACCCTCAAACAGCGAAAAGTGAGTGTGCATGCCCGAGCCCGGGTGCGCCGTGAACGGCTTGGGCATGAACGTGGCGTAGGTGCCCTGCTGGAGCGCCACTTCCTTGATGACGGTGCGGAACGTCATGATGTTGTCCGCCGTCTGGAGGGCATCCGCGTAACGGAGATCGATTTCGTTCTGTCCCGGTCCGGCCTCGTGATGGCTGAACTCCACGGAGATGCCCACCGATTCGAGCATGGTCACGGCCGTGCGCCGGAAGTCCTGTGCCACGCCCCCGGGCACGTGGTCGAAGTATCCGCCTTCATCCACAGGCACCGGGGAGCCGTCCGGACCCGGCTCCTGGGACTTCAGGAGGTAGAACTCAATTTCCGGGTGCGTGTAGCACGTGAACCCCATATCGGCGGCCTTGGCCAGGGTGCGCTTGAGGACGTTGCGGGGGTCCGCAGCGGAGGGTTCGCCGTCAGGGGTCAGGATGTCGCAGAACATCCTGGACGTCTGCTCGGTTTCGCCGCGCCACGGCAGGATCTGGAAGGTGGCGGGGTCCGGCTGGGCCAGCATGTCGGATTCGAATACCCGGGCCAGGCCTTCGATCGACGAACCGTCGAAGCCCAGGCCCTCTTCGAAAGCACCCTCAACTTCGGCCGGCGCCAGTGCCACCGATTTGAGTGAACCCACGACGTCGGTGAACCAGAGACGTACGAACCGCACGTCACGCTCTTCGATCGTGCGCAGGACAAACTCTTGCTGGCGGTCCATGAGGCCTCTTCTCCGGGTCAACGTTCACGCCGCGGCCCATCACTAACCAAGCCGCCGGCAGCTCACGAATCACTTTACTAAGCATTCACGCCTGATGTTGGCGCAGGTGCTCCGCGTAACACAGCGTTAACACAAGGGGTGGCCTGAAGCGCCTGAAAGGGGCCGGCCGGGCACCGCCAAGCGACAGCTTGTGACGGGAATCACCCGGAGGCCGTCGCTGCCCGGTAGCTAGGACGTTGGGTCTCGGTTTACGCTCTAGCATATGGCCCCAAGCAGCAGTCCCGACGCAAGCATGTCCGCTGAAGTACCCGCCCCGTACGGCAACGGTCCCGCGGCGGCCGCAGCGCCGTCGTCGGAATCCACCAAAAAGGCTGTGCCAAGAATCCGCACGCACCACCTTCAGCAGGCGAAGGTTAAAGGGGAGCGCTTCGCAATGCTCACGGCTTACGAGCAGTACACGGCGGAGATCTTCGACCAGGCAGGTATCGAGGTCCTGCTCGTGGGCGATTCAGCGTCGAACAACGTTTTCGGCAACGAGACCAGCCTCCCGGTGACCGTTGATGAGCTGCTGCCGCTGTGCCGCGCCGTCGCGCGTTCGGCAAAGCGGGCCCTGGTGGTGGCGGACCTGCCTTTCGGCAGTTATGAGGTTTCCCCCCAGCAGGGAGTGGCCACCGGCGTCCGGTTTCTGAAGGAGGGCCTGGCGCACGCCGTCAAGATCGAAGGCGGCAAGTTCTACGCCGAAACTGTCCGGGCCATGGTCCAGGCCGGCATCCCGGTGATGGCTCACATCGGCTTCACGCCGCAGAGTGAGCACTCCCTGGGCGGCTACCGCGTGCAGGGCCGCGGCGACGATGCGCAGCGGCTGATCGACGATGCCGTGGCCTTGGCCGACGCCGGGGCGTTCTGCGTGCTCATGGAAATGGTCCCGGCGGAGACAGCGGCAGCAGTGGACGCGGCGGTCCAGGTGCCAACAATCGGAATCGGCGCCGGGAACGTCACCACCGGCCAGGTCCTCGTCTGGCAGGACATGGCAGGGCTCCGCGGCGGCAAAATGGCCAAGTTCGTCAAGCAGTATGCCGACCTGCGCACCACCCTCGGCGATGCGGCCAAGGCTTACGGCGACGACGTCCGGTCAGGCCATTTCCCGGGCCCGGAGCACTCGTTCTAAAGGATCTGTCCCTCCGGAGGTTCAGTCCTCGCGGGCATCAGTCCTCGTCGCCTTTTTCCCAGGCCTCGTTGCGGGCGTGGACCTTCTCCATCGCGTGTTCGGCCTCTTCCCTGGTCTTGTAGGGGCCGATGAGCTGGGTCCAGTCCGACATCGCGTCCTCTTCCACCTCATGGGTCTTCACGTTGTACCAGTACTCGGGCATCGACGTTCCTCGCTTCCGGTTGACAGCCGGCCCCGCCGGCGTGATCCACGTAACGTAAACCGCAACCGGGGCCGGTGGCCGCACAAAATTTACATGGCAATCTGCGCTGCCTTATATGATCAATCTATGCCTTCCTTAGCCTCGACCGCACCCACCGGCACGCTCACCCCGGGATCGATCAGCCCGCAGCGGCCAGTCCCCGCGTCCATCCCGCGGCCCGAGTATGTCGGCAAGCCCGCTCCGGCCAAATTCACCGGCTCCGAAGTGAAGTCCGCTGAAACCATCGAGAAGATCCGCGTTGCGGGCAGGATAGCAGCGCAGGCCATCGTGGAGGTGGGAAAGCACATCGTGCCTGGCGTCACCACGGATGAACTGGACCGCATCGGCCACGAATTCCTGCTCGACCATGACGCCTACCCGTC
This sequence comes from Arthrobacter sp. P1_B11, assembly GCF_056406715.1. Lineage (NCBI taxonomy): Bacteria > Bacillati > Actinomycetota > Actinomycetes > Micrococcales > Micrococcaceae > Arthrobacter > Arthrobacter sp. P1_B11. Next base: position 11,906 of record NZ_JBFTZQ010000015.1, read on the forward strand.
CACGCTCGGGTACCGCGGCTTCCCGAAATCCCTCTGCTCGTCACTGAACGAAGTGATCTGCCACGGCATTCCGGACAGCACCGTGGTCCAGGACGGCGACATCCTCAACATCGACATCACGGCCTTTATTGGCGGCGTGCACGGCGACACGAACCACACCTTCCTCGTCGGGGACGTGGACGAGGAATCCCGCCTGCTCGTGGAGCGGACCAGGGAATCGCTGAACCGCGCCATCAAGGCAGTCGCTCCCGGGCGCCAGATCAATGTGATCGGCCGCGCCATCGAGTCTTACGCCAAGCGCTTCGGCTATGGTGTGGTCCGTGACTTCACCGGCCACGGCGTGGGCGAGGCCTTCCACACCGGCCTGATCATTCCGCACTACGACGCCGCGCCCGCCTACAACACGGTCATTGAAACAGGCATGGTCTTCACCATTGAGCCCATGCTCACGCTGGGCACCATTGAATGGGACATGTGGCCCGACGATTGGACAGTAGTGACGCGGGACCACAAGCGCACCGCACAATTCGAACATACGCTCCTTGTCACCGAAACCGGCGCCGAAATCCTCACCCTTCCCTGACGCCGCCTGTAGCGTCCCCCTGACTCTCCCGGCAAGCGACCCTTGCCCTGCCCGAGCCCAAACCCAGCCACGAACGGAATCCCATTGGCCAAGAAGGACGAAAAGACCCGCAAGCACGCCCCGCTGATCGGCATCGACATCGGCGGCACCGGAATCAAGGGCGGCATCGTCGACCTGAAGAAGGGCAAGCTGATCGGCGACCGCTTCCGCCTGGCAACGCCCCAGCCGGCGACGCCCGCAGCGGTAGTGGAGGTGGTGGCGCAGGTGGTCGAGGAATTGTCCGCGCGCCCTGACGCACCGGAGGCAGACAGCCCAGTAGGAGTGACCTTCCCCGGCATCATCCAGCACGGGGTGGTTCATTCCGCCGCCAACGTGGACAAGAGCTGGATCAATACCGACATCGATGCGCTGCTCACCGCGCGGCTTGGCCGTCCGGTGGAGGTTATTAACGACGCCGACGCCGCCGGCCTGGCGGAGGCCCGCTATGGTGCCGGTGCGGGAATCGGCGGCACGGTCCTCGTGATCACGCTCGGTACGGGCATCGGATCCGCCTTCATCTTCAACGGACACCTGGTTCCCAACGCCGAACTGGGCCACCTGGAGATCGATGGCTATGACGCCGAAAGCAAGGCGTCAGCCGTGGCGCGTGAGCGTGACGGCCTCAGCTGGGAGGAGTACAGCGTCCTCCTGCAGCGATATTTCTCGCACGTGGAGTTCCTTTTCTCCCCCGAACTGTTTATCGTCGGCGGCGGCATCTCCAAGCGCGCGGACGAGTACCTGCCGCACATGCGGCTGCGCACCCCGATCGTTCCCGCCGAGCTGAAGAACGAGGCCGGCATTGTGGGCGCGGCCCTTGAAATTGCAGTGAAGCACGAGCTGGCAAAATAATTAGCTGTGGCGGAGGGACCCACTCCGGCCAAGGCACGCAGAAGGCGGCAGACACAATGTCTGCCGCCTTATGCGTTTCACTGGAGCCGGTGGCGGCTGCGGCTTCCCCTCCGCTGCCGCCACCGGAGTCTAGAGCGGGCTCTTTTCGGAGCTCTTGCCTTCGGAGCGCTTGGCTTCGACTTCGCCCTCGTGGCGCAGCAGCGCGATGGCGGATTCGAAGTCCTCCAGCGATTCAAAGGCCTGGTACACGCTGGCGAARCGAAGGTACGCCACCTTGTCCAGCTTCTGCAGCGGACCAAGAATTATCAGGCCGACCTCGTGGGCATCGATTTCCGCGGCCCCGGAAGCCCTGATGTTCTCCTCGACCTCCTGCGCCAGCAAGGCGAGGTCGTCCTCGCTGACGGGGCGGCCCTGGCAGGCTTTGCGGACACCGTTAATAACCTTGCTGCGGCTGAAGGGTTCGCCGACGCCGGAACGCTTGATCACGGAAAGGCTGGTGGTTTCGACCGTGGTGAACCGGCGGCCGCACTCAGGGCATTGCCGCCGCCGTCTGATCGCGGAACCGTCATCAGCCATGCGGCTGTCCACCACGCGGGAATCGGGGTTGCGGCAAAACGGACAGTACATGTTCGTTCCTTCCCCTGGCGCGCGGTGGCGGTCCGGGCCTGACACCCCACGCTTCTCCCGAACCAGTTTACGGCTAGATGCAGCTGAATAACAAGCCTGTAATTACTACATGTAGTGGTCAGCTGCCTGATTTGAACCGGGCGGTGACCGCGTCGCCGTGGGCAGGCAGGTCCTCCGCCCCGGACAGGCTGACGATGTGCCCGCTGACCTGCTCCAGCGCGGCTTCGGTGTAATTGATGACCTGTATTGCGCGCAGGAAAGTTGTGACGTTCAGGCCCGATGAGAAAGCGGCCGTTCCACTGGTGGGCAGGACGTGGTTTGACCCCGCGCAGTAATCACCGAGGCTCACGGGACTGTAGTCGCCAACGAAAATGGCACCGGCGTTCCTGATCCGGGCGGCAACGGCGGGAGCGTCCGCCGTCATGATTTCGAGGTGCTCGGCCGCGTAGGCATCGCACGCGGCGATCCCCTGGTCGAGGTCGTCCACCAGGACGACGCCGGACTGCGGGCCGGACAGTGCTTCACGTACCCGCTCGCCGTGCTTGGTGGTGGCGGCCTGGAGCTCAAGCTCCTCCCGCACGTCGGCGGCGAGCTGCTCGGAGTCCGTAATTAGGACCGAGGCCGCCTTCGGATCGTGTTCAGCCTGGCTGATCAGGTCCGCGGCAACGAACGCCGGCCGGGCCGTCGCATCGGCCAGGATGGCGATCTCCGTGGTGCCCGCCTCGGAATCGATCCCCACGACCCCCTTGACCAGACGCTTGGCCGTGGCAACGAAAATGTTTCCCGGTCCGGTGACGACGTCCACCGGTTCCAAGGCTGCTTCACCCTCGGCGCCCGGGACTCCGTAGGCAAAAGCGGCGATGGCCTGGGCCCCGCCAATCGCGTACACCTCGCTGATGCCCAGCAGCGCCGCGGCCGCCAGGATCGTGGGGTGTGGAAGACCGCCGAAGTCCTTCTGGGGCGGGGAAGCCAGTGCGATGGATTCCACACCAGCTGCCTGCGCGGGAACCACGTTCATGATGACCGATGACGGATAAACGGCCAGGCCGCCCGGAACGTACAGTCCCACCCGTGCTACCGGCACCCATTTCTGGCTCACGACGGCACCATCCCCGAGGGCAACGTCGACGTCGGCAGGTCGCTGTCCGTCGGCAAAGCGCCGGGCACGGCTGATGGATTCCTCCAGCGCCGAGCGAACAGCCGGCTCCAGGCCGTCCAGCGCGGATTTCAGCGCCTCTGCCGGAACACGCGGGTGCGCCTGCTCCACGCCGTCAAAGCGCCGGGCAAAGTCTGCCAGGGCAGCGAAGCCGCGCTGCCGGACCGCTGAAATGATGTCCGTTACCTTCTGCTCGGCATCTGCCACCGTCTGGTGCCGGGCACGCGGCACAGCCTCCCTCAGCTCCGCGAGGCTGAGCTGGCGGCCCCGCAGGTCAACGGTGCGGAAATCGACGGCGGGGTAATTCGGGCGTACGGAGCTGTCCGGAGAAGTGGTCACCGGTCCATTTTACGCAGGAAACCGAGCAGGCCGATGGCGAAGTAGCCGGCGGCAACGGCCGCCGGCCAAAGGAGCAGAACCGGGTAGGACCTCAAGGAAAATGCAACGCTTGCGCTGGCTGACGTGTCCTGTGGTCCTCCGAACCAGAGACCGGCAAGCACCCCGCTCTGCCAGGCGAGGAGGGCAGCCGCGCCGCTGGCAGCCACCGACGCCGCCAGCATGCGGCGCGATCCTGCATCCTTCCGGCCGGTCAGCAGCACGGCGACGAGGCAGCCGGCGAAGAGAAAGAGTCCAGCCAGCACAAGGTCCCGCGGGAGCCAAACCTCGGTGTTGGTTCCGGATGCCAGCGCGGCATTCCCGGAAACGAGGTTCAGGCCGCCGGGCGCCAGCAGCCACCACAGGATGCCGGCAGGTATTCCCGACGCTGCGATTCCCGCCGCCCACGGCCAACTGCGTCGGTTGCGTTTCCGGCCCCTGAAGCTGCTTTCCTGGGCGTGGTCCGCCTGTTCCTGGTGGCGGGCCGGAGGTGCGGCTGCTGGCTGGGTCATGAACAAACGTTAACAAATGTTCGCCCGCATTGCGGAAAGAGGCCCTCATTGCACGCGGATCACGCAACCCGCCGGAAGCCCAATACTCTTGTAGTGGGAACCCAACAACCAACAGATCAGCAGCAGGGAGATCGATAACAGTGGCCTCAGATGACGCCGCCTTCGAGGGCACGTTCAAGGAAATGTTCCGCCGTCATGCAGCTGGCGTGGCCATCATCACGGTGAACTTCAACGGCGTACCGTACGGCTTCACCGCCACCTCCGTGGCGTCGCTGTCGGCCAAGCCGCCGCGCTTCACGTTCAACATGGCACGCAGTTCGAGTTCATGGCCGGCGGTCGCCAACACCACGTACATCGGCGTGCACATGCTTGGCTTGGAAAACCAGGAACTGGCTGACCGTTTTGCCCGCACCAAAGAGCGCTTCGCCGGCGATCACTGGGCACTGGGCTCCCACGAGGTGCCCATCCTCAAGGACGTCGCCGGCTGGCTGATCGGGAAGATCCAGATGCGGCTCTCCTTCGAGAACAACGCGGTGGTCGTGGTGGAAGTGGTGGAAGGCCAGGTGGGCGAAGACGGCTCACCCCTGCTCTACCATTCCGGAACGTACGGGCAGCCCGTGCCGCTGGACTACGAGATCTAGCCCCGGCCGCCGGGCCCGGGAGACCGGACGCAGCTCCTAGGCGTCCAGGCAGGCAGGACCGAGCAGCACTTTGAGGTCTCCGAAGAGGGACGGGTTGGGGTTGACCCGCAGGTGCACGGGCAAGCCCATGACTTCTACGCGGGCGTCGCCCTGCAGGTTGATCCGCACCTCGGAGTTTCCCCGGTGGTTGCGCAGCACGTCCCCCAGTTCGGTGACCACGGCTTCCGTGGCCTTGTGCGTGGGCATCGTGATCACGACGGGCCCGTTAGTGCCCTCGCTGAGGTCCGGCACGGAAAGTTCCATGCAGTTCAAGGTGACGGCGCCGTCGTCGCGCCGTTGAAGTCGGCCCTTGACCACCACGATCAGGTCCTCGGCGAGGACCGACGCGATGGGCCCGTACACCTGGCCGAAGAACATCACTTCGATGGAACCGCCGAGGTCCTCAATCTCCGCCCTGGCGTAGGCGTTGCCGCTGGCCTTGGCGATCCTGCGGCTGAGCGAGGTGATCATGCCCGAAATGGTGACGATCGCGCCGTCATGCGGCCCGTCTTCGGCGATGATCGAGGTGATGGACTGGTCGGCGTGCTGGCTCAGGAGCCCTTCGAGGCCCTGCAGCGGGTGGTCGGAGACGTACAGGCCGAGCATGTCGCGTTCGAAGGAGAGCTTGTCCTTCTTTTCCCACTCGGGAAGGTCGGGGATCTCAATGCTCAGAGACGCCTCGGACTCGGCTTCGTCAAAACCAGCGAAGAGGTCGAACTGACCGATCGCCTCGTTGCGCTTGAGCGTGATGACGGAGTCGATGGCCTCCTCATGGATCATGGCCAGGGCACGCCGGTGGTGGTTCAGCGAGTCGAACGCGCCTGCTTTGATCAGGGATTCAATGGTGCGCTTGTTGCAGACCACCGCGGGGACCTTCATGAGGTAGTCCTTGAAGGACGTGTAGGCGCCTTCCTTTTCGCGCGCCGCCACCATGGCTTCGACGGCGTTCACGCCGACGTTGCGGATGGCGCCCATGCCGAAGCGGATGTCATTGCCCACAGGGGTGAAGTTCAGCGCTGACTCATTGACGTCGGGCGGCAGCACGGTGATGCCCATGCGCCGGCATTCGTTGAGGTAGATCGCCGACTTGTCCTTGTCGTCGCCGACGCTGGTCAGCAGGGCTGCCATGTACTCCGGCGCATAGTGCGCCTTCAGGTACGCCGTCCAGTAGGAGATCACGCCATAGGCGGCCGAGTGGGCCTTGTTGAAGGCGTAATCGGAGAACGGCAGCAGGATGTCCCAAAGCGTCTTTACTGCGGCCATGGAGTAGCCGTTGTCCTGCATGCCCTGCGAGAAGCCGGCGAACTGCTTGTCCAGTTCCGATTTCTTCTTCTTGCCCATGGCGCGGCGCAGGATGTCGGCCTGGCCCAGGGTGTAGCCCGCGAGCTTCTGCGCCACGGCCATGACCTGCTCCTGGTACACGATCAGGCCGTACGTGCCACCGAGGATTTCGGAGAGCGGTTCCTCGAGCTCCGGGTGGATCGGGATGACCTCCTGGATTTTGTTCTTGCGCAGGGCGTAGTCGGTGTGCGCGTTGGCGCCCATGGGGCCTGGCCGGTAGAGGGCCAGCACGGCGGAGATGTCTTCGAAGTTGTCAGGCTTCATGAGCTTGAGCAGCGACCGCATGGGGCCGCCATCGAGCTGGAACACGCCCAGCGTGTCACCCCGGGCGAGCAGCTCGTAGGACTCGGTGTCGTCAAGCTCCAGGGTCTCGAGGTCCAGATCGATGCCGCGGTTCATCTTGATGTTTTCTAGGGCATCCGAAATGATCGTCAGGTTTCGCAGCCCGAGGAAGTCCATCTTGATCAGGCCCAGGCCCTCGGACGTCGGATAGTCGAACTGTGTGATGACCTGGCCGTCCTGGAAGCGGCGCATGACCGGAATCACGTCGATGATGGGGTCCGAGGACATGATGACGCCGGCGGCGTGCACGCCCCATTGCCGTTTCAGGCCCTCGATGCCCAGTGCCGTCTCAAAGACCTTGGCGGCCTCGGGGTCGGTGCTGATCAGTTGGCGGAAGTCACCGGCTTCGCTGTAGCGCTTGGCGTCCTTGTTTTGGATGTCGGCCAGCGGAATATCCTTGGCCATCACGGCCGGCGGCAGCGCCTTGGTCAGCTGCTCGCCCATGCTGAACGGGTAGCCCAGCACGCGCGAGGAGTCCTTGAGGGCCTGTTTGGTCTTGATGGTGCCGTAGGTGACGATCATCGCCACACGTTCGTCGCCGTATTTCCGCGTGACGTAGTCGATCACCTCGGAGCGGCGCCGATCATCGAAGTCGACGTCGAAGTCAGGCATGGAGACGCGGTCCGGGTTGAGGAAGCGCTCGAAGATCAGGCCGTGGTGCAGCGGATCAAGGTCGGTGATTCGCATGGCGTACGCCACCATGGAGCCGGCACCCGAACCACGTCCCGGACCGACCCGGATGCCGTTGTTCTTGGCCCAGTTGATGAAGTCGGCCACCACCAGGAAGTAGCCCGGGAAGCCCATGGAGGTGATGACCTCCAGTTCATAGTCGGCCTGCTTGCGGACCTTGTCCGGGATGCCCTGGGGGTAACGGTATTGGAGTCCCTTGTCGACTTCCTTGACCAGCCAGGACGTTTCGTCCTCACCCTCCGGGCAGGGGAACCGGGGCATGTAGTTGGCGCCGGTGTTGAACGAGACTTCGCAGCGCTCGGCGATCAGGAGCGTGTTGTCGCACGCGTCGGGGTGGTCGCGGAACAGTTCGCGCATTTCCTGCGGTGACTTCAGGTAGTAGCCGCTGCCCGAGAAGGCGAAGCGCGAGCCACCGTTGTCGTAGGTCGGCTCCAGGAGGGTGGAACCTGACTGGATGGCCAGCAGGGCCTCGTGCGCTTTGGCATCATGTTCGTGCGTGTAGTGCAGATCGTTGGTGGCCACCAGCGGAAGGTTCAGGTCCTTGGCCAGGCGCAGGAGGTCTCCGGTGACGCGCCGTTCGATGTCCAGGCCGTGGTCCATGAGCTCGCAGAAGTAATTCTCCGCGCCGAAGATGTCGCGGAACTCTGCAGCAGCCTCAAGCGCTTCACGGTACTGGCCCAGCCGGAGCCTTGTCTGGACCTCACCGGACGGGCAGCCGGTGGTGGCGATGAGCCCTTCCGAGTAGGTGTTCAGCAACTCACGGTCGAGCCGGGGCCATTTGCCGAAGACCGAGTCCAATGAGGCGATCGACGAGGCACGGAACAGGTTCCGCATGCCCACGTTGTTGTAGCTCAGCAGGGTCATGTGGGTGTAGGAACCACCGCCGGAGACGTCGTCCTTGCGCTGGCTTTCCTCGCCCCAGCGGACCCGGCTCTTGTCACCGCGGGCGGTCCCGGGCGTCACATAAGCTTCGACACCGATAATGGGCCTAATGCCCTTGTCCGTGGCCCTCTTCCAGAAATCGAAGGCGCCGAAGAGATAGCCATGGTCAGTGGTGGCCAGGGCGGGCATGCCAAGCCGCTCGGTTTCATCAAAGAGCTCTCCGAGCCGGGCGGCACCGTCCAGCATCGAGTACTCGGTGTGGTTGTGGAGATGGACAAACGAGTCGTTGCTGGAAGTCACCGGACCATTCTAGTGCCGAGCAGCGACACAATCGCGCGGACCGGCCGCGCCGGCCGGTGGCTGTGAGGTAAGGCTCAGGCGTCGCCGGACTCCAGCACCTGCAGTGCATAGGTCAGGTCTTCGGGGTATTCGCTGGTCACGGTCACGCGCTCCCCGGTCCGGGGGTGGTCGAAGCCAAGCTGCCGGGCGTGGAGCCACTGCCGGGTCAGCCCAAGCGTCGCGGCAAGCCGCGGGTCTGCGCCGTAGGTGAGGTCGCCCGCGCACGGGTGCCGAAGCGCGGCGAAATGGACCCGGATCTGGTGCGTCCTGCCCGTTTCCAGGTGCACCTCCACGAGGGTGGCTTTCCCGTAGGCCTCAAGGACCTCGTAGTGCGTGACAGACGGCCTGCCGTCCTCGATGACGGCGAACCGCCAGTCATGGCCGGGGTGGCGGCCGATCGGCGCGTCGATGGTGCCCTGCAGCGGGTCCGGAAGGCCCTGGACCACGGCATGGTAGACCTTGTCCACCGTGCGTTCCTTAAAAGCCCGTTTGAGGGCGGTGTAGGCGGGCTCCGTCTTGGCCACCACCATCACGCCGGACGTTCCGACGTCGAGACGGTGGACGATGCCGGCCCGTTCGGCGGAACCGGAGGTGGAGATGCGGTAGCCGGCACCGGCCAGGCCACCGACGACGGTCGGTCCCACCCAGCCGGGAGACGGGTGGGCCGCGACCCCTACCGGCTTGTCGACGACCACAAAGTCGTCGTCGTCCAGCAGAATCTTCAGGCCTTCCACAACTTCCTCCACGACTTCCAGGGGATCCCGCCGCTCCGGGACCGTCACGTGCAGCACGGTGCCGGACGCGAGTTTGGCGGACTTTCCCACCGGTTTGCCGCCGCTGAGGACGTTGCCCTCGGCGATCAATGTGGCCGCGAGCGACCGTGATACACCGATCAGCTTGGCCAGTCCGGCGTCCACCCGGCTGCCGTCAAGCTCTTCGGGCACCACCACGCGTTCAGACATCCGCGCCCCCGTCCCGCTTAGCGGCAGTGTGGCGCGATCCGTCCAGGGCGATGCCCCGCAGCGTGAGCAGGCAGATGATGACCACCGACGACACAACGGCCGAGTCGGCAATGTTGAAGATCGCGAAATTAGGCAGCTGGATGAAGTCGACCACGTGGCCCATGGCGAAGGACGGCTCGCGGAACAGACGGTCCGTCAGGTTGCCCAGGGCCCCGCCGAACAGGAGGCCAAGTGCCACGGCCCACCACGCCGAACCGAGCCTGCGCAGCTGGACCAAAATGGCGACGGCGACGCTCACCATGACGATGGTGAAGACCCACGTCACGTTCTCCCCGATGGAGAAGGCGGCACCGGAATTCCGGATGTAGTACCAGTGCAGCAACGGAGGCAGCACCGGGATCCGTTCGCCTTCGACCATGGTGCTGGTGACCCACAGCTTGGTGAGCTGATCGAAGAAGTACGCGAAGAGGGCAAGCCCGGCGAACAGGGCGAGCAGCACGGCGCGCCGGGGCCGCGGTGGCAATGAGGCTGGGTGCGCTGCGTCAGCGGCAAGTTCGTCAGTCATGGTGCTTTCATTCGGGAACCGTTGTTAATCACAAAAGCCGGTGGCCGAGGAATCCTCAGCCACCGGCTTTCAGAATACGTGCTAAACGGCAGCGCTGCTTTCGCCGACCTCAGGCGCAGCGACCGAGCCGCGGGCATCCAGGTCACGAAGCTGGCCTTCGATGTAGGACTTCAGGCGTGAGCGGTAGTCGCGCTCGAAGCCGCGGAGCTGCTCCACCTTGCGCTCGAGGACCGACCGCTGCTGCTCCAGGGCACCGAGAATCTTGCGGGACTTCTCCTGGGCATCGTTGACGAGGCTGCTGGCCTCGATCTGCGCTTCGGCAATGATCTTGTCGCGCTGGTCCTGGCCGTCAGCAATGTGGCGGTCGTGCATCTGCTGCGCCATGGCGAGCAGGCCTGCGGCCGATTCGGAGACGTTGCCACCAGCGGCCGGAGCCTGTGCCGCAACGGTTGCAGGCTGCTCGGCTTCCTTCTTCTTGGCAGCTTCGGCAGCCTTGGCTTCCGCCTCGGCCTTCGCACGCGATTCGTCCTTGTCGGACTTCGCGGGGGCGGGAACCTTTTCGACGACAGGTGCCACAGCTGCGGAAGCGGCAGGAGTTCCAGTGCCGCCCTCGGACAGCTTCTTGCGAAGTTCGTCGTTTTCCTGGTTCAGGCGGCGCAGTTCAACGACGATTTCGTCCAGGAAGTCATCAACTTCATCCTGGTCGTAGCCTTCGCGGAACTTGGTCGGCTGAAAGCGCTTGTTGACAACGTCTTCTGGCGTCAAAGCCATCTGGTCACCTCGTTGGTCTAGTTAGTCAGTAGGCCTTCCGGCCGTCAAAACTACGGTACCTAAATATGGTCTGGTTCCTCTAATTCAACACTGTGATGTCAAACCGGAGATTCTTCCGCGCGGACGGCGATCGGGTCAGGAACCGCCGCTGCGCTGCAAGCTATTGTGAAATTATGCGAGGCCCCTGGTGATCGCCATTGCCACGCTGAGGGCAATGAACAAAACCAGAAAGCCAAGGTCAAGCGAGACTCCGCCGAGCCTCAGAGGCGGGATGACGCGGCGGAGGACTTTCAGCGGAGGGTCCGTGACCGAGTACACGGCGTGGGCCGCCACGAGGGCCATGCCCCGCGGGCGCCAGTCCCGCGCGAACATCTGGACCCAGTCAAACACCAGCCGCACGATCAGGGCGACGAAGACGAACAGCAGGACAATATAGACAAGCCCGAAAACTAATCCCATGAGCTAACCCATATCTCCATGTTCGTTCCGGATGCCGTGGCGTCCTGTAGGTCTTGGCTGTTGATGCTGTCCGCTATTCCAGCACAAATACTACTTCAGCACGGATGCCAGGCAGGTGTCCCTGCCTGGCATCCGGATAGCCTGCTTAGCTTTGGTTGAAGAAGCTGGCGGTGGTCTCGCTGGCCTTCTTGTCATCGCCGATGACCTCAATGTATGACGGCGAGAGCAGGAAGACCTTGTTGGTGACCCGCTCAATGCTTCCGCGCAGGCCAAACACGAGTCCTGCAGAGAAATCCACCAGGCGCTTCGCGTCGGCCTCACCCATGTCGGTGACATTCATGATGACGGGGATGCCGTCCCGGAAGCTTTCACCAATCAGCTTGGCGTCATTGTAGGACCGCGGGTGGATCGTGGTGATCTGCCGCAGTCCGGTGGTCTCTTCGCGGCTCGACGCCGCACGTTTAATAGGTGTCACGGGTGCGCGGTATTCCTCTTCGGCGGCGGGTGGCGCCTCACGGACGACCTCGCGGACGGGTGCCGGAGCACGGCGTTCCTCGCGGTCAGGCTCCATTGAGTGGTCCTCATCCTTTTGCTGGGTGGAAAGCTCAGACTCGTAGTGTTCTTCGCCATCGGCGAGCCCAAGATAGATCATTGTCTTGCGCAGAGCGCCGGCCATGGTCGACTCCTAATCGTGTCCGTAAGCGGGCCGCCCAAAAAGTCTCGACAGCATTGGAATCCCCGCCATTCACTTCCAATACTCAGACGCTACCGCACCGCCGGGCGCGAACCGAGAATATCCGAACCAATTCTGAGGTGTGTCGCTCCGCACCTGATGGCGGCTTCGAGGTCCTGGCTCATGCCTGCAGAAACCCCGGTGGCATGCGGGTGGTCGGCCCTCAGCCGGGCTGAAATCCCGGACAGTTTCGCGAAGGCCCGGTCCGGGTCGGCCCCCAGCGGCGCCACGGCCATCACACCTGCCAGCCGGAGTCCGGCGGCTCCCTCCAGCTGATCGGCCAGGAGGGGCACGTCGGCGGGGGCGGCGCCGCCCCTGTGCGCCTCGGCGTCGTCGTCGAGGCTGACCTGGATGAAGCAGTCAAGGCTGCCCCGGCCTGAACGCTCCTGTTCCACGGCCATCGCACGGCCAAGCGCTTCCACCAGCTGGGAACGGTCCACGGAATGCACGGCGTGCGCGTACCGGACCACGGTTTTGGCTTTTTTGCTTTGGAGCTGGCCCACGAAATGCCACCTGACATCGAGTCCGCTCAGCAACGCCGCCTTTTCCGACGCTTCCTGGTCGCGGTTCTCCCCGAAGTCCGCCACGCCAAGCCCGGCCAGCCGGGCGATGTCCTCGGCGGGGTGGAATTTGGAGACCACAATGAGGCGTGGCGGGTCGCCGGTGCGCTCTGCGGCGGCCACCGCCGCCGCGATCCGCTGCCTGACGGCTGTCAGTCGTTGCCCCAGCTGGGCTGTCCGAGGGTCCGTTTCCGGCGTCATCTCACTCATGGGTCCACACCAGGCCGGCGAACCGTCCCGAGTTCCTGTCCCTCCGATAGGAGTAAAGCGTTTCGGTTTCCAAGGTGCAGGGTCCCCGGTGTTCAACCAGCACACCCTCTGATTCGAGTTGGCTCACCGCGCCGGCGGGCAAATCCAGAGCGGGAGTTCCCCACGTGGTGGCCGACCAGGCGGAAGGCGCGACGGCGGCGACCTCCTCGCGCAGTTCGGCCGGCACTTCGTAGCACCGCCCGCAGATTGACGGTCCGAGCCAGGCGCGGATGTTCCTGGCCCCCGCGGCGCGAAGCTGGTCCACGGCAGCGGGAATGACCCCCGAGGCCAGCCCCGGGCGCCCGGCGTGAACCACGCCAAGCACAGGGCCGGCGCCGCCGGAGTCGCCAACCAGCACCAAGGGAATGCAGTCGGCTACCATGACCGCCATCGGCAGCCTGCGGGAAACCATGGCATCCGCCGTGGGTGCCGCGGTGGCGGACTCCAGGACGGCCACGTCGTTTCCATGAACCTGGTTCATGTACTGGAACCGGCGGGGCGCGATGCCCGCCGCCTTATCCAGTTCCTCCCGGCGCCGCATCACCGACGGTCCATGATCGCCAACATGCAGTGCGAGGTTGCCCGCACCTGTGTCAGTGAATGCCACCGACACACCGGGGAAGACTTCAGCACGCCACAGAAACAATCAGAACACCGACAACAATCAAAAACACCGACAATCAGGAGAGCGACAGCAAGGAACCTCCCGGACGGCACTGCGGTCCGGGCAGCGCCTACTTCAGGAAGTCCGGAACATCCAGGTCGTCTGAGCGGCTGCCCGAGAGGTCCGGCTCAACAACCGACGGAAGGTCGACGTCGAACCCCGAGTCAGCGGGAACGGCAGAGGGACGCTGCTGGCCCCAGTTGCTCAGACCTGCTGCTCCGACTCCGGCGTGCACCGGCTGGACGTGGACCTGATGGTTGTTCGACGGCGCCTGGTTCGACGGCGCGGTGGCCGGAACCGCCGGGCGCTGGGGCGCGGACTGCGGCTGGTCCATGGAAGGAGAGGTGGCCTTGACGTCGTCGAAGCCGGCGGCAATCACCGTGACGCGGGCTTCGTCGCCGAGGGCGTCGTCGATCACCGCGCCGAAGATGATGTTGGCTTCGGGGTGCGCCACTTCCTGGACCAGGCGGGCAGCCTCGTTGATCTCGAACAGGCCGAGGTCCGAACCGCCCTGGATCGAGAGCAGAACGCCGTGGGCGCCGTCAATGGAGGCCTCAAGGAGTGGCGACGCAATGGCCAGTTCGGCGGCCTTGACGGCCCTGTCCTCGCCGCGCGCCGAGCCGATACCCATGAGGGCGGATCCGGCACCCTGCATGACAGACTTCACGTCGGCGAAGTCAAGGTTGATCAGGCCGGGGGTGGTGATCAGGTCGGTGATGCCCTGGACACCGGACAGCAGGACCTGGTCGGCGGAGCGGAACGCATCCAGCACCGAGACGTTGCGGTCACTGATGGACAGCAGGCGGTCGTTCGGGATGACGATCAAGGTGTCGACTTCGTCGCGCAGGGCGTCAATGCCGGCCTCGGCGGAACCCGCGCGGCGCCGGCCTTCAAATGTGAACGGACGGGTCACGACGCCGATGGTCAGTGCACCGAGGGAGCGGGCGATACGGGCCACGACGGGCGCGCCACCCGTTCCGGTGCCGCCGCCTTCGCCCGCAGTAACGAAGACCATGTCGGCCCCACGGAGCACTTCCTCGATCTCGTCGGCGTGGTCCTCGGCAGCCTGCTTGCCGACCTCCGGGTTGGCGCCTGCGCCAAGCCCGCGCGTCAGTTCGCGTCCGACGTCGAGTTTGACGTCGGCATCGCTCATCAGCAGGGCCTGGGCATCGGTGTTTATTGCGATGAATTCAACACCGCGGAGACCCACATCAATCATGCGGTTGACTGCGTTCACGCCACCGCCGCCGATGCCGACGACCTTGATGACGGCCAAGTAATTCTGCGGAGCTGCCACGTTACGTGTCCCTTGTTCGTGTCCTATTGCGAAAACTGATGGAGTCGAGCTTGAAGCTTTGAACCTTAACCTTCGAGTTGAAGGTTATAGTTATGTCAAGTAACTCATGTCTGTGACGCTATTTCCTATGCTTCGTACATTCAATGACCACCACCGCGTGTCGTACTAATCACCGCGAAATAGAGCGGATCAGCGCGTCACCGGGTGCCGCGGCACACTGATGTCGTAAGTATTGACCGGATTGGCCGGGTCTGCAGGAACCTTGAGAAGGGCTTCCAGCACCCGCGCCTTCAGTTCCCGCTCCCCCGCGTTGCCCCAGATGATCGTCTGGCCGTCTACCAGCTTCAGCTCCACCGCGTCCACGGACTTTGCAGAAGCGTTGGACAGCCTGCCCAGCACGCTTGGCGGCAGGGCACCGAGGACCGCTGTGGTGGCCTGGAAGAGGTCCTTGCCGATGGTGCCTGCTCCGCCGTCAATCACCGGCAGCTGCACCGCTTCGGGATCGGCCGTGGTGCTGAGGCGCACGCCGTCCACATCCACCAGGAGGTATTCCTGGCCCCGCTTCACCAGCGCTACGGGGACGCGCTCCTGCACCTGGACCACGAGGACTGAAGGAGGGTGCGCCTGCGTGGTTACCGACTTGATCTGGACGAGTGGTTTCAGCAGTCTGCTGACTTCCTCATCGCTCACTTGCGGCAGGGGTTTGCCTTCAAGCGGCTTGAGGGCGGCCTGGACCTGCTTGGCCTTGAGCAGCTTGGTGCCGCTCACCGTCACTGACTTGACCGCGAGCACCGGGGAGTAGACGGCCGCCAGGAGCAGGCCCGCCACAAGTGCAGCCGCCACGCAGGCGGCCACAATGATGTTCCGCCTGATCCGTTTGCCCTTGGGCTCGGGGAACGCAAGCACGTTGTCAGCCTCGGCGCTGGCGGATCCGGTTGTCGCGGACGCCGCGCCGTCCGGAGCCGCCTGCCTAAGCGTGCGCATTCCCCACGGCCGCTTTGCAGCCGCCAGCGGTGCTGCCGTGCCCTTCCCGGACGCCTCATGCCCGGGCTTGGTGCCCTGCCGTTTAGTGCCCTGCTTTTTGGTGCCCTGCTGCCGCTTCGCTGGCTCCGGGCGGCGTTCCTGGCCGTGGTCATGCGACGGGTCAGCGGGTGCGCTCTTGGACGCGGAGATGACGCCCGGCCGCTGCTCCCCACTGGCTTCCGGCGTTTTGTCCCGGTTTCCGGAGCTGACGGGCCGGTAGGTGGGCCGGCGCGTGCTAGCCACTGAGTGACTCCACGATGAGGGGCCCGTACGCGGTCACGTCTCCGGCGCCCGCTGTCAGGATGATGTCGCCCGGCTGCGCGGCTGCGTCCATGGCTTCGACTGCTGCTGCACCGCCTGCGACCCGGCGTCCTCCGGCCCCAAGGTGTGTGGCGATGAGTTCGCTGGTCACGCCGGGGATGGGATCCTCCCGCGCGGGATAGATGTCCAGCACCAGGGCGGTGTCAGCCGCGTTGAGGGCATCGGCGAACTCCTCGGCAAATTCCCTCGTCCTGGAGAACAGGTGCGGCTGGAAGAGGACGTGCACCTTGTGGCCCCCGGCGACGGAGCGCGCCGCGGCCAGGGCCGCGCGGACCTCGGTGGGATGGTGGGCGTAGTCATCGTAGACCCGCACTCCCCTGCCTTCACCCTTGAACTCGAACCGGCGTGACGCGCCGGAGAACCCTGCCAGGGCGGAGGCCGCCTTCGCCGCCCCTACCCCCAGCTCGAGCGCCACCGCCATTGCCGCGGCGGCATTGAGCGCGTTGTGGCGTCCGGGGACCTGGAGCGCAAGCGGAACCTGTCCTGCCGCCGTCGCGATGCTGACATTGCCGGGGCCACCGTCGAAGAGGCGCAAGTCGGCGTCGTCGGAAGTGCCGTACAGCACCACCCGGGTGTTGCCCCGCTGTCTCGTGCGCCGCGCCAGAGCCAGCGCCCCGGCGTCGTCCGCGCATGCCACGAGCACGCCGTCAGCGGGCAGCAGCTCCGTGAAACGGTCGAACGATTCATAGACCGCCTCGGCGGTGCCGTAATGGTCCAGGTGGTCCGGTTCGACGTTCGTGACCACGGCGATCTGCGGGCGGTAGTTGAGAAAGGACCCGTCGGATTCGTCCGCTTCGGCCACGAACACACTGGTGCTGCCGTGGGCCGCGTTAACTCCGAGCGACGGGACGTTGGCCCCGATGGCGAAGGACGGATCCAGGCCCGCACCCTGGAGAAGAACGGCGATCATGGACGTGGTGGTGGACTTCCCGTGCGTGCCGGCCACGGCGACCACGAGGTCGTCGGCCATCGTGGCCGCCAGGGCCTCCGAACGGTGGAGGACCGGCAACCCGGCAGCTTGGGCGGCGGCCAGCTCGGGATTGTCAGCCCGGATGGCCGACCCCGCCACCACGGTCTCGGCGTCGCCGAGGTTGGCGGCGGCGTATCCCACGGAAATCCTGGCTCCGGCCGCGGCAAGGTCTGCCATGACCGGCAGGTCTTTCGCGTCCGAACCGCTCACCGGCACGCCTCTGGCCACCATGATCCGGGCCACGGCGGACATGCCGACGCCGCCGATGCCGATGAAGTGCACGCGGCCAAGCGAGTCCTGGCTCAGTGTGCCGTTGCTGGTCATTTGGATACCGCTTCCAGTACAAGACCGGCCATGAGCCGGTCGGCATCCCTGATGCCTAGGTTTTCGGAGTTCGCTGCCATGGAATCGAGCCTCGCCCGGTCGGTCAGGAGGGGAATGAGCCGGCTCCGGACCCATTCCGGCGTGAAGTCACGGTCCGCCACCAGCAGTGCGCCCCCGGCCTGCACCAGCCCGTCAGCATTGAGGGCTTGCTCGCCGTTGCCGATGGGCA
The DNA here is from genome assembly GCF_056406715.1 of Arthrobacter sp. P1_B11. NCBI lineage: Bacteria > Bacillati > Actinomycetota > Actinomycetes > Micrococcales > Micrococcaceae > Arthrobacter > Arthrobacter sp. P1_B11. The sequence goes on from NZ_JBFTZQ010000015.1 coordinate 29,448, forward strand.
GCGGAACGAACACAGCGGGAACCCCCACGGCGGCGACTTCGCTCACCGTGGCTGCACCCGCACGGGCCAGCAGAAGGTCCGCTGCGGCGTAGACCGACTCCATGCCGTCAACGTATTCGAGCTGCCGGTAGCCGTCGGCCTGGAGGGCGTTGCCTTCGCTGTCCTCGATTGACTTGCCCCGGCCGGTGATGTGGAGCGTCTGGATCCCGGCCTCTGCCAGGGCACCGAGCGACGCGGCTACCGTCCGGTTGATGCTCTGGGCGCCGGACGAGCCGCCCGTCACGATGAGCACGGGCTTTTCGGGCTGCAGTCCAAGGGCGGCAAGGGCTGCACCGCGGGCCGATTCCCTGACCAGGGCAGAAACTTCCCGGCGCATGGGCATGCCGACATGACGGGCATTCCGCAGCGGCGTGCCGGCGAAGGCCACGGCCACGTGCCTGCTCAGCCGCGCACCCACCCTGTTTGCCAGTCCGGGACGGGCGTTGGCTTCGTGGATGACAATCGGAATGCTGCGCCGCCAGGCCGCGAGGTACATGGGCGTGCAGACGTAGCCGCCCACCCCCACCAGGACATCAGCCCGGGCGTCATCAAGGATGCGGCCGGCCTGCTTCACGGCACCGGCCAGGCGGGCAGGCAGACGCAGCAAATCCGGAGAGGGGCGGCGCGGGAACGGAACGCGGTCAATGGTGGCAAGCTCGATCCCCGCGGCAGGAACCAGTCTGGTCTCCATGCCCGCGGATGTTCCGACAGCGAGCAGCCGGGCGTCCGGACGCGCCTCACGGATGGCGGACGCGATGGCGAGCAGCGGATTGACATGCCCCGCCGTTCCACCGCCGGCGAGGACCACGGACAAAGACTCGGTTTTCATCAGATGCTGTTTACGCTTTCGTACGGGATTTCTTGCGTCCGGGCTTGCGGAGCGGGCCCGGCAGTTTCCTGGGCCGGAGGTTGGGCGCCATCTGGACCCGGGCCAGGGACAACACTACGCCGATTGCGCAGAGCGACATGAGCAGGGCCGACCCGCCGTAGGAAATGAAAGGCAACGGAACGCCGATCACCGGGACGAGGCCGGTGACCACTGCCATGTTCACCGTGGCCTGGCCCAGAAGCCAGACCATGATGGTGCCCGCGAGGACCCGGTGGAACAGGTCCTCCTGGGCCACCACCACACGGTAGATCGCGGCACCGAGGATGGCAAAGAGGATCAGTACGACGACGGTCCCCACCAGCCCGAGTTCCTCACCGATGATGGCGAAAATGAAGTCGTTGTGCGCTTCTGGTATCCAGCTGTACTTTTGCCGGCTCTGGCCCAGTCCGACACCGAACCAGCCGCCGGAGGCCAGCCCGTACAGGCCGTTGGTTGACTGGTAGTTGGCGTCCGTGCCGTCTCCGCAGGACTGTCCCGTCCACCACGAAGTGATGCGGCACATGCGGTTTGAGCTCGTCATGGCCATGACGGCCGTGGCCAGTATGCCGGCGACCGCTGCAAAGCCGAAGAGGTAGAGGCGCACCCCCGCGAAAAACAGCGCTGCGGCCATGATCATCATGATGATCATGCCCGTACCGAGGTCGTTTCCGGCGAGGACGAGTCCGATGATGCCGAGTGCCAGCGGCACTACCGGAACCACGGCATGCTGCCAGCGGTGGATTAGTTTGGATTTCTTGGCCAGCACGGTGGCCATCCACAGGGCCAAGGCTAGCTTGGCCGCCTCGGACGGCTGCAGTGTGAAGAACGAGCCTACTTCGATCCAGTTCTTGTTGCCGTTAACAGTAGTACCGATTAGCAGCACCAGCCCCAGGAGGCCGTAGGCGAGGATGATGCCCGGCCACGCCAGCCGCTTCAGCCAGACCACGTTGATCCGCGACAGCATGAACATGAAGAAGATGCCGATCCCCGCGAACAGCCCCTGCTTCAGGGCCGCCGTGTAGGGCGACTCCCCTGCTGCGATGGCCTCCACGCTGGACGCGGAGAGCACCATCATGATGCCGATCGCCGTCAGTGCGAGGGTAGCCCCCAGGATGAGGTAGTAGGTCGAGCCGTTCCGTGATTTCCCGGTTCCCTCCAGGGCGGACCAGAAGCGGCGGTACCAGCGCAGGAGCCTGGCCAGTGCCGGCGGCCGCTGCAGCGCTGTGCTGCCGGCGGGCCGCGATTGTCCGGCAGGCCTGCTTCGTCCGGCAGGTTTGGTCTGCCCGGAACGCTGTTTGGTGCGGGCGGCCGGTGTGCGGGAGGGCTGGGGGGCAGCCCCGCGGACTGTATCCGCCGTCCGCGGCTTGGCTGCCGCGGGACGTGTGGGCGTGCTGACCATTCTTACTCCTTGCCGGTCTGAGCCTGCCCTTCCACGAGCTCGCGGACTGCTTCAATGAAGGCGTCGCCACGGTGAGCGTAGGAAGAGAACTGATCCATGGAGGCAGCCGCCGGGGCCATGAGCACAGTGTCGCCTGAGGTGGCGAGCTGTGCCGCCGACGCGACGGCCAGTGCCATCACCGCCTCGCCGGATTCTGACGAAAGCTGCGCGGCGTCATGGCCCGTTCCGGCAGACTGCACATTTTCAGTGTCGCCCGTGACCGGCCGGATGACCGGTACATCCGGAGCGTGTCGCTGCAGCGACTCCTCGAGCGCCGCGGTGTCCCTGCCGATGAGCACTACGGCCTTGAGCCGGCGGGAGTGGCCGCGGACCAGTTCGTCGTAGCTGACGCCCTTGGAGAGGCCGCCGGCGATCCAGACAACGGGGTCGAAGGCCGACAGCGATGCGGCGGCAGCATGGGGGTTGGTGGCTTTGGAGTCGTTGATCCAGAGCACACCGTTATGCTTGGCCACGGGCTGGATGCGGTGGTTCCCGGGAATGTAGGATTTCAGCCCCTGCCGCACGTTTTCGGGGCTGAGCCCGTACGCCCGCACCAGGGCAGCCGCGGCCAGCGCATTGGCCACCATGTGCCGGGGGGCCACGGGGCCGAGATCAGCCATCGAGGCAAGCTCGGCCGCGCTGTCCCTGCGCTCAGCAATGAACGCGCGGTCCACGAGCAGGCCCTCCACGACGCCCACCATGCTGATGGCTGGTGTGACGGTGGTGAAGCCGACGGCCCGGCAGCCCTCCACGACGTCCGCGTCCTCCACCATGCGTTCGGTTTCGATTTGTTCGGCGTTGTAGATGCAGGCCTTCTGCGTGTGCTCGTAGATCTTGGCTTTGTCCGCAAGGTAGGACGTGTAGGAACCGTGCCAGTCCACGTGGTCCTCGGCCACGTTGAGGCAAACGCTCGCGACTGCCGAAACTGACTCGCACCAGTGCAGCTGGAAACTGGACAGCTCCACCGCGAAAACGTCGTACTCCACGGGATCCCGGAGGGCGTCAAGGATTGGTGTGCCGACATTGCCGACAGCGACTGCCTTGAGTCCCGCTGCCCGCAGCATTGACTCGGTCAGGCCGACCGTCGTCGTCTTCCCGTTTGTTCCGGTGATGGTCAGCCAGTCCGGCGTCTTGCGCCCTTCGCGGATCCGCAGGCGCCAGGCGAGTTCGACGTCGCCCCACACTGGAATGTGCGCGCGGGCGGCAGCGGCGAGCAGGGCCTGGTCCGGCCGCCAGCCTGGCGACGTCACGATCAGGTCCGGCTTCATGCCGTCGATTTTCGGTACCGACGTGACGGCGTCATCCCCCAGGAGGACGTCGGCGGCCCCGACGATCCTGAGGGTGTCCGCCTTTGCACTGGCCGTTTCGGACGTGGCAGCATCCACCACGACAACGCGGGCCCCCAATTCGATCAGCGTGTCGGCGGCCGAGAAGCCTGAAACGCCGATGCCCGTGACCACGACGCGAAGCCCGGCCCAGTCGGAGTCCCAGCTGACGAGGTCCTTCAGCCTGTCCGCTCCGGTTGCGGTGCCGCTCACAGCAGGACCACCCATTCTGCGTAGAAGATGCCCAGACCCGCGGCGACAAACAAGCCGGCCAGGATCCAGAAGCGGACGACCACGGTGACTTCGGCCCAGCCTTTCAGCTCGAAGTGGTGCTGAAGCGGAGCCATCTTGAAGAACCGCTTTCCCTTGGTCACCTTGAAGTAACCCACCTGGATAATGACTGAAAGGGTGATGAGTACGAACAGACCACCGATGAACGCGAGCAGCAGCTCGGTCCGCGACAGGATGGCAAAGCCGGCGATGGCGCCTCCGATCGCGAGGGATCCGGTGTCACCCATGAAGATCTTGGCAGGTGAGGTGTTCCACCAGAGGAAGCCCACGAGCGCCGCGCTCATGATGGCGGCCAGGAGAGCAAGGTCAAGGGGATCCCTGACGGAATAGCAGCCGCTTCCGGCTTGCCGTGGCGAACCGCAGGCCTGGTTACTCTGCCAGATGCCCATGAGTGTATAGGCGCCGAAGACCATCACCGCAGCACCCGCCGCCAGGCCGTCCAGCCCGTCAGTCAGGTTGACGCCGTTGGTGGCAGCAGTGACGATCAGGTTTGACCAGAGAACGAAGAGAATCGCCCCGATCACCGTCCCGCCGAAGGCGAGGTCAAGCCACGGGATGTCACGGACCAGTGAAATCTTTGTGGACGCCGGGGTAAGTCCGTCCGGGTCGGGAAAGTTTAGTGCCATCACGGCGAAGATAATGCCCACTGCGCCCTGCAGAATCAGCTTGGCCTTGGCGTCCAGGCCAAGGCTTCGCTGCCGCGAAATCTTGATGAAGTCGTCCAGGAAACCCACCAGGCCCATGCCCACCATCAGGAACAGCAGGAGCAGGGCCGAGGCAGATGGGCCCGCGGACCGCGGATTCAGCATCCACATGATGAGGTGCGTCAGTCCGTAGCTGAGCAGGACCGCCGCCACCACCACAGTTCCGCCCATGGTGGGCGTGCCGCGCTTGGTATGGTGCGAGGTTGGACCGTCGTCCCGGATGAACTGGCCATAGCTCTTGTGGACCAACAGGCGGATGAACAGCGGTGTTCCCACCAATGCCATCAGCAGGGCCAGGCCAGCGCCGATCAATAGTGCAATCACAGCTGCTCGCTCCCTTCGTTGGCGGTTGCGCGGGTTTGTGGGGGTAATGCTATCCGATCGCCCAAATGGCGGAGTCCCACGCTGTTCGAGGACTTGAACAGCACCAGGTCGCCGGGTTCCAGCTGCGCTTGCAGCACGTCAAAGGCCTCATCCACGGTCTCAGCGAAGATGCATTCCTCTCCCCACGAGCCTTCCTGGATGGCGGAGACGTACAGCGACCGTGCCTCCCGTCCCACCACCAGCAGGCGTGAGATGTTCAGCCGCACCACTTGGGTGCCGACGACGGTGTGTTCACGAATGGACTCGTCGCCCAGTTCGAGCATGGCTCCGAGTACTGCCCAGGTGCGGCGGCCGCGGCCAAGGTCGGCCAGCGTCCGCAGTGCTGCCCGCATGGATTCCGGGTTGGCGTTGTAGGCGTCGTTGATAACGGTCACTCCGTCGGCGCGTTCGGTCCGTTCCATGCGCCAGCGGCTGGCGGCCGACTGGGAGCTGAGGGACGCCGCGATGCGGGCCGCGGGGATGCCGGCGGCGTGGGCAGCAGCTGCCGCCGCGAGCAGGTTGGCGACATGGTGCTCGCCGATGAGCCTGCTGGTGACGCCGACGGGCTCCTCCCCCGGCAGTTCAAGGTCAAACTCGGGATGGCCGGAGGCGTTGGTGTCCAGGTTCAGGGCCCTGGCGACCGGTCCGTCTGCAGCGGCGTTCCGGGAGGAGAAACCGAACACCGCGGCTCGTGTGCGTCCGGACATGGGCGCCACGCGGGGATCGTCCAGGTTCAGGACGGCGGTGCCGGCTGCAGGCAGTGCTTCTACGAGTTCCCCCTTGGCGGTCGCGATGTTGTCCACCCCACCGAATTCGCCGGCGTGGGCCGTTCCCACACCCAGGACCACGCCGATTTCCGGTTGGACCATCTGGCTCAGGTAGGTGATGTGGCCGATGCTCGTAGCACCCATCTCGATGACGAGGAACCGGGTGTCAAAGCCGGCCTGGAATACCGTGAGGGGCACGCCCACTTCCCCGTTGTAGGACCCCTGGGGCGCCACGGTGTTGCCCTCGGTGGAAAGGATGCCGGACAGGAGGTCCTTGGTGGTGGTCTTGCCGGCCGAACCTGTAATGCCGATGACCGTGAGCTGTTCGCCTGCAGCCTCGCGGCGTGCCCTGATCCGGCGGACGCTCTCGGCCGCGAGGGCACCCATGGCCAGCACGGCGTCTTCGACCACCACGGCCGGATAGCTTCGCCCGGCGGCGTCGGTGACGTCGCGTTCGGCAAGTGCCAGCACGGCGCCGCGGTCAAAGGCCGCTCCCATGAAACTGTGCCCGTCGGCATTTTCGCCCGGCTTTGCCACGTACAGCGAACCGTTAATGGCTTCGCGGGAGTCGGTGACGACCGAGCCAGGAGTTATGCCGGGTTCGGCGAGGAGTCGGCCGCTGGTGATTTCGGCGATTTCCGCCGCAGTAAATGCAATCATGTCGGTCTAGGACTCTATCCGGTCGTCTTCAAGAACGGTGAATCCTTGTGCCGTCAAGGCTTTCCGGAGCTCCACCCTGTCGTCAAGGGCAAGGTTCACTCCCTTGACCTCCTGCCACACTTCGTGTCCCCGCCCGGCAACGAGGATTGTGTCCTCCGGGGCTGCCAGTTCAACAGCCTTGCGGATGGCCTCGTCGCGGGGGAAGACCTCCAGGATCCGGCAGTCGAGCTGTTCGATCTCCTTCGCGTCCGTGGCTCCGACCAGCACATCAGCCCGGATGGAAGCGGCGTCCTCGTCATGCGGGTCGTCGTCGCTAATTATCACAACGTCGGCAAGCCGCGCCGCGATGGCCCCCATGGCAGGCCGTTTGCCCTGGTCCCGCTGCCCGGTGGCGCCGAAGACGACAATGACCCGGGACGAAGGTTCGGTTGACCTGACGGCCTCCAGCGCACGGGCCAGCGCATCGGGATTGTGCGCAAAGTCAACCACGGCGGCAGGCTTGGCGGAAACGAGTTGCATCCTGCCGGGCACCGCGACGGTGAACGGGTCGGCGGCGTCGAGGGCAGCCTGCACGTCGGCCGCGTCCGCTCCGGCCGACAGGACCATGGCCAACGCAAGCGCGGCATTGGAGACGTTGAAGCTTCCGGGCAGCCCGGTGTGAACCCTCAGCTCCACGCCCGTGCGGCCCCGAAGGGTAAATTCGGTCCCGAGGCCGCGGGGCCGCGGGTCGGTGACGGTCCAGTCGGAGCGCTCAGCGGAAGGGGAGGAATCCTTCGTTCCGACTAGCGGCAGCGTGGAAAGCGTGGTGACCGGGAGCTTGGTCTCCGCGGCGAGGCGGCGCCCCCAATCGTCGTCGACCGTTACGACGGCGGCGCGGGCGCGCTCCGGCGTAAAAAGCTCCGCTTTTGTGCGGAAGTACTCGTCCATGGTTCCGTGCAGGTCAAGGTGGTCCTGGGTGAGGTTCGTGAAGCCGACGACGTCGAACACCACACCATCAACCCGGCGGAACTCGACCGCGTGTGAGGACACTTCCATAGACGCCGCATCGAGTCCCCGTTCGCGCATCAGTGCGAGCAGGGCATGGACGTCGGTGGATTCCGGCGTCGTCAGAAGGCTGGGAATCGGTTCGCCGCCGGCCAAGATCTCGATGGTGCCGATCAGGCCGGTCTTCTTACCCAGGGCCTGCAGCAGCGAGTTGACGAAGTATGTAGTGGTGGTCTTGCCGTTGGTGCCCGTGACGCCTAAAAGCGACGGCCGAGAGCCGTCCCCGGCCTGGCTCCGGTAAATCAGCGCGGACACGAGGCCCACCACGGCGCGCGGCCCGTCCACCACAAGTACCGGTACGGAAACGTCGGGTGACAGCGCAAGGAGCCGCGCTCCGGCGTCGTCCGTCAGCACGGCGACCGCGCCTGACTCAATGGCGGTCGCGGCGAAGTCCGCGCCGTGCCGGGTGGAACCCGGCAGCGCCACGTAGAGATCGCCGCGCTCCACCGTACGCGAATTGAGGGAGATCCCGGTGACCTGGACGGAGGCCGAGGCTCCGGCCACCGTGACGCCGACCGACTGGCCGATGACACCCAGCTCGACTGCGGCGACGGCCGTGGGCCGGAAACCGCTGCGGGCCGTCTGCCCGTCCGTGGCATCGGCAGCGCCGGGGGCATTGTGCTCTGACAAGTGGATCTCCGTTGGTTTTAGTGGACCAACGGACACGGCAGAACGAAGCGTTCACGTGTACCGCGGTCGTGATTAAGCGGCGTGTTACTTGGCGTACTGCGGCAGTCTGACCGGTGCGCCCTTGGACGGCGGAACGTTGTACGTCCGCAATACCTGGCTCATGACCGAACGGAACACAGGCCCGTTGGTGATGCCGTAAATGGAACCCTTGGGCCGCTGCAGGACCACCTCAACAATAAACCGCGGATCGTCCATCGGCGCCATTCCCAGGATAGAAGCGGTGTAGCCGCAGAACCCGGCCGTTCCGTCATCGCATGGCGATTCGGATGTTCCTGTCTTGGCTCCGACGCGGTAACCGTCGAGGGCCGCTTCCTTGATTTCGCCCTCGGTGACGGCGCTTTCCAGCATGTCCCGGACCTGCTTGGCAGTGTTCTTGGAGACGACCTGGCGGGAGGGCTTGGCCGGCACCTTCTCTTCGCTGCCGTCGGGACTGATGTAGCTGTCTATCAGCCGGGGCTGCAGCATGACGCCGTCATTTGCAATAGTCTGGTAGGCACGCACGGTCTGCAGCGTCGACTGAGACACGCCCTGGCCGAATAGCACAGTGTATTGCTGCCGATCGTCCCATTGCGCCGCCGGAGTCAAAATGCCTTTCGCTTCGGCTGGAAGTCCGATCTCCGGCGTCTCCCCGATGCCGAACTTCTGCAGCCAGTCGTGCCGCTGATCCTTGGTCATGCGGCTGCCCGCCATCACGGTTCCCGTGTTCATGGAGTAGCCGATGATACCGGCGAGAGTCCTTCGCTCCGTGCCATGGGAAAACGCGTCATCGAACTGCTGGCCGTCGATCACCAGGGAGGGCGGGATCGTGAAGGTGTCCAGCGGGCTGGACTTGCCTTCCTGGATCAGCGCGGAGGCAACCAGCGGTTTCTCCACGGATCCGGGCTCGTAGGCTGCGGTCACGGCCCGGACGCCGCGGTCCTTGGCCGCCACTTTGCCAGGATCGTTGGGGTCGGGTGCGTTGGTGTCTGCCATGGCAATGAGGTTGCCGGTCTTGATGTCCGAGACGATGATGACGCCCCATTCGGCACTCAGCTTGTCAGCCTGGCTCTGGATGGCCTGCTGCGCGAAGTACTGGATGTCGGAATTGAGGGTGAGCTTGACGTCCTTGCCGTCCTGCGCCGGCGTCAGCTGGTCCACGCCCACGGGGATCCGGAGGCCGTCCGCGCCGATCTCGAACAGGCGCTTGCCGGGAGTCCCCCTGAGGATCCCGTCCTGGGTCTGCTCGAGTCCGGCCTGCCCTTTATCGCCGTTCTCCAGGAAGCCGACGATGCCGCCGGCCACCGAGCCGTTCGGGTAGACGCGTTTGCTGGTTCCCTCCGAGAATATGCCCGGAATCTGCAGCTTGGATACGCGGTCTTCAACGTCGGGCTTAAGGTCTTTGGCCACGATGTAGTACGTCTTCTTGCCTGTGACGGCGTTCCGCACGTCATCGGCATTCATGCCCAGGACGGCGGCAAGCTCAGAGATCCCCTGGTCGCGGGAAATCGTGACGAGTTCCTCTTCACCGTTGACATTCTCAAGCCGTTTGAAGGATTCCGTCTTGGTATTGACGGCTTGGTCAACCGTGATGTTGTAGCGGATCACGCTGTTGGCCAGCACCGTGCCGTTTGCGTCCACAATGCTGCCGCGTTCCGCGGGCAGCACCGTCGGCCGCAGGCGGTTGTCCAGTGCAGCCTCTGCCATGCCACCGACGTCGAGTCCCTGGACCAGGAAGAGTTTTCCGCCCACCACCACGAGCAATGCCAGCATGATGCTGAGTCCGAGGCGCAGCCGCTTGGTAGCGTTCGGGACTTTCTGCCTGCTTGCCTTGCCTTGCGCCACGATCATCCCTTACTGCTTGCCTTGCTGGCTGCTAGCCACGTCCGCCCTGCCAGTTACTGCCCCGGCGCCTTTTGTGCCGGTGCCGGGATGGTTCCTCCGTTGAGGACCGCCGCCGGTTTCGCCGCGGCCACGGGTGCCGCTGCAGCCGGTGCCGCGCCGCCCTCGTCTGCTGCAGGTCGCCGGCTTTCCAATGGTTCGTTGGTGCTGGCCGGCGGCACGACGTTGAGCTGGCCGGGGACGGCAGGTGCAGCAATGACTGCTCCCGCGGAGTCGCCCTTGACGGCCGGCTTGGCCGTTCCGCTGACAGTCAACGTGGACAGATCAATCTGGCCCTTGCCGGTGGAAGCAACCATTCCCAATTGTGTGGCCTTGGCCGCCAGATTCTGCGGAGCTTCGAAGTTTTGGACCTGCTGTGTCAGATCCTGGTTCTGCTTGGTGAGCGCAGTCTGTTCACTGCGGAGCTTCACCAGCTGATACTGGGCAGTGGACACAGAGATATTGAGGACGAGCACGGCCATCAGGGCGACGGCCAGCATGCCAAAGCACAGAACCACGAAGGGGGCCCGGCGTTTCCTGGGAAGGGACCGGACCACCGACAGCGGCGTACGTGCCTTGCGGGCTCCGGACAGCCCGGTGTCCACGTCCCCGGCGGTCCGGCCGGAGGAGACGGTGAAGTTCTTGACAGCTGCGGCGCTCATGCGGCTCTCCTGGCTCTGATGCGTTCCACTGCGCGCAGCCGGGCAGAAGCTGCGCGCGGATTCTCCGCGATCTCGACGGCGGTAGGCACCTCGGTGCCTTTGGTAAGGGTCTTGAGTTCGGCCTTGTGTTCTTCGAGTTCAACCGGGAATCCCAGCGGAGCCGACGACTTGGAACCCGCTTGGAAGACGCTTTTCACGATCTTGTCCTCAAGCGAGTGGTAGGACATCACGACAATCCGTCCGCCCAGGGCAACGGCGTCCACCGCCGCGGGGACGGCACGTTCGAGCACGTCCAGTTCCTCATTGACCTCTATCCGCAGGGCCTGGAACGTCCGCTTGGCCGGGTGCCCCCCTGACTTGGCGGCAGAGGAGGGGACAACAGCCCGGATCTGCTCCACGAGTTCGCCGGTGGTGGCAAACGGCTTCATGGCGCGGGCCGCGACAATCCGGTTGGCGATGCGGCCTGCGAACTTCTCCTCACCCCACTTGCGGATGATCCTCACCAGGTCTTCTTCGCTGTAATTGTTCACGACGTCGGCCGCCGTCTGTCCGCGGCTGGTGTCCATCCGCATGTCCAACGGAGCATCAAACGAGTAGGCAAACCCGCGTTCCCGCTCGTCCAGCTGCAGGGAAGATACGCCCAGGTCCATCAAGATGCCGTGGACCTCGGAAATGCCCAGGTCTTCGAGGACCTCGGCAATTTCGTCGTAGACAGCGTGGACAAGGTCGGTGCGCTGGGAGAACGGCTTCAGCCGCTCACCGGCGAGGGCCAGAGCCTCTTCGTCGCGGTCGATCCCCACCAGGTGGAGGTCGGGGAAGCGCTGGAGCATGGCTTCCGAATGGCCGCCCATTCCCAGAGTGGCGTCGATTGCCACCGGAGTCTCGCCGCGCAGGCGTGCCGCCTCGAATCCCGGGGCCAACAAATTGATGCACCGGTCCTTCAGGACCGGCACATGGCGTTCGGACGTCGGTTTGGGGTCGTGTTCGTTCATACCTTCGTCCTTCCTAGCTTGCCTCGGGTTGTTTCTTAAGCCAGATCCCCATCCGCGCCTATCCTGGTGACCGCCTGGCTCCGGGGAAGTGAGCCAGGAGGACGGTTGGATGGGCGGCTGGAGATCTCGTCCAAGAAACAGGTCAGATGTTTCGTGCCGGCACTCAGAGAATTCCGGCGATGGGGTTGTCGGTTTCGGAGAAGGAGGTTTCCTTTTCCGCCAGGTACACATTCCAGGCCTCGGCGTCCCAAATCTCAGCGCGGGTGCCGGCACCAATCACTGCCAACTCCCTGCCAAGGCCTGCGTACTCCCGAAGGGCAGGAGGGATAGTCACCCGCCCTTGCTTGTCAGGTACCTCGTCCGAGGCTCCGGAGAGAAAAACACGAATGTAGTCACGAGCCTGCTTGTTGGAGATGGGAGCCTCCCGGATCTGCTCATGAACCTTCGCGAATTCCTGCTCGCTAAAGACATAGATGCAGCGCTCCTGGCCTCGCGTGAGAACAAGTCCGCCGGCAAGCTCCTCACGGAACTTGGCGGGAAGAATGATCCGCCCCTTTTCGTCCAGACGAGGCGAGTGTGTCCCCAGGAACACATCCCACCGCCCGTCTGCCGTCAGAAGCCGAACAACCCCGCGCTGCCACTACCCTCTTACGTCCTCCACTTTACTCCACTTCTCCCCACAGTCAACGCAACACGGGGAATTCTCCGCCGCTTGGATAAACATTTCCCGCGTCTTTTCAGGGGTCTGGCCCGGGGTGGGAAGTGGAGGGGAAATCGGGGGGCGGTACACGCCACCCACTGGGAAATGCGGAAGCACAATCCGAGGGTCGCTTCCCCACCGCGGTGCCGGGCCCAGCGAGGTGGGCGGAAGGGCTGCCAATCCGCGGTCTTCCGGGAAAAACGCCTCACCCAGCAGTTCCCGGCCAGGCGGTGGGAGCATTAAACAACAATGACCCGCCGGAGCGGGTCATCGTTTCAAGTGCACCGAGGAGGTCGTGTGGTGCGAAGTGGAGGTCGCTGGAAGTTCGGGTGGTGCGAAGTGGAGGACGCGGAGGTCAGGACTCGCCGCGGCGCCTTTCGTCCCAGCGCTCTTCAAGGCTGTTCATGAATGAGCTTTTGCCTTTGGACTTCTTTCCGCGCCCGCCGGTTTTTGCTTTGCCGGCCGAGGCGCTGCGCATCGTGGCGAAGTACACCCCCGCGCCCATGACGATAAATCCGAGGACACCAACGAAGATGTTCTGCAGGGAAACCCCCACCAAGAGGAGCAGGACTCCTGCCAGGGTCGCCAGTACGCCAATCACGATGTGCCGGGTGGACCATGTGCGGCCAGCATCCGAGCCCATGGAATTGGCGAACTTGGGATCGTCCTCATGCAGTTGCCTCTCGAGTTGCTCGAGCAGCTTCTGTTCGTGCTCCGAGAGCGGCATCACGACCTCCTTAAGTAGGCCAACGTCCGGACTGGTCGGGACCAGCTGTTCCTGCCACGTCAACGACCGGCATGCTTTACAGGTTCCCGGCCGTCCTTCGTTGGCAGGTCCTAGGATCCAAGCATACGGACGCTGGCGGGTCAGGTGATCCACACATGTCCAGACGTTCGAAATCTTTGTATCTCTAAGGATAGTTTGTTGAGCGGTGTTGTGAAAGACGCTATTCACGGACCGCAACCTTGATAACCCCTGAAAACCCGGCGAAATCTCCGGACCCGGTCCGGCTGTGTACAGCCGGCGTTCAGGGCCGGCCGGGAGGCATCTTGGCGGAGGCTCCCCCGGGGTCCAGCAGCCTCGCCGGAAGCACGGATTTGCTGCCGAATTTCTCCGTCACCCTGTCCAGCGCCTGCTCTGCGGCCCGCCAGTTGTCATCACGCCGGTCGAAGCTCAGCTGCAGCGACGTCTGTGCTGCGGCCTCCAGTTGCTCGGCACGCACACCCACCAGCCGGACCGTCATGGGGCGGTTTCCCAGGGACTCCAGCAGCTGGACTGCCACGGCGTAGATCAGCTGGGCGCTGTCAACCGGAGCATGCACCGTTCGGCTCCGGGTCACCGTGGAGAAATCGGCGTACCGCAGCTTAAGCGCAACTGTCCGCGCAACCATGCCGGACGCCCGCAAGCGTTCGGCGGTCCGGTGGGAGAGCCGCAGCAGTTCCCTATGGAGCAGGGCGGCGTCTGCGGTGTCCACGGCAAATGTTTCCTCTGCCCCAATGCTCTTCTCCAGCCGGACGGGGGTCACGGCCCTCGGGTCAATGCCCCACGACAGCCGGTGGACGTGTTCGCCCGTGGCGCCCAGCGCTTTCTTGAGCGACGCGACAGGAGTGGCGGCAACGTCAGCGACAGTCCGGATTCCCATCCGCGCAAGCACGTCCGCGGTCTTGGCACCGACGCCCCACAGAGCGTTGACCGGGAGACTATGGAGGTACGGCACCGTCTGCTCGGGCCGGATCAGCAGCAGGCCATCGGGCTTGCAGCGCGTCGAGGCGATCTTTGCCACGAATTTGCTGGCGGCGATGCCCACCGAGGCGGTGATGCCTAATTCGTTGGAGACCCTGCGCCTGATCAGCTCTCCGATGTCCTGCGGCGGGCCGAGCCGGCGGATCGCTCCCCCGACGTCGAGGAAGGCCTCGTCCACGCTCAGCGGCTCCACAAGCTCGGTGATGGATTCAAAAATGGACATCAGCTGCCCGGAAACTTCGTAGTAGAGCTTATGCCTGGGTTCGATGATGATGGCCTGGGGGCACATGCGGTGCGCTACGACCATAGGCATTGCGGACTTGATGCCGAAAGCCCGCGCTTCATACGAGGCCGAGAGCACCACGGAGCGGTCAGCGGGAAACCCCACGATGACAGGTCTGCCGCGCAGCTCCGGGCGTCCGCGCAGTTCCACGGAGACGAAGAACGCGTCCATATCCACATGCAGAATGCTGCTGCGCCGGAGGTCCCGAAGACGCGCTTCGAGTTGCTCTTTGTCCTGGTCCGGCCCCACACCTGCAATCCTATGCCCTGGGACTGACTAAACTGGAGGCTGCATCCGGCATCAAACCCCAGGAGGAACGCACCTGTGAAGGTCATTGGAACGCACATGCCTGCAGGACTTGTCCTGCTTGCGGCCGGCACGGTGATGGCAGTGATGTCGGCCTGCGCGGCGCCTGCCCCTGGACCAGGCGCATCCACTGAAGCTGCTGTTTCGACCTCGGCCCTGGCGCAGGCGAGCACCACGGCTCCGCCCAGCCCGTCAGCTTCGCCCGGCACCTCAGCCACTGTGGGGGCACTCGTCGCCGGGTTCCCGCAAAAGCTTCTTCCGCTCATGCCCGGGGCCAAGGTCGTGGCGAGCAGTTTCGACAAGTCGGCTTCCCCCGCCACCGTCGCCCTGGTGGGATCCGCTGCCGCCAGGCCTGCCGCCGTCGTCGCTTTTTACACCAAAGCACTCGAGGCTCAGGGATTCAAGGCCGTTCCGGGCAACAGCGTCGGCACCGTTGCCTCCAAGGACTTCGTCCGGGCCGGCAATGAGACCGTCAACATCGCGGTCCCGGAGAATGCAGGCGTATCCACGTTCACCATCGGCGCCAACGTGGCACCTGAGTCCGTCAAGTGATGGTGGCCGAACAGCTGCGCGTCGAACAGACAGCCTTCGTGGCTGCTGTCGCGGGCAAGCTCACAGACTTCCTGACGTCGAGACAATCCGTGATGACCGCAATCTCGCCGGATATCGATCCCATCATGGGCTCCATCTCAAACCTGGTCACCGGAGGCAAGCGGCTCCGTGCACTCATGTGTTACTGGGGATGGCGCGGAGCCGGCGGACCGGCATCCGCCGCGGACGTCATCACCGCCGGCGCGGCTCTCGAGCTGTTCCAGGCTGCGGCGCTGATCCATGACGACATCATCGACCGTTCAGACACGCGGCGTGGCGGCCCCAGCGTCCACCGCCGGTTCAGCCAGCTGCACGAGAGTCAGGGCTGGGCCCTCGACAGTGAACGGTTTGGCCACGCGGCAGCCATCCTTGCCGGCGACCTATGCCTGTCGTTCAGCGAAGAAGCATTCACCGAGATCGGCGAGCAGGCGGCGTCCGGGAGCCGGGCGAGGCTGATCTTTAACCTCATGCGGGCCGAAGTCATGGCCGGCCAATACCTGGACATTCTTGAAGAGGTCGCCGGACCTGTGCGCGACCGCGCCGGCGCCGTGAGCCGGGCGCAGTCGATCATCCGCTTCAAATCGGCCAAGTACTCAACTGAGCACCCGCTCGCTTTGGGCGGAGCGCTCGGAGGGGCCTCGGATGAGCTCCTTCGCGGCTACTCTGCATTCGCACTGCCGCTGGGCGAGGCCTTCCAGCTCCGCGACGACGTCCTGGGCGTCTTTGGGGACCCGGTCACCACCGGGAAGCCCGCGGGGGATGATCTGAGGGAAGGCAAGCGGACTGTATTGGTGGCCTTTGCCCTGGATCTGTCGACACCGGAGGAATCGGCCTATATCGACGCGAAGCTCGGCAGTCCGGATCTGAGCGACGAAGACGTTGCGGAGATCCGCAGGATCATTGCGGACTGCGGTGCGCTGCACGCAACCGAAGTCCTCATCGACGAGTTCGGGGCGGCGGCGTTTGATGCACTCGAGTTGCTCCCGTTGGACGACCTGCCGAAGACCGCCTTGCGGAAGCTGGCTGAAGCCACAGTAAGCCGCACCGCCTGAGACGAACGCAGGGACGGGCCGTCCTGGCCCGTCCCTGCGCTGCGCGAACAACCGAGGTCTGAGCCTCGCCCCGCCTGCCTGCGTGCCTGCCTGTCAGGCCAGGGACGCGTCTACCAGGCCAGGGACTGGGCGCGCCGGCGGATCTCGGTTTTGCGCCCTTCCCGCAGCGCGTCAACGGGGCGGCCGCGCAGCGAATCGTCGGGCGTAAAGAGCCAGGTGATGAGTTCTTCGTCTGAGTAGCCGGCATCGGACAAGACAATAATCGTGCCCTTGAGGCTTTCCACCACGTGTCCGTCCTGCAGGAAGGCCGCAGGCACGCACCGGATGCGGCGATCGCCCACGCGGAGCGCGGCCAGCGCGCGTTCATCCAGCAGCCCGTGGACTTTGGTGATGGAAACGTCCAGCAGCTGGGCTACATCGGGCAGGGGCAACCAGTCGCCAACAAGGCTTTCTACAGTACTCACGGGTCAAGATTGCCATGACCGGCGCATGCACGCCTAGTCGGCGGGGTGCAGCCACGGTTTTTCGTTGATTTCACAGCGCGACACACCAGAAAGCCTAACTTTCCGCATGCCAGGCAATTCTTGTGCTAAATGCAAAATCGTGAGAGATTCTCATAGACCACATTTGCAACAAAAATAACTTGAGTAACACTAGTATCATTAGTCACACTGGCCTGACCGACAGCATTCGCCGCTGAGAAGAGGATCTTTCCCATGACGACGACCCGCTCGCCAAAGCAGCCCCCCAGGCCGAGCCTTCCCATGATTGCGGCGACGACAGCAACGCTGCCTGCCGTCATGCTGTCCTCCCTGGCGCTCGCCCAGCCCGCCGCTGCGGACGCACAGCCCAGCGCGATTCCCGCAATGCTTGCTGCCGCCATGCAAGCCCAGGCAGCTGCGGCCAAAGCCGGCGTCATTCCCGCCGCGTCCGTTCCGGCCACCATTCCGGCCGGCTTGCAGCCTTCCCGTGCAACGCCTAGCAGCCATACGGTTGTCCGAGGCGATACGGTCAGCGGCATCGCCGGCCGCTACGGCCTGAGCACATCGGGGGTGCTCAAGCTGAACAAGCTGAAACTCAACTCGGTGATTTATCCCGGCCAGAGGATCAAGTTGACTGCCGCCGCACCCGCCGCCAAGAAGGCACCGGTTGCCGCAGCCAGCACCGGCGGCAGAACGTATACCGTTAAATCCGGCGACACCCTGGGCGGCATCGCTGCCCGGCACGGTGTCAAGCTGTCCCAGGTACTGGGATGGAACCGCCTGAGCCTGTCGTCGGTCATCTACCCGGGACAGAAAATCAAGATCGGCGCCGGGGTGGCAGTGTCGCCCGCTTCGGCCAGCCCGGCTCCCGCTGCCCAGGCCTCATCCCGGTCCTACACCATCAAGTCCGGGGATACGCTGTCCGGAATTGCTGCACGGCACGGAGTCCGGCTTGCCGACATCCTGGCGGCGAACCGGCTCAAGGTAACCAGCATCATCTACCCCGGTCACAAGCTGGTCATCCCGGGGAAGTCCACCGGCGCACTCCAGCCGGCATCCAGCGTCACTCCGTTGGTGCCCAGTTCCTTCCTTGGCTACACCTACCCCGCGGCAGTAGTGAGCTCCGCCAACAAGAACAAGGCACTGCTCAACGCGTCGCCGGTGCCGACATTGGCGCAGATGCAGTCCATCGTGGCCGATACAGCCCGGCGCATGGGAGTGGACCCTGCCCTCGCCAAAGCCTTCGCCTACCAGGAGTCGGGGTTCAACCAGCGCGCCGTGTCCCCTGCCAATGCCATCGGCACCATGCAGGTCATACCCTCCTCGGGCGAGTGGGCATCCGATCTTGTCGGGCGGAAGCTCAACCTGCTTGACCCGTACGATAACGCGACCGCCGGCGTGGCCATCATCCGGCAGCTCATCCGCACAAGCAAGAACACGGACTACGCAATCGCCGGCTACTACCAGGGTCAGTATTCAGTCAGCAAGCACGGCATGTACTCCGATACCAAGGCCTACGTTGCGGCCATCAAGGCGCACCGGAAGACTTTCAGCTAAACCCCCCGGCGCCCCCATCCGCGTGGTGCAGGGGCCGCTGCGGATAACGATACGGGTCCGGATCGCATGTTGATTCGGACCCGTTTCCGTGCAGCAATTAGGATCGTAGGGTGCAGGAAAACGTGTCGGACAGTCTTGTTGGTTCCCTGGTGGATAATCGCTACCGGGTCAATTCCAGGCTGGCAAGGGGCGGAATGTCCACCGTGTACCTGGCAACGGACCAACGGCTCGACCGCGAAGTGGCACTGAAGGTCCTCCACCCGCACCTGGTCAATGACGGTAATTTCCTTGACCGCCTGGCCCGCGAAGCACGGGCTGCCGCCAAGCTGTCCCACCCCCATGTGGTGGGTGTCCTCGACCAGGGGCACGACGGCCGGACGGCCTACCTGGTAATGGAGTACATCAAGGGCCACACCCTCCGGGACGTCATCAACGCAAAGGGCGCCCTCTCGCCCCGGCTCGCCCTCGCCCTCATCGATCCTGTCGTGGAAGGCCTCGGCGCCGCCCATGCAGCGGGACTCATTCACCGGGACGTCAAACCGGAGAACGTGCTGATAGCCGAAGACGGCCGGATAAAAATCGGCGACTTCGGACTGGCGAGGGCAGTCACCGCCACCACGAGTACCGGGACGCTGATCGGCACGGTGGCCTATCTGTCACCAGAGTTGGTGCTGGGCAAACCGGCCGATGCACGCAGTGACATTTACTCCACCGGAATCATGCTTTTCGAGATGCTCACCGGCCGGCAGCCCTTCGACGGTGAAGTCCCGATCCAGGTGGCCTACCAGCACGTGAATTCGACGGTTGGGCCACCTTCCGGGTTCGCCCCCGGGCTCGCTGAAGAAGTCGACGAGCTCGTGCAGTGGTGCACCGCGAACGATCCCGAAAAACGTCCCGTGGACGGCAATGCACTGCTCTCCGAACTGCGGCACATCCGCACCAACCTCACCGACACGGAGCTTGACCTGCAACCCCCGGCAGCCCTCCATGCCGCGGAGGCAGCCGGCGCGGAGCCGGAGATGGGCGCGCGCGGACGCACCGGCGCAGCAGGACCCGTCCCGCCACAGCCGCCGATGCCACAGCGGCCGGCCGCCGTGAACCATACCGAACTGCTGAGTCCGGTACAGCGGCCCACGGAAATCATTTCGCACACGAGCAACCCCACAGCGGTCTTCCCCCATGCCCGGCAGCTGCCCCCGGCCTTCGGGCTGGAGCCGCCCGAAACCGACGACGCCGCGCCCGCTGCCCTGGGTTCCAGGGAAGCCGGCGACAGGGAACTGAGCAAGAGGGAACAGCGGAAACAGGACCGCGTCGGCGAAAGGGCGCGCTCCCGGGCCGCCGCAACCCCGCTGCGCACGCTGCGCGAAGGCAACTCACGGCGCCGTGGCGCTCTCTGGATCGTGATTCTGGTCATCGCGGCCCTCCTGGCCACCGGCGCAGGCTGGTTCTTCGGCATGGGTCCGGGTTCCCCCGGCACCGTGCCCTTAGTAGCGAACAGGACCGTGGCCGAGGCGCAGCAACTCCTCCGCACGGCCGGCTTTCAGTCGAGCACCCAGGATGTTTTCGACGACGACGTCCGTGCAGGGCTGGTCGTGGGGTCGGAGCCAGATGCCGGAAYGGAGATCCGCAAATTCCAGCAGGTCTCACTCTTCGTCTCCAAGGGCCCGCAGCTTTTCCCGCTTCCCGTGCTGTCAGGCAAGTCCTTGGAAACGGCCAAGTCAGCCCTCAACGGCTCTGAAATGGCCCTGGGAAAGATCACCGAGAAGTTCGATGAAGAAGCGGCGGCAGGCACAGTCCTCGGCCAGTCCCCCGCGCCGGGAACACAAGTCAGGCACGGAACGCCCGTGAGCCTCACAGTTTCCAAAGGCCCGCAGCCCATACCCGTACCGGATGTGCGCGGCGAGGAGAAGGAATCTGCCGTCCAGGCCATCGAGGCGGCCGGGCTGAAGGCGGTAGTCGCGAAGGACACCGTGCATGACCGGAACGTTCCGAAGGGCGCCGTCGTCAACCAGGAGCCGGCGTCTGGCAATCTGACGCGGGGCCAGGCCATAACTCTGACCATCTCCGACGGACCGAAGCTCGTGAAGGTGCCGAACTACATCGGCAAGCAGGCCAGCGATGCCCGCGAAGCACTGGAGAAGCGCGGCTTCGAAGTCCGCGTCAACAACATCCTGGGCGGGTTCTTCGGCACGGTCCGGGACCAGGATCCGGTGGACACCGAGGTACCTGAGGGATCAGTCGTGACGCTCACGGTCGTCTAACCGTTCCAGAGCATTGGCCCGTCCCCGGCGTCTGGCCCACGACATGCCTGCGGGCCCCGGGACATGCCCGGAGCCCGCCAGGGAACCGCTTGGAGTTAGTGCCGGGACGCTTCTACGGTGCCCGGCCTCCCCTTTAGTGCCGGGACAGGGCCCCGGCCACGAGGAATGCCATCTCCAGGGACTGCATGTGATTCAGGCGCGGATCGCACACCGACTCGTAGCGGTCCAGGAAGGCTTCCTGATCGATGGGGTCGGCGCCGCCCAGGCATTCGGCAACATCGTCACCAGTCATTTCGACGTGCAGGCCGCCCGGAATCGTGCCCAGGGCATGGTGCACTTCGAAGAAGCCGCGGACCTCATCGATGACGTCGTCGAAGTTGCGGGTCTTGTAGCCGTTCGGCGACGTGACGGTGTTCCCGTGCATCGGATCGGTGACCCACAGGACCTTCGCGCCGGACGCCGTGACCCTTTCCACGATCGCGGGAAGCTTTTCGCGGATGTTGCCCGCACCCATGCGGGTGATGAAGGTCAGACGGCCGGGTTCGCGGTCCGGATCCAGCTTGTCGATCAGCCGCAGGGCATCGTCACCGCTGGTGGACGGGCCGAGCTTTACACCGATCGGATTGCGCACACGCGAGAGGAAATCGACGTGCGCGTGGTCCAGTTCGCGGGTGCGCTCACCGATCCACAGGAAGTGCGCGGAGGTGTCATAGGGGAAGCCGGTGCGCGAATCGATGCGGGTCAGGGCACGTTCGTAGTCGAGCAGCAGCGCCTCGTGGCTGGCGTAGAACTCCACACGCTTCAGCGCCTCGAAGTCTGCGCCACAGGACGCCATGAACTTGATGGCACGGTCGATGTCCCGTGCCAGCGATTCGTAACGCGCGTGGGCGGGGTTCTCGGTGAAGCCCTTGTTCCACTGGTGCACGAGGCGAAGGTCCGCGAAGCCGCCCTGGGTGAAGGCACGGATCAGGTTCAGCGTGGAAGCGGAGGTGTGGTAGGCCCTGAGCATCCGGCTGGCATCGTGGCCCCGGGATTCGGGGGTGAAGTCGTACCCGTTGACGATGTCCCCGCGGTAGGCCGGAAGGGTCACGCCATCGCGGGTTTCATCGTTCGAGGAGCGCGGCTTGGCGAACTGGCCCGCCATCCGGCCCATCTTGATTACCGGCATTGCGGCACCATACGTGAGGACCACTGCCATCTGCAGGATCGTTTTCACGCGGGCGCTGATCTTGTCCGCCGTAGCGTCCCCGAACGTCTCGGCGCAGTCTCCGCCCTGGAGCAGGAAAGCTTTGCCCTGCGCGGCGGCGGCGAGCCGTTCGCGGAGAACGTCGACTTCACCGGCGAAAACGAGGGGCGGGAGCACCGACAGTTCACCGACGGATGCGTCGAAGACGTCCCTGTCCTGCCACGTGGGCTGCTGCGAGATGGGAAGGTCCCGCCAGTTGTCCAGTCCCGGATAATTAGCGGCACCGCTCTGTGCGGTGCTGGTCAGGGAAGAGGCCGGTTTTGCAGATAGCTCAGTCACACTACTAAGACTAGTTGCCGGAGCGGGCATCCGGACACCCGACCTGTCATTGACCGGAGGCTGGGCGTCATACACCTATGCCGAGCGCAAGGGGCGCCTAGGCACTGCGGGAGGATCCGGCGTCGTTCTCCCCACTTGGCTCGTGCCGGGAGCCTCGTCCGGGAGTTTCCCCGGGCGCGGCATCAGGTCCGCCGGCAGGGGCCGGTTCCCCTGCATTAGGCTCCCCGGCATTAAGCTCCCCGGCAACCTGCGCGGATCCATCCGGCGGGATGTCACCGCGAGCGTCACGGGCAGCGGAGGCGCCCGGCGGGGTGTCACCCGCCGGGGTCGCGTTGGTCGGGATCCCGCCAGACGGGGTCTCAGCGGACGGGGCCGCGGCGGAGGGGCCCTTCCCCGCCAGCCGCAGCTTGACCACGGCGGCATATTCATCCACGTATTCCTGCCCGGAGAGGCGCATGAGCTCATACATGATTTCATCGGTTACCGATCGCTGGATCAGCCGGTCTTCCGCCATGCCCTGATACCGGCTGAAATCCAAAGGTTCGCCGAAGATCATGCCAATGCGGCGGATGTTGGGCAGCCGTTTTCCGATCGGCTGGACCTTGTCCGTACCGATCATCGCCACCGGAATCACGGGCACCCCGGCCTGGAGTGCCAACCGGGCCACCCCCACTTTGCCCCGGTACAGGCGGGCATCAGGGCTTCGTGTCCCCTCGGGATAGATCCCCAGCAGTCCCCCGCTGGTCAGCACGTCCATGCCTGTCTCCAGCGAGGCCGCGGATGCAGCACCACCGGAGCGGTCCATGGGGAGCTGGTTGGTGAGCCGGAAGAACAGGGCCGTCATCCGGCCCTTGAGCCCTGTGCCGGTGAAGTACTCCGATTTGGCCAGGAAAATCACGGGCCGGGGCACCATGAGCGGCATGAAGATGGAATCCGAAAAGGACAGGTGGTTGGAGGCAATAATCGCCGCGCCCTCGGCCGGCACGTTGTCCAGTCCCTTGACCCAAGGCCGGAAGAGGGTGCGGAGCACCGGACCCAGGAAGACCCTTTTCATGACCCAATAGAACACGTGTCCAAACCCCTCCGGAAGGCAACTGGCAGGCGCTCCAAAGGACCCGGCCAGCACTGCAATGCAACCCTACTCTAGTGAGATTTAGGCGTAACAGTGACACGATGGTCTCATGACAGAAAGCAGCGACCGGACCACGCCCGCCGCTTTCAGCTACCCGGGCCATGGCCCGAATGCGCGCATCGGAATCGCCATCTGCCATGGCTTCACCGGCAGCCCCTTGAGCATCCTTCCTTGGGCGGAATACCTGGCAGAACGGGGCTTCGCGGTCTCTGTACCGCTGTTGCCCGGCCACGGGACGCGGTGGCAGGATCTGGCCCGCACTGGCTGGGGCGACTGGTTCGGCGCCTTTGACAAGGCGTATCTGGAGCTTGCCGCCAAGACCGACGACTGCTATGTGGCCGGCTTGTCTATGGGCGGCGCCATCGCACTGCTGACTGCCGCCCGCCGGGATGTGTCAGGCGTGGCCGTGGTCAACCCGGGACTGAGTTTCTATGACCGCCGGGTCCGGGTCATCGGACTGCTCAAGTACTTCCAGCGGACCACGGTTCCCATTGAAGAGGAAAATCCGACGGCGTCCCGCACCGAAGACGGCGACTACTCACGGACGCCGCTGGCAGCAGTCCATCAGCTGAAAAGGCTCTTCGCGGCCGCTGTCCGCGGACTCCCCAGGATCAAGGCGCCGGTGCTGGTTTTCAAGTCAGTGAACGACATCGTGGTGCCGCCCACGTCCCTGGCTATGGTCAGGAAGGGTCTCGGATCAACCAGCCTTGAGGTCGTTCGGCTTCAACACAGCGGCCACGTTGCGACGCTGGATGTCGACGCCCGGGAAATTTTCGAAGCGTCCGCGCGGTTCTTTCAGGTGCACGCACGAAGCCACGTATCGTCGGAGAAGTCATGAGCATAGTTCCGGACCACAGTCCGTTCAGCAGCCCCTTTTCCGGCGAGGGCCCGAGTGTCGGCGTCGCACTCTCGCACGGGTTCACCGGCAGTCCGCACGCGGTGCGGGCCTGGGCAGCGGCGTTTGCCTCAGCCGGCTTCGCCGTCCGCATGCCGCTGCTTCCCGGCCATGGCACCACCTGGCAGGAACTGGCGCGAAGCCGCTGGCCGGAGTGGCATGACGCCATGGATGCGGCGTACCTGGAACTTGATGCCGAGTGCGACCAGGTCTTCTCGGCGGGCATCTCAATGGGCGGCGCCCTGGCCCTTCGTATCGCCGCCACCCGGCCGGTTGCCGGCACCATCCTCGTCAATCCCGCACTTGTCATCGACGATCCCCGCGCCCCGCTGGCCGGAATCCTCAAGCTGGTGCTCAAGAGCACGCCGTCCATAGGAAACGACATCCTCAAACCGGGCATTGACGAGGGCGCCTACGCCAGAACCCCCGTGGCGGCGGCCCATGAACTCAACAAGATGTTCAAGGACACCCGCAAGCTGTTGCCGCGCATTACAGCCCCGGTGCACGTGTTCCGCTCCACGGTGGACCACGTCGTTTCCGACTCGAGCATCGTAGCCCTTCGGCGCGGCCTGACCCGCGCGCCCCTGCAGTTGACCAAACTTGAGAACAGCTATCACGTAGCGACCCTCGATAACGACGCCGAGCAGATCTTCAGCGGCTCGGTGGACTTCATCCGTGACGTTCTCGCGCAGACCCGCCCGGGTCTGAAGCAGTCCGCGACAGCAAGCCAGAAGGGCGAGCCCGATGAACAGGCCTGATTCAAATTCGTCCGATCCCAGCGCCAACCAGGACGACGCCGTCTGGCTGGATCTCGTGGCCAGGCTGGAAGCGGACACTGCTTTTGATCCCGAAACCCGCAACCAAAACGGTGCCGGGAGTACTCCCGCCGCGGACAGCACCGGCGCCGCCGGCGGCACGATGCCAGGTTCCGCAGCGGAGAGCCCGGCCAAGCACTTCACCGACTTTGATCCGCTGGGGCTCGCACCGCGTGCCGGCGCGCCCACCGAGTTGTCGGCAGCAGAGCGGCAGGAGGCGGCCGCCCGCCAGCGCGCTGCCGAGAACGCTCCGCCGGGGTCCGGGGCGCCGGGATCTGCAGGATCCGAAGGCCCACGCGACTACGGCATGGAAGACGACGATGGCGCATTTGTGCCCGAGGAACCGCCCAGCCTCTCGGCCACCGACCCCCTGACCATGCTGGCGTGGATCGGCGCAGTGGGCGCTCCAGTGGCATTGGTATTGTCGGCGATGTTCTGGCGCTCAGCGCCGCTCCTGGCGATCCTCGGCATGGTGGTCACCTTTGTGGGCGCGGTGGTCTACCTGATCATGAAGCTGCCCCAGGACAAGGACGAAAACGACGACGGCGCCCGGGTCTAAGCACGGCGCCCGGGCCTAAGCGGGACGCCCGGGTCTAAGCGGGAAGGCCGGGTCAGTTGTGCGTCCGGCTACTGACGCGGGACAGGTCTGCGGCGCCGATGAGTCCGGCGTTCGGCCCGAGGGCCGCGAGGGCAATCTCCGCGGCAGGGCGGAAGCCGCGCCCGGTGAGGTTCCGGGCAAAGGCCTTCCTGGCCGGCGCCACGAGCAGCTCGCCGGCCGCGCAAAGTCCACCGCCGATCACGAATTTTCCCGGGTCGAGTGCCGCGGCCAGGTTGGCCAGCCCGAGCCCCAGCCAGTCCCCCACATCTTCCAGCAGCTCCCGCGACGCCGCGTCTCCGGAGATGGCCAGTTCGGTCACCGTGGCTCCCGTGATGCGGTCTGCGTGTCCGTCGACGGCCTTGAGGAGCTCCTGCGCCACCGGGGAGTTAGCGAGGGCGAGCTCCCGGGCCTCCCGGCCGAGGGCATTGCCGGAAGCGTACTGTTCCCAGCAGCCGCGGTTGCCGCATTCGCAGCGGTGGCCGCCGGGCATGATGATCTGGTGCCCGAATTCCCCTGCGACACCGAATCGGCCCCGCTCGACACGGCCGTCCATGACCATGGCCCCGCCGATACCGGTCCCGAGGGTGATGCACACCAGACGGTCCTGCCCCTGGCCGGCGCCAAACCGCCATTCTGCCCACGCGGCGGCGTCGGCGTCGTTGACCAGCATGACGGGGCGGCGCAGCAGGCGCTGCAGGTTGTCCCTCAGCGGTTCGTTGCGCCAGGCAAGGTGCGGGCTGAAGAGGACGGTGCCGCCGTCGAGATCCATCCAACCGGCCGCGCCGATGCCCACGGACCTGATCCGGGCTCCGCGGCCCAGTTCCTCCACGAGTTCGACTATTACCTGTTCGACGGCACGGGGGTCACTACCTGGGGTGGACCGCCTGGCTTCGCTGACGATCCGTCCCTCCGCGTCGACTACCCCGGCCGCAACCTTGGTGCCGCCGATGTCGATGCCGATGGCCAGCCCCGTGCCGGCTGGGCGCAGGTGCTGCCGGAACATCCGGCGGGGTGAGCTGCCGCCCTGGCTGCCGAGCGAGCGTCGCCGCCATGCCCGCGGTCCGGTCTCACGGGTCGGGCTGTGCGGTCCGGTCTGTTCGCTGGGCGGGGGCTGCTGCATAATCCCCCATTCTAGGTGTCGGCGCCGGGGCACGCCCGCCCGTGACTTATTGGCTGAAACGGCGCATTGACGTAATGTTACTGGCGAGTAGCTAAATGGCACCTGGCCCGCATGGGCGGGGTACTAAGGTTAGGACTAACCGCAGCGGCCTACGGATATCAAAGGAGCTATCGTGCGCGAATTCAGTGTTCCGCCCCTGGTGACCGTCCCCCCGGACACCAATATCACGGACCTTGTGGTGCGCCAGGCGGCCAAGGCAACAAATCCGGCCCTRTTTTCCCGGCTGGACGCTGCCGGACAATGGCAGGACATCGCGGCCGTGGACTTCCTGGCAGACGTCTCCGCCCTCGCGAAGGGACTCATTGCCAGCGGCGTGGGCGCCGGAGACCGCGTGGGGATCATGTCCCGCACACGCTACGAATGGGCACTCGTCGACTTTGCCATCTGGTTCGCCGGCGGCGTGTCCGTGCCCATCTATGAGACATCCTCTCCGTCCCAGGTTGCCTGGAACCTGGGCGATTCCGGGGCGGTGGCCGCCTTCGGCGAGTCCGACCACCACGAAAACATCATCAGGCAGGCTGCCGTCTCCGAGGGTCTCACCGCCCTCACACACGTCTGGCAGCTTGAAGGACGAGGCCTGGATGCCCTCCGCGAAGCCGGGTCGAACGTCAGCGACGACGAACTCGAGGAACGCCGGCAGGCCGCCAACCTCAGCGACATCGCCACCATCATCTACACCTCCGGAACCACGGGCCGGCCCAAGGGCTGCGAACTGACGCACGGGAATTTCGTGGAACTGTCGGAGAACGCGCTGGCCACCTCACTGCGCCAGATCGTCAACGAGCAGGCCCGGACCATCATGTTCCTCCCGCTGGCCCACGTCTTCGCACGTTTCATCTCGGTCCTCGCGGTCGCAGCGGGCGTCACCGTGGCCCACACGCCGGACATCAAGCACCTCCTGCCCGATCTGCAGAGCTACAAGCCCACGTTCATCCTTGCAGTGCCCCGCGTGTTCGAGAAGGTGTACAACTCGGCGCTCACCAAGGCCGAGGACAGCGGAAAGGGCGCGATTTTCCACAAGGCCGCCGACACCGCCATTGCCTATTCCCGCGCCCGGCAGGACGGCGGCGTCGGGTTCGGGCTGAAAATCCGGCACGCAATCTTCGACAAGCTCGTCTACGGAAAGCTCCGTGCCGCCTTGGGGGGCCAGGTGGCGCACGCAGTGTCCGGCGGCGGTCCGCTGGGCGAGCGGCTCGGCCACTTTTTCCAGGGCATCGGACTGCAGATTCTGGAGGGCTATGGCCTGACAGAGACCACGGCGCCGATCAGCGTCAACACCCCCGAAAGGATCAAGATCGGTACGGTCGGTGCGCCGCTGGCCGGCAACACGGTGAAGATTGCCGACGACGGCGAGATCCTCACCAAAGGCGTTTGCGTCATGCGGGGCTACTACCAGCGCGATGACCTCACGGCCGAGGCGTTTGTGGATGGCTGGTTCCGAACCGGAGATATCGGCCAGCTCGATGCCGACGGCTTCCTGACCATCACCGGCCGGAAAAAGGAAATCATTGTGACCGCCGGAGGCAAGAACGTGGTTCCGGCCTTGCTCGAGGACCAGATCCGGGCCGATGCGCTGGTTTCCCAAGTACTCGTGGTGGGCGACAACCGCCCCTTCATCGGTGCACTGGTCACGCTCGACGAGGAGGCCCTCCCGGGATGGCTGCAGCGCCACGGCCTGCCGCCGGAAACCACCGTGACCGAGGCTGCGGACCACAGCGCCGTCCAGGCGGCAGTGCAGGAGCTGATCAACCATGCGAACCAGTCCGTTTCGCAGGCAGAGGCCATCAAGTCCTTCAGGATCGTTCCATCTGACTTCACCGAAGCCTCGGGCCACCTGACCCCATCTATGAAGGTCAAGCGCGCGCAGGTCATGAAGGACTTCGAGTTATTCATCGATGAGATGTACAAGTCCCCTAAGCCGACACGCGCCTGACAAGTCCGCACGCACAGGGCCCTCACGCACACAGCCCGCACGCACAGGGCCCTTACGCACAGGAAAGCACAGAGCCCCGCCGGAGCGTCCGGCGGGGCTCTGTTCTCACTGCTGCATCTAGAACAGGTCAGGGCATGCTCAGGCCTGTTGCAGTTCCTCCATCACGAGGGACGCAAGCTCCACCGCTGCACTGCGTGTTGCAGGCTTCAGCTGGCTCAGCTGGATCCGGGACCCCTCGGCGAGGTGCCGGTCGTGGGGAATCCGGACAACGTTCTTGACCCGGGACAGGAAATGCTGCTCGATTTCGTCGATGTTGACCAGCGTGCGGTCACCGGCAGCCATGTTGATGACAACGGTGGCTCTGGCTACCAGATCCTGGCGACCGTGCGCTTCCAGCCAGGACAGCGTTTCAGAAGCCAGCCGGGCCTCGTCCACGCTTCCGCCGGAAACGAGGACCACGGCATCGGCCTTTTCGAGCGTGCCCTTCATGACGGAGTGCACCATGCCGGTCCCGGAGTCCGTCAAAACGATCGAGTAGTAGCGGCCAAGGATGTCGGTCACAGCCCGGTAATCGGCGTCGTCGAAGGCATGGGCCACCATGGGGTCGGTGTCGGAGGCCAGGACGTCGAGCCGGGAACCGTCCCTGGCGGTGTAGTTGGACAGCTGAGCGAAGGAGTTGACGGTAAACCTGTCCTTGACCAGCTGGCGTGCCGTAAAGTCCGCCCGGCCGGGAGAACGGTCTGACAGCGTTCCGCGGTCCGGATTGGCGTCCATGGCGATGACCCGGTCCTCGCGCAGGTCTGCCAGCACCATGCCCAGCAATGTGGTGACGGTGGTCTTCCCCACGCCGCCCTTGCGGGACAGAACGGGAACATAGCGCGTCCGTTCCCCAAGCCGCATGGCGATTCGGTGCTCCATGGCGCGCTGGATCCTGACCCGGTCCGGATCCCCCAGATTCACGAAGCCCAGGGTGGCCTGGTACAGCCACCGCCGCCAGCCCGCCACAGGTGCAGCGGCGGCTTTGTTCAGCAGGCGGTCCGCCGTCAGCGCGGCAGCGGGTTCAGGCCCTTCCGCACGTTCCCGGCGTTCACTGATGTGGTCCGGCGCTTCGCCGGGAGCTTCGCCCGTGTCCTCAGCCCCCGCCTGGTGCTGCCCGGCGTCCGGGTGGTTGGGGTCCGGGTGGTTGAGGTCCGGCTGGTTCGGGTCCGGCCGGACGGCGCCAGAGTGCGCTTCAGACTCTGTGCCCGGCTGCGTCCCTGGCCCGGCGGCAGCACCGCTTGGCGCCAAGTTCCCGGGCCCCGCCGTCACGAGGGGCATGGCCGCTGCCGCGGCGGCAGGCTGCGACATGGTGTTGACGGCGGACAGCGAGCCAACCGACGTCCTGTCCTGGGCGTCGGAGACTGTCACAACGCTGATGTCGCCAGAGGGTGGAACGGACGGCGGGGCAGCCGGCGCCGTGTCCCGCGGCGGTGTGTCCTGGGACGACGCGCTCTGCGGCGCTTCATCGTGACGGACGGCTGCGGTCTCGGTGGACGCGGCGCCAGTCTCCTCCCGAACCGGATCTTCAGCGCCGGCAGCCCCGGCGGACCTCGGCGCGGGCTTTGGCGTGTTCGTCTGCGTCATGGGCTCCCGCTCAGTGTTTTCATCGTCGTCATTCAAAGGCTGTGGGGGCGGCGTCCGCCGTCCCCACAGCCTTCATTCAGATTCCCAGCCTACCGGCAAGCATCCGGGAGTACTGCGCAGCGGTAGCGCCGGGCTGTGCCCGGCGCTACCGCCCGCAGTTACTCAACGACGAGCAGCAGGTCTCCGCCCTGGACCTGTTCCACAGCGGAAATCGCCAGCCGCGTGACTTTGCCGCCCACCGGCGTCGTGATTGACGCCTCCATCTTCATGGCCTCGATGGTGGCAACAGTGTCGCCGGCATTGACGGTGTCGTCGGCCTTGACGGTGACCGTCACGGCTCCCGCGAACGGGGCGGCGACGTGCCCCGGCTGGGCAGGATCGGCCTTCTCCGCAGCCTTCACGTTGCTGACCACGGACGTGTCGCGCACCAGGACGGGCCGGGACTGGCCGTTGAGCGTGCACATGACCGAGCGCATGCCCTTCTCGTCGGGTTCCGACACGGCTTCCAGCGAAGCGATGAGGCGGACGCCCTTCTCCAGCTCGATGACGTGCTCCGCGCCGCGCTGCAGCCCGTAGAGGTAGTCGCGGGTGTCCAGGACCGAAACGTTGCCGTACGTTTCCACGCTCTTCTCGTAGTCCTTGGTGGGGCCGGCAAAGAGAAGCCGGTTCAGGGTTCGCTGCCGGGTCTTCGAGTCCCCGCGAAGCGCGGCGCTGTCCTCGGCGCTGAGCTCGGCATCACGGACCTTGATGCTCCTGCCCTGCAGTGCCTTGGTGCGGAACGGTTCGGGCCAGCCTCCCGGAGGATCACCCAGCTCGCCGGAGAGGAAGCCGATGACCGAGTCCGGGATGTCGTAGTTCTGCGGGTTCTCGTTGAAGTCTGCCGGGTCGGCGTTAAGCCCGACGAGGTGAAGGGCGAGGTCGCCAACCACCTTGGAGGACGGCGTGACCTTCACGAGGCGCCCCAGAATGCGGTCCGCAGCGGTGTACATGTCTTCGATCGCCTCGAAGCGTTCGCCCAGGCCCAGTGCCATGGCCTGCTGCCGCAGGTTGGAGAGCTGCCCGCCCGGGATCTCGTGTTGGTACACGCGGCCTGTCGGGCCCGGGAGTCCGGACTCGAAGGGAGCGTAGACCCGGCGTACTGCTTCCCAGTAGGGCTCCAGCGAACTGACATTGGCGAGGCTCAGGCCAGTGTCCCGCTCGGTGTGCGCCAGTGCCGCGACCAGTGCGGAGGCTGACGGCTGGCTGGTTGTCCCAGCGAGCGAAGCCGACGCAACGTCCACGGCATCGACGCCTGCGTCAACGGCGGCGAGGAGGGTGGCCAGCTGTCCGCCGGCGGTGTCGTGGGTGTGCAGGTGGACCGGGAGGTCGAACTTTTCACGCAGGGCGCGGACCAGCTTGGCTGCAGCAGCAGGACGCAGCAGTCCCGCCATGTCCTTGATTGCGAGGATATGGGCGCCGGCGTCCACGATCTTCTGTGCCAGCTCCAGGTAGTAGTCCAGCGTGTAGAGCTTTTCCTCCGGGTCAAGCATGTCGCCCGTGTAGCAAAGCGCGACTTCGGCGACCGCTGTTCCAGTGGCCCGGACGGCGCGGATGGCCGGCGCCATCTGGTTGACGTCGTTGAGGGCGTCGAAGATCCGGAAAATGTCGATGCCGGTGGCGGCAGCTTCGTTGACGAAGGCCTCCGTGACCTCTTCGGGGTACGGCGTGTATCCCACGGTGTTCCGGCCGCGGAGCAGCATCTGCAGGCAGATGTTCGGCAGGGCTTTCCGGAGTGCGGCGAGACGGTCCCAGGGGTCCTCACCCAGGAAGCGCAGGGCCACGTCATAGGTTGCGCCGCCCCACGCTTCGACGGACAACAGCCCGGGAAGCAGTGCGGACACCGCAGGTCCGGCGGCAACAAGGTCTCGCGTGCGGACGCGGGTGGCCAACAGCGACTGGTGGGCATCACGGAAGGTGGTGTCGGTAACTGCCACGGCCGCTTGCTCACGCAGTGCCCGGGCGAACCCTTCCGGGCCGAGCTCCTGCAGCCGCTGGCGTGAACCTGGCTGCAGATCGGGGCCGGCCACGGCGGGCAGCTTGTCGGCGGGATCGGAATGGACCTTGAGCTCG
Organism: Arthrobacter sp. P1_B11; assembly: GCF_056406715.1. Classification (NCBI taxonomy): domain Bacteria; kingdom Bacillati; phylum Actinomycetota; class Actinomycetes; order Micrococcales; family Micrococcaceae; genus Arthrobacter; species Arthrobacter sp. P1_B11. Next base: position 61,934 of record NZ_JBFTZQ010000015.1, read on the forward strand.
CCGTTGGGCTTGTTGACGGTCACCTCGGCCAGCCATGTCAGCAGCTTGGTGCCCCGGTCGGCGGAGACCCGGGCATTTAGAAGCTCCGGACGCTCGTCAATGAATGAGGTGGCCACGTTGCCGGCGATGAAGTCGGCGTCGTCCAGCACGGCCTGCAGGAAAGAGATGTTCGTAGATACGCCACGGATGCGGAACTCCGCGAGGGCACGGCGCGCCCTTGCGACCGCTGCCGGGTAGTCCCTGCCGCGGCAGGTGAGCTTAACGAGCATCGAATCGAAGTGGGGGCTGATTTCGGCACCGGAGTAGACGGTGCCGCCGTCGAGCCGTACGCCGGCGCCGCCGGCGGAGCGGTAGCCGGTGATCTTTCCGACGTCGGGACGAAAGCCGTTGGCAGGGTCCTCGGTGGTAATGCGGCACTGGAGTGCTGCGCCCTTGAGGAACACTGTTTCCTGGGACAGGCCCAGGTCGGCCAGGGTTTCTCCAGACGCGATGCGGAGCTGGGCCTGGACCAGGTCGACGTCGGTGACCTCTTCGGTGACCGTGTGCTCCACCTGGATCCGCGGGTTCATTTCAATGAACACGTGCTGTCCGGCGCGCTCACCGACGGTGTCCACCAGGAACTCGACGGTTCCTGCGTTGACGTAGTTGAGCGCCTTGGCGAACTTGACCGCGTCGCGGTAGAGCGCCTGCCGGATGCCTTCATCGAGGTTGGGGGCCGGTGCGATCTCGACGACCTTCTGGTGGCGCCGCTGGATGGAACAGTCACGCTCAAAGAGGTGCATGACGTTGCCCTCGGCGTCGGCCAGGATCTGCACTTCGATGTGGCGCGGACGGAGCACCGCCTGCTCGAGGAACATGGTGGGATCGCCGAAGGCCGCATCGGCCTCGCGCATGGCGGCCTGCAGGGCCTCCGGGAGCGCCTCGCGGGTGTCCACCCGGCGCATACCGCGCCCGCCGCCTCCGGCCACGGCCTTGGCGAAGATCGGGAAGCCGATTTCGTCGGCGGCGGCGATCAGTTCGTCAAGGTCCTTGGACGGCGCGCTCGAGTTGAGAACCGGAACACCGGCCTTGCGGGCCGCTTCCAGCGCGGATACCTTGTTGCCGGCGAGTTCCAGGACCTCTGCCGGCGGGCCGACGAAGGTGATGCCGGCAGCTTTCGCGGCCCGGGCAAGGTCGGGGTTTTCGGACAGGAAGCCATAGCCGGGGTAGATGGCATCGGCTCCGGACTCCTTGGCTACCCGCACCACCTCATCAACGTCCAGGTACGCGCGGACGGGGTGGCCCTCTTCACCGATCAGATATGCCTCATCGGCCTTCTGGCGGTGAATCGAGTTACGGTCCTCGTTGGGGAACACGGCAACGGTCTTGGCGCCCAGCTCGTAGCCGGCGCGGAAAGCGCGGATAGCGATTTCGCCGCGGTTGGCCACCAGAATCTTGGAAAACATACTTCTCCTGCATCATTGCGGGTGTATCGGTAAGTGGTCACAGTGTGTAAGACGCGTGCATTGAAACACAAATCATTGTGTCTACCATCACAGAATTATCCGTCATGTCGGTGCCACAATGACTCCGTCCCCTGCATGGCCCCGAAAGCGTCTTTCGCGGAGCCATGCCCGGGCCGGATAAGAAGGGTTTAGGCGCCGGGTCAACATATGATGAATGGGGCGGCGGAAGCCTGTCCCCGGTTCCGGCAGTGCCGGAGCGGAAACTACCCCAACACGGCAACCGGCGTTAGGTATTGGTTCTTCAAGTGCAAGTAGTCAGCATCAGCAGCCTCAAAGGCGGTGTCGGCAAGACATCCGTCACGACCGGATTGGCGTCTGCGGCACTGGCCGCCGGAATTCCGACACTAGTAGTGGACCTGGATCCCCATGCCGACGCGAGTACCGCCCTGGGAGTGCAGCCGAGCGACAGGCTGGACATCGGCAGGATGCTCAGGAATCCGCGGAAGGCCAAGCTTCCTGACAACGTTGTTGCCAGCGGCTGGACGGGACGGGCGGGAAGCAACGGTTCCGGCCCTGCCGTCCTGGACGTGGCCGTGGGGTCCGCCTACACAGGGATCTACGACCGTCCGGACCTTGGCAAAAGGGATCTCCGCAGGCTGTCCGCCGTCCTGGCGGGCGCAGATAAATACGAGCTGGTTCTGGTGGATTGCCCGCCGTCCCTGAACGGTCTGACGCGGATGGCCTGGTCCGCGAGCACCAAGGTTGCCCTGGTGGCCGAACCGGGCCTGTTCTCCGTGGCAGGGACCGAGCGCACCATGCGCGCCATTCAGCTGTTCCGGCAGGAATTCGCGCCCAACCTTTCTCCCGCGGGGATCGTCGCCAACCGCGTGCGCTCCGGATCGTCCGAACACGCGTTCCGCCTGGCCGAAATGCAGTCGATGTTCGGCGACCTCCTGCTGACACCCCACATTCCGGAACAGGCCAACTGGCAGCAGATCCAGGGCGCAGCGCATTCCGTCCATCATTGGCCCGGCGACTCCGCCAAATCCACTGCGGGACTTTTTGATGCGCTCCTCGGCAACCTGATGTCGGCCGGCAGGGGAAGCCGCAGCCGCAGCAGCCGCTAGGGAGCGCGAGCGACGCAAAATGGGCGAAGGCCGCCTCCCCGTCGGGGAGGCGGCCTTCGCTCATTTGAAGCTTTGAAGGGCGGGCGCCGGCTGCGCCGTGTGGCCCTAGCCGATCTTGCGGGCTGCGCGGCGCTTGCTCAGTTCGTCGTCCGGAAAGGTCTGGTCGCTCGCGTGCTCACTGGGCAGGGAGGCCAGGCTGCCTTCAACCTCACGCCAGACCCGCCCCACGGCAATGCCAAACACGCCCTGACCGCCCTGGACGAGGTCGATCACCTCGTCTGCGGAGGTGCATTCATAAACGCTGGCACCGTCGCTCATGAGGGTGATCTGCGCCAGGTCCTCGACGCCGCGCTCCCGCAGGTGCTCCACTGCGGAGCGGATTTGCTGGAGCGACACACCTGTATCCAGGAGGCGCTTAACCACCTTCAGGACAAGGATGTCGCGGAAGCCGTACAAGCGCTGGGATCCTGAGCCCGCGGCGCCGCGTACAGCGGGTTCGACCAGGCCCGTCCGGGCCCAGTAGTCCAACTGCCGGTACGTTATGCCTGCCGCCTTGCAGGCTGTGGGGCCACGATAGCCGGCGTCCTCGTCAAGGACGGGGAGGTCCTCAGTGAAGAGAAGGCCCTGAGCACCGCTTGCAGGCACAGCTACGCCGGCCGTCGAGGGCTGCTTCAGCTCGCCTGCTTCGCCTTTCGGACTCACGTGGATCCTCCTTGTCATGAGCTCCCTTGAGGAAGTTGCTGCAACAGCTCCTACAGGCATGAGGATCAGAATGAAAACTCACGCATGTAATTTGGCCGGAGTAGCACTTTCCAGTGTGACTTGCGCGGCTGTTGTATGCAATGGGAACTTGGTACCTTCGACGTTAGGCCCGCCGCGGCCCAAGGTCAAAGACGTTCGGGTCATTCACGGGGCGTGTCGAAAGTTTCACCCTCAACTTTAACCTTAACGTGACCTTAGCCGTCGAAGTCTTCCGGTTCCACGTCGTCCAGGAACTCCCTGAACCTGCGCAGTTCACGTTCTTCATCCACGGTGGGACCGGGCTCGGTGTCCTCACCTTCGTCGTGTTCGGTGATTCTCACCCCGGCCTCGTCCATCACCGAATCCGCACACCAGATCCGGCATTTGGCGCGCAGCGCAATGGCCAGCGCATCCGAGGCCCGTGAACTGACGGTCGCGCCATTCTCAAACTGGAGCTGCCCGTAGAAGATGTTGTCTTCCACCGCCACGATATTGACGCTGACCACGGAGTGCCCGAGCGTCTCCACCACGTCCACTAGGAGGTCGTGGGTCATGGGCCGGGGCGGCACCACGCCCTGCTGTGCCAGGGCGATCGCGCTGGCTTCCGGTGTCCCGATCCAGATGGGTACATGGCGTTCCCCGTGGATCTCCCGGAGAAGCACAAGGGGCTGGTTGGAGGGCAGCTCGATCCGGACGCCCACAATCTCGACTTCGATCATCAGATCTCCATCCGTGAAATACGGTCCTGGACCAGAGCCCGGTGCAGGGTCAGGCAGAGGTCGCTGATTTCACGGGCCGCCTCTGCGGCCCGCGCCTGCGAGGCGGCGTCCTTGCGTGACGTCAGCGTGGCAACAGCCCGTTCCACCAGGCCGAATTCGCGCTCGGCCGCAGCCTGGAAGGGACGCAGGTGCCGGGGCTCAAGCCCGTGACCTTCGAGCTGGACGCAGGCGCGCGCGACCTGCAATGCGTGTTCGTCAAACTTGCCGTTGGTGTGGCCGATCAGCCCGTAACTCAGCAGAGACTGCAGCAGCGGGACGCTTGCCCCGGACTCGGCGCGCAGTTGTTCCTCGCTGAGCTTGCGGGCCCTGTTTTGCAGCTCTGCCGCGAGCTCGTCGGAGACGATCCGTGGAGAGACAGTCACTCCTGGCGGGAGGTTCTCCGGCCGTTCCCCGCGGTCAATGGCGTCAAGGTAGTCCTTGATCACCTTCAGCGGCAGGTATTGGTCACGCTGGAGGGACAGGACGAACCGCAGCCGCTCGACGTCGCCGTCGGAGTACTGCCGGTAGCCTGCCGGCGTGCGCCGGGGATTGATGAGTCCTTTTTCCTCAAGGAACCTGATTTTCGACGCCGTCATGCTGGGGAAGTCGTCGCTCAGCTGAGCGAGGACCTCCCCGATGTTCAGGACCAGGGGTCCGCGGCGCTCCGGTTGTGCCATTGCCACAGGCAGCCGCTCCGAATCAGACGCGTCCTGCTGCGCGGGCAGGGCTCAAGTAGAAGGTGAGTCGGAATTTGCCGATCTGGACTTCGTTTCCGGACTTCAGTTCCACGCTGTCCACGCGGTCGTGGTTGACGTACGTGCCGTTAAGGCTGCCGGTGTCCACAACTTCGAAGCTGCGTGCCGTGCGGCGGAATTCAACGTGGCGGCGGGAGACAGTGACATCGTCGAGGAAGATGTCTGCGTCCGGGTGCCGCCCGGCTGTGGTGACGTCGGAGTCAAGCAGGAAACGGGCGCCCGAGTTGGGCCCGCTGTGTGCGACCAGCAGTGCGGAACCGGAGGGCAGCGCTTCAACAGCAGCCCGTTCCTCCGGCGAAAGCTTGGGTACGATGGTCGGCTCATCGTGAACTGGAGTGAGGTTGATCGAGGTTGTCTCCGAAGCCCTGCCCACGCCCGTGCCGTAATCACCGTTGGTGTGGTTCTGTTCGCCGCCAACCATGGATTTCTCCTCCTTCGTTGCAGATGTCCCCCTGCAATCAACGCATACCGTCCGGAAATGCCTGGCAGATCCGGTTTCCGCCCGCTGTCCGGGCCACTGGAATCCAATGGCCCGTCAGCGCGAACGGTTAGCTTTAGCCTACCTGTTGTTCGTACTCCGATGCACTGAGCAGGGAGTCCACTGCATCCGCTTCCGCCAGCTTGACCTCGATGAGCCAGCCGTCGCCGTAGGGATCGGAGTTAATGAGGGCTGAATCAGTGTCCAGGGCTTCGTTGCGGGCCACGATTTCACCGGACACCGGGGCGTAGATATCGCTGACGCTCTTGGTGGACTCGACCTCACCCACGACGTCGTTCGCGGTGACGGTGGTTCCGACCTCCGGCATCTGCGCGTAGACGACGTCCCCGAGCGCGTCCTGGGCGAAGTCAGTGATCCCCACCCGGACCACGCCATCGGCGTTCGGCACGGACACCCACTCATGTTCGGCGGTGTAGGACAGATCAGAGGGAATGTTGCTCATCAGGGGCCTTTCATCGGGTCAATCACCAATGTCAACGGAGGCGTAAGGAACAAGCCACCGCTGAAAGTATAGGCATACCTGCCCGGCCGCAGACGGCTCCGGGGCACTGACAGCGCCGCACGGGTGTGCCACAGTGGGGGCATGCCAGAACTACCCGAAGTGGCCGGCCTGAGCAGTTTCCTCGGCACACATTTGCACGGCACAGTGCTGATGAAGCTCCAAGTCCTCTCCGTGGCCGTGTTAAAGACGGCTGATCCGCCCTACACCGCCCTCGAGGGCCGCACCGTGACGGGAGTCCGGCGCTTCGGAAAATTCATCAGCCTGGACGCCGAGGGCCTGCACCTCGTTTTCCATCTCGCCCGGGCCGGCTGGGTCCGCTATACGGAATCACCGTCATCAGCGCCGCTCCGTCCGGGTAAGGGGCCCATTGCTGCCAGGCTGGGCTTCGAAGGAGCGGACCAACAGCACATCGGAGTCGATCTGACGGAAGCGGGCACCAAAAAGAGCCTTGCCGTCTATGTGGTGGCGGATCCCCTCGATGTTCCGGGCATCGCCGCCCTCGGACCCGATCCGCTGGACCCTGGGTTCAGCCTCGGACAGTTCGCGGAGATACTCGCGTCCAGTCCGCACCAGATCAAGGGCGTGCTCCGAAGCCAGAGAGTGATGGCCGGAATCGGAAACGCCTACAGCGACGAGATCCTCCACGCTGCAAAGATCTCCCCTTTCGCCATGGCCACCGCCCTGCACCAGGACAGCGTCCGGATCCTCTATGACTCCATCCACAGCGTCCTGGGGGCGGCCGTGAAAGAGGCACTGGGAAAGGCGCCGGCAGACCTCAAGGATGCCAAGCGCGGCGCCATGCGCGTACACGGGCGCACCGGGCTGCCGTGCCCCGTCTGCGGCGACACCGTGCGTGAAGTCTCCTTCGCGGATACCGCGCTCCAGTACTGTCCCACCTGCCAGACCAGCGGCAAGATCCTGGCCGACCGCAGGCTGTCCCGCTTGCTGAAATAGGGGGCTTTCAAGTAGGCCATCTTCGGACAACGAAAAACCCCGCCACCCGGAAGGTTGGCGGGGTTTTGCTTTGGTCGGGCTGACAGGATTTGAACCTGCGACCCCTTGACCCCCAGTCAAGTGCGCTACCAAGCTGCGCTACAGCCCGTCAGTCCTGCCGTTCTCCGCTTCAGTGATATTCAGAAGAATTTCACCTAAGCAGTCCGGCCGAACCACCTCCAAAAGCTTACACGATTCCGGAGGGTGCCCGTGACATTTTCACCCGCCACGGGCCCGGTGTGTCCTAATTAACGCTTCTTGCCCCGTTTTTCGCGAACACGCATGTTCACTTCGATGGGCGTGCCCTCGAATCCGAACGTTTCGCGCAGCCGGCGGGTGATGAACCGGCGGTAGCCCGGATCCAGGAAGCCTGTGGTGAACAGGACGAACTTCGGCGGGCGGCTGGAGGCCTGGGTGCCGAAGAGGATCCTTGGCTGTTTGCCGCCGCGGACGGGGTGCGGGTGCGCGGCCACAAGTTCGCCCAGGAAGGCATTGAGCCGCCCGGTGGGGATCCGCTTGTCCCAGTTCTCGAGCGCCAGATCCAGCGCGGGCACAAGGCGGTCCTTGTGCCAGCCGGTCTTGGCCGAGATGTTGACGCGCGGAGCCCACTCAACATGGGCCAGGTCCTGCTCGATTTCACGCTCCAGGTAGCGGCGCCGTTCGTCGTCCAGCAGGTCCCACTTGTTGAACGCGAGCACCAGCGCACGTCCGGATTCGATGGCCAGCTGGAGGATGCGCACATCCTGCTCGCTCAGCACCTCGTCAACGGCCAGAAGCACGACGGCGACCTCCGCCTTTTCGAGCGCGCTCTGCGTACGCAGGGAGGCGTAGAAGTCGGCGCCCTGAGCCATGTGCTGGCGCCGCCGGATACCGGCGGTATCGACGAAACGCCACGTCCGGTCGCCCAGTTCGATGAATTCATCCACCGGGTCACGGGTGGTGCCGGCGGTGTTGTCCACCACCACGCGCTCGGATCCTGCGAGCTTGTTGAGCAGGGAGGACTTGCCAACATTGGGCCGGCCGATCAAAGCCACGCGGCGCGGGCCCCCGGAGCGTTCCAGGCCCTCGATGGTAGAGAATTCCGGAAGCGTGTCCATGACGTGGTCAAGGAGGTCAGCAACGCCGCGGCCGTGGAGGGCCGAGACAGGGTACGGCTCGCCGAAGCCGAGCCCCCACAGCGTGGCTGAGTCTGCCTCCTGGGCAAAGTCATCAACCTTGTTGGCCACCATGATGACCGGCTTCTTGCTCCTGCGCAGCATCTTCATGACGCCCTCATCCGTGGCAGTCGCGCCCACGGCGGAGTCAACCACGAACAGCACGGCGTCGGCCAACTCCACGGCCATTTCGGCCTGTTCCGCCACCCGGGCGTGGATGCCGCGGGCATCGTGCTCCCAGCCGCCGGTGTCCACCACGGTGAAGTTACGGCCGTTCCAGTGGGCGGCGTACATCACGCGGTCGCGGGTCACGCCAGGGGTATCCTCCACGACGGCCTCGCGGCGGCCCAGGATACGGTTCACGAGCGTGGACTTTCCCACGTTCGGGCGGCCAATGATCGCCAGAACGGGATCCAGCTTGACCGGACCTTCAAGGTCCTCGTCGTCATAGCGTCCGCTCAGGAGGGCGGCGTCTTCCTCGTCGAGTTCGTAGTCGTCCAGCCCGGCACGGAGCGAGGCCGCGCGGAGCTCTGCCTCATCATCGTCCAGGGCGGCAAGATGCTCAGCCACCTGGTCGGTGCCGGTGGGCGTGTATTCGTCTTCGCCGGCGCCGGAGCGGCCGGAAGTTTGAGTCGTATCGCTCATTGCACTTTCCTTAGTGGTGATCTGCCGGCAACCCGGCTACTGCGTTGGAACGTTCTTGCGGGAAATCCGCGTCGGGCAAAGCCTGCCCGCTTGTCTGTATGGTGTCTTGGACGTGTTTCGCCAGCGCAGCGCGGATTTCCATTCCCGCCCTGTCCATTGAAGCACGGCCCGTCTCGCCGGGGTTCCGGCTGACGGCGATGGCCGCACCAAAGCTGACGTGCAGCCTGCGGCCGGGGCGTGGAATGGTATCCAGGTGCTCGCCGCCCTGCCTCGTGCCCAGGATGGCCACCGGGACCACCGTTGCCTCCGAGTTCAGGGCGAGCCAGGCCACTCCGTTGCTGATGCCGGTAGCCTTGCCGCTCCCCCGGGTGCCTTCGGGCAGGATCCCGACGCAACGGCCGGCGTCGAGCACTGCCTTGCTGAGCTGCAGTGCGGCCCGGTCACCGGAGCGGTCCACGGGAAGCTGGCCCGAAGCCCGCAGCACCCGTCCCAGGAATCCCTTGAACATCTCCTGTTTGACGAGGATGTGCATGGCGCGCGGAGAAGCTCCGAACATGACGGGGCCGTCCAGGAAGCTGATGTGGTTGCCGGCGAATATCACCGGGCCCTGGACCGGAACGTTGGAGCGGCCGGTGACGGTGGTCCGGTAGACAGCGTGGTCCAGCAGCCAGCCCACGGCGCGGCTCCAGCCTGTGGTCCAGCGGGCCGGAATGCTGACGGCGCCCTGCGCGGCGTTACTCATGATTGATGACCTTGGTGACGATCCGCAGTGCCGCGGTTACGGTCTCCTCGAAGTCCAACTCGGACGAATCGAGAGTGACCACGCCATCCGCCGCCTGGGTGAAGTTCACCACTGTCGAATCCTTGGCGTCCCGTTGGGTCACCTGTGCTGCCAGTTCTTCCGCGCTTTGGGTGCCGCCCAGCTGGATTCCCCGCCGCCGCAGGCGCGCCTCTTCACTGGCGGTGAGCAGCATGCGCACCTGGGCGCCGGGCACGACGACGGTGGTGATGTCCCTGCCTTCCACCACCATGCGGCGGTGGTGCTTTTCGATCAGCGCACGCTGCCGGCGGATCAGTTCCGTCCGGGCTCCGAGGGTGGTGGCCACGGCGCTGACAGCCGACGAGATCGCAGGTTCCCGGATTGCTTCGGTGACATCGGTGCCGGCCACCCGCACATACTCTTCATGCGGTGTGGTGCTGATGTCGAGCGGCAGCTCTTCGGCGGCAAGCTCCACGGCAGAGGCGTCAGTAAGGTCGGTTCCGCGGTCGAGGCAGAACCAGGTCAGGGCACGGTACATGGCGCCAGTGTCGAGGTAGGCGAGGCTGAGGCGGCGGGCCACTTCCTTGCTGACGCTGGACTTCCCGGAGCCCGAAGGACCGTCGATGGCCACCACGAGCGGCCGACCGAGCCGGAGGGCAGGCAACGTGTCGATAAGTTCCTGTGTCATCACTGCAGTACCCGCCATCCACGGTCGTTGAGGGCCTCAATGAGGAGGTCGTGCCTGTTGGGCAGCACGGACAGCTCCACCATGCCGACATTCTGTCCGGATGAGTGGTCCAGGCGGAGGTCCTCGACGTTGACGCCGATCTCTCCGATTTCTGTCAGCAGCCGGGCGATCTGCCCGGGCCGGTCATCCACCAGCACGGTCAGCCACGAGTATGCCTGCGCCGGACCGCCGTGCTTGCCCGGGATCCTTGACTGGCCGGCGTTGCCTTCACTGATCAGCTGGGCAAGGTCGAGGCGGGCACCCGGGGCTTCCGGATCCTCCAGCGTGCCGATGAGCCTGTTCAGGTCTTCCCGGACGCTGTGCAGGATCTCCACAACCTTGCCCGCGTTGAACCCAAGAATCTGGACCCACAGTGTGGGGTCGCTGGCAGCAATCCGGGTCGTATCGCGGAGGCCGTTACCGGCCAGCGACAGCGCATGCAGCGGCGTGCCCTGCAGCCTGCTGGCCAGCAGGGATGACATCACTTGTGGCAGGTGCGATACCAGTGCTACGGCTTCGTCGTGTTCCTCGGCCGTGAACTGGGACACGACGGCGCCGAGGTCAACGGCCAGGGCCCGTGCTGCCTGCAGCGCCGGGGCTGACGTTTCCTCAGCCGGGCAGAGCACCCACGGCATGGACGTGAAGAGCTCGCCGCGGGCAGCAACTGGCCCGGACTTTTCGCGTCCGGCCATGGGATGGGTGCCGACATAGCGGCCCAGGTCCACGCCGCGGCGGCGCAACTCGCCCTGGATGCCGGCCTTGACGCTGGCAATGTCCAGCACGGTGGCATCCRGGTAGTCGGACAGCGCACGTTCCACGACGTCCGCTGTCACGTCCGGCGGGGAAGCCACCACAACCAGCTCAGGCTGCTCCCCGCCCAGCGCTGCCAGGGGCAGCCCGGCGCCGATGTCCACGGCGACGGCCTGGTTGGTGGGCGATGGGTCAGACAGGTAAACGGCCACGCCGCGGCCACGAAGGCCCAGGCCGATACTCGTGCCGAGCAGGCCCGTGCCGATGACAACGACCGGGCCGTTCAGGTGCCCTCGGCCGTGAGTACGGAATGCCGACATGCCCTAGAGCCCTACGGATGCCAGCAGGTGGCCGACTTCCTGCTTGCCGAGGTTGCGGATGCTTCCCTGGCGCTGGTCGCCCAGCCCGATCGGTCCAACCTTGACACGCACCAGGCGCAGCACGGGGAATCCGACGGCGTCGAAAAGCCTGCGCACAATCCGGTTCTTGCCTGAGTGCAGCACCACTTCGATCAGCACGTGGCCCGGAGTGGAGTCGACCAGCTTGAAGGAATCAACGGAGGCGAATCCGTCTTCGAGTTCCACACCGGCCTTCAGCTGTGCGCCGATCCCCTGCGGGAACGGGCCGCGGACCTGGACGAGGTATGTCTTGGGGACCTCATACGACGGGTGCGTCAGGCGGTTGGCGAGTTCGCCGTCGTTTGTCAGCAGCAGCAGCCCTTCGGTGGCGACGTCGAGACGTCCAACGTGGAAGAGCCGTTCGCCGTGGGTGTTGCGGACAAAGTCGCTGATGCACGGGCGGCCGTCGGGATCCTCCATGGTGGAGACGACACCCTTGGGCTTGTTGAACACCATGTAGACCATGTCTTCGTCCAGCTGGATGCGGAGGCCGTCAACGTGGATCACGGCGGTCGTCGGATCGACGCGGACACCGAGTTCAGTGACGACCTGGCCGTCGACTTCGACACGGCCCTCGGCGATCATCTCTTCGCACACGCGCCGCGAAGCCACCCCGGCCTGGGCCATGACCTTCTGCAGGCGGACGCCGTCGGAGTCGTGCAGTTCGGACTGCGGCACGGGGCCGCTGGGGCCGCGCTTGCGCGAAGGTTTGCGGACGGCGCCGAGGTTCTGGCCGAACCGTTCGCCGCCGAACGCCCGCGTACCGAAGGTCTTGGCTGCAGCGGACCGCGGCTTGGGCTTGAGCGCGCCGGGAGTGCCGGGCGTCTTTCCTGCCCCGGGCTTGCGAGCTCCGGGCTTGCGGGCCGATGACTTGGCGCCGGACTTCCAGTCCCCGGTGGCCGGCCGGGCAGCCTGACCGGCGGGTGCCTCGTCTGGATCGACGAAGCGCTCCTCGCGGGGCTTCGGCGCCTTGTGCGGACGGTCGCCGAACGGCCGGTCTCCGCCCTTGGAAAAATCGCGCTGCCCTGAGCCGAAGCCTGCGCCGCGCTGGCCTGCAGGGCCGGCCTGCCCTGCGCCGCGCGCTGAATTGCGTTCCGGACCTTTACGTCCTGAACTGTTACGTGGTGAACCCTGGCGTCCCGCCTGTGTCATGACCCGTCCTTCGTTGTGTTGACCGGCAACGGTTGTCCAAGGACAACACTAGCCAGCCGTGCAGATTAAATCTGCCCCTATAAATACTGTCGCGCAGGCCCGATGGCCTACATTCTTCCGGCGTCGTAGAACTCTTCGATTCCTTCCAGCCCCGGAAGGTGCGGCGAAATCTGAGGCAACTCAGCCACCGAGCCGATTCCCATGCGTTCAAGGAAATACGACGTCGTGCGGTACAGGACGGCGCCCGACTCCGGATCTGTTCCGGAATCCTCGATCAGTCCGCGCTGGGTCAGCGTCCGCACGACAGAGTCAACGTTAACTCCCCGAATTGCAGACACCCTGGCCCTGGAAACGGGTTGCCTGTAGGCGATGACGGCGAGCGTTTCAAGCGCGGCCTGGGTCAGTCTGGCTGTCTGGCTCTCAAGGACGAAGGCACCGACAATGTCGGCGAATTCGGCCCGTGAGTAGATGCGCCAGCCACCGGCAACATTCCGCAATTCAAAGCCCCGGGGGCTGGAGGTAAAGCCAGCTTCTCTGGCGATTTCCATATCCGGGGCTTTAACAGTATAGCCGTCATACTCGCGCTGCAGTTCCAGCAGCAGCAGCTCGACGGCATCCACCGTCAGGTTCAGCCCGGCTGCCAGGTCCGTGGCTGAGGCGGGCTGGTCCAGCACCATGAGCACGGCCTCCAGGGCAGACCGGGCACCACCGGGAAGCCCGGAGACGTCAAGGCCGTCGTCGGGAGAAGGTTCCTGGTGGGTGTTCCTCACGGCTGTTCCTCATATTCTTCGCTCAGATGATCGCTGCTCCACCCGGCGCCCGGCGCAGTCCAGCGGACGGTCAGGTCACCGAGCGGGGCAAGCTGGTTGAAGGCCACTACCTGGTCCCGGAAGAGTTCCAACAGGGCCAGGAACCGCGCAACCACCATGAGGGTGGACTCGGCATCCGCGATCAGCGCCCGGAAGGACAGGGGTTTTCCCTGCTGCAGGCGAAGCCCGATCAGCTCCGCCTGTTCCCTGACACTGACAGGACTGCCGTGGAGGTGCGCCAGCCCCACTTCGGTCGGCTCAGGAGTTTTTGGTTTCACGGCTGCTTCGGCAAGCGCGGCGAACTGCTGCGGCGTGTACTTCCAGACAAGCTCCGGAAGCATGGCGGCAAAGTGCTCTTCCAGCGCCACCTGACGCGGGTACCGACGCGACTCCAGCTCAAGTGTGGTGTCCATTAGCGCAGCCACCTGCTTGAACGCCTTGTATTGCAGCAGCCGGGCAAAAAGCAGGTCCCGGGCCTCCAGGAGCGCTATGTCCTCATCGTCCTCGACTTCGCCCGCGGGGAGCAGCCGGGCGGCCTTTAGGTCCAGGAGTGTGGCGGCGATGACGAGGAACTCGCTGGCCTCGTCGAGGGCCCACTCCTCCCCCAGTTGCTGCAGGTTCCGGATGTACTTGATGAACTCATCGGTCACAGTGGCAAGCGCCACCTCGGTGATGTCGAGCTGATGCTTGGAGATCAGGGCAAGCAGGAGGTCGAAGGGGCCGGTGAAGTTCGCCAGCCGCACTTCAAAGCCGGATTTCCGCACTTCCGGCGGGGTCCCGCCGTCGTCCGCGTCCGCCTGCTGGCCGCCCTGCGCGAGCGGCGTTGCCGACTCAGCCGTCATCCAGGCTAGGGCGCGCCGCCGCGCGAGATAAGTTCCTTGGCGAGGCGGCGGTAGGCGTCGGCACCGATGTGGTTGCCGGCGTAGCTTGTAATCGGTTCGGCGGCCACCGTGGCGTCGGCGAACTTGATGGAACGCTTGATGACGGTTTCGAAGACTTTGTCCCCGAAGGCCTCCACGAGGCGGGTGATGACTTCGCGGCTGTGCAGGGTGCGGGCGTCGTACATGGTGGCGAGCACGCCGTCCACCTGCAGCCGCGGGTTGAGGCGGTCCTGGACCTTGTCGATGGTTTCCACGAGCAGCGCCACGGCCCTGAGGGCAAAGAATTCGCAGATCAGGGGAATGATGACGCCGTGGGCGGCGGTGAGGGCGTTGACCGTGAGCAGGCCGAGGGAAGGCTGGCAGTCGATCAGGACGATGTCGTAGTCGTCCTCGACCTTTTTCAGCGCGCGGTCCAGGACCTGTTCGCGGGCGACCTCGTTGACCAGCTGGACCTCCGCAGCGGACAGATCGATGTTGGCCGGGAGAAGGTCAACGTTCTCGACGCCGGTCTGGTGGATGGCATCGCGGATGTCCACCTTCCGGTCCATCAGGACGTTGTAGACGGTGAGGTCCAGTTCATGCGGGTTGACGCCGAGCCCGGCGGACAGTGCGCCCTGGGGGTCGAAGTCCACCAGCAGCACGCGGCGGCCGTACTCTGCCAGCGCGGCCGCAAGGTTGATGGTGGACGTGGTTTTGCCCACGCCGCCCTTCTGGTTGACCATGGCAATCACGCGGGCCGGTCCATGGGAGGACAGCGGCGCGGGCTCCGGAAATTCGCGGTAGGGACGTCCTGTGGGACCCATCACGGCGTCTTCCAGGTCGAGTTCCGTGCCTTCCAGAGTTGCTGAACCCTGTTCGCTGCTCACGTATCTATCCACACTTTCGATGACGGTGATGTTTCTGCGCCTGACTGTCGAGCGCCCATGCTTCTTCCACCCAAGGCTACAGCGCCCGACACGGCATTCCGTGGAACTTGACTTTTGATGGCGCTTGAGCCTTTACCTTGTACCTGAGGTAGAAGGTTGCCCCGCCCCCGGCCTCCCGGGCAAATGAGAACCGCCCGCACAGGCTACGCCTGTGCGGGCGGCGGTCCGGCGCATCGGCGCCGGGATTGTTTGTGTCAGGCCTTGGCCGGAACAGCCTGTGCCGGGGTTTCCACCATGCCATGGTGGTCGGCCATCATGGTCTGCTCGTTGAACGGCTCCTCGCCGGAGAGCACGCGGTCCACCTGTTCGCCGTCAATTTCCTTGACCCAGGTGCCGATCAGGACGGTCGCCACGGCGTTGCCAGTGAAGTTCGTCAGGGCACGGGCCTCGGACATGAACCGGTCGATGCCCACGATCATGCCGACGCCGCCGAGGAGTTCCGGCCTGTGAGCCTGGAGACCAGCGGCCAGCGTGGCAAGGCCGGCACCGGTAACGCCGGCTGCGCCCTTGGAAGCGATGATCATGAAGATCAGCAGCGAGATCTGGGACCCCAGGTCCAGCGGAGTTCCCATCGCGTTGGCCACGAACAGTGACGCCATGGTCAGGTAAATGGCGGTGCCGTCCAGGTTGAACGAGTAGCCCGTGGGCACGGTGACGCCGACAACCGGCTTGGAGACACCCAAGTGCTCCATCTTGGCGATCAGGCGGGGCAGCGCGGCCTCGGAGGACGAGGTGGAGAAGATCAGCAGATATTCACGTGCAAGGTACTTCATGAGCTTGAAAATGCTCACCCCGGCCACCACCTGCAGCAGGCCGCCGAGGATCACGACGATGAAGAGTGCGCAGGTGATGTAGAAGGCGACCATGAGGGTGAACATGCTCACGATGGCCTGGAAGCCCGTGGCGCCGACGACTGCGGCGATGGCACCGAACGCGCCGACCGGGGCGAGCCACATGATCATTATCAGGATCCGGAAGACAACTGCCTGGCCGAGACCGATTGCCTTGAGGATCGGGGCGCCCTGCGGGCCCATCTTCTGGAGGGCGAAGCCCACGAGGATCGCGGCGAGCAGCGTGGGAAGCACGGGGACGTCACTGGGAATGATGCCCAGCAGGAAGTCCACGGTGCTGTCCGTTGCGGCCTTCTTGTTGGGATCGTAGGGGGCAAGTTCCAGTCCCTCACCGGGGTGGATGATGTTGCCCACCACGAGGCCGATCGCCAGGGCGAATGTGGACATCACCACGAAGTAGCCGAGGGCCAGGCCGCCCACCTTGCCGACAGTGGCTGCCTTGGCGATGGAGCCGATGCCCAGCACGATGGTGCAGAAGATGATGGGGGCGATCATCATTTTGATGAGCTTGATGAAGCCGTCACCCAGCGGCTTCAGGGATTTGCCGACCTCCGGGAACAGCAGTCCGACGACTGCGCCCAGGATGACGGCGGCGATGACGGCGATGTAGAGGTAGTGGGACTTGTCGAGTCCCTTGCGCGCGGCTTTGGCCGGCGCAGCCGACTCTCCTCGTTGAGAAGCCATGGTGTCTCTCCTTATGGATAATCTGGAAGACGCTTCGGCTCAGCCTCTGGGCTCTTCGCGTCGGTCCTTTGTGATTTCCATCATTGGGCATGGCGTGACCTGGCTCACCGTTGCGTTCATATTGGTCATAGGAGGTGTTGTGATCCACCGTTGGAGCATTGCAAGGCGGCTGTTCGTCGCGAATCTGTTGTTCGTGCTGGCGCTTACGGCAATCGTGGGCACGGCCGCCTTCGTGGACGCCCGTGACCGCACCTACGACGAGGCCGGACGCCGGATGACGGCCGTGGCTGTCTCCATTGCCGACAACCCGCTGGTGCTCCAGGCCGCTGCCTCCAGTGACCCCTCGGCCACGCTTCAGCCGTATGCACGCCGGGTGATGGGTGACGCGCGCGCCGATTTCATCACCATCATGGCGCCGGACCGGACCCGGTGGACGCACCCCCTGGACGAGGAGCTGGGCCAGCCCTATATCGGCTCGATCTCCGAAGCCCTCGACGGGCGCGTGTTCACGGAAATCACGGCCGGAACCCTTGGCCCCTCCGTGCGAACCATCGCGCCAGTCAAGGACGCCAGCGGCTCGGTGAAGGCGCTGGTCGCCGCCGGCGTGACCGTAAGGAACATTGACGTCGCGGTGGCGGGCAGAATTCCGGCCTTGCTGGTCATCGCAGGCGGCCTCCTGCTGGGCGGATCGCTGACGTCCTGGCTGCTCGGACGTTATCTTCGACGCGTAACGCGCGGCTGGGGCCCGGAGCAACTTGCCCAACTCTTTGCGTATTACGAATCAGTACTCCATTCGGTCCGCGAAGGCGTCATCCTGATCGACCCCAGGGGAAGGGTGGTGATGTACAACGACCAGGCTGCTGAGCTGCTGGGACTGGCGCCGCGGGGATCCGGCGGCGACCAGGCGGACGCGCCGTTCCTCGCGGACCTCCCGCTGGCACCGAGCCTGAAAAACCTGTTCGATTCGGGACGCACGGCCCTCGACGAGATCCACCTGACGGACTCCGGCGTTCTCGTCGTGAACCAGGGTCCGGCTGTGGGACCGGACTCCCCTGCCGGACGGCAACGCCCTGCGGTCTTCGGAACAGTGGCCACGATCCGTGACCGCACGGAAATCGAGTCCCTGGGCACTGAGCTTGAGAGCATGCGGACTCTCTCGGGTGCGCTCCGTGCGCAGACCCATGAGCACGCGAACAGACTGCACACCATGGTTTCCCTGCTGGAACTGGGCAGAACAGGTGAGGCACTGGAGTTCGCGACGAAGGACCTGGAGCTGAGCCAGCAGTTGACGGATGACATGGTCAGTTCGGTCCAGGAGCCGGTGCTGAGCGCCTTAGTGATGGGCAAGGCTGCGGAAGCCCATGAACGGGGGGTCGAGCTCGTGGTGGATGCCTCAGGTCCGGCCCTCACCGGCGGACTGGCGGTCCAGGACCTCGTCACAGTCCTGGGCAACCTGCTGGACAACGCCATTGACGCTGCCGCCGACGCCCCGGCACCGAAACGCGTGACACTGACCGTCGATTCGGGCAGCGGCGGACTGGATATCACCGTCCAGGACTCCGGCAAGGGCATCGACCCGAAGTCCGTGGACGACGTGTTCCGCTACGGATTCAGCACGAAGAAGGCCGGGCCTTTCGGGCGGGGCCTCGGGCTGGCGCTGGTCAAGCAGGCTGTCCAGCGCCTTGCAGGTACGATGACCATCACCAACGCCGGCGGCACCAACGGCGGCGCATGCTTCCATATCGTGCTCCCAGCAGCCGTCCCGCCACGTCTCCCGGAGGAGCAAGAGTGACAGACATCCGAGTCCTCGTCGTCGAGGACGAACCCGTAGCAGCGGCGGCGCACGCCGCCTACGTGGGCAGGCTTGCCGGGTTCAGTCTTGCGGGCACGGCACCGGACGGACAGTCCGCGCTGCGGATGCTCACGGAATTCGCGGCCGCCGGCAGCCAAGTGGAGCTGGTCCTGCTGGATATGAACCTGCCGGACCTCCACGGCCTGGATATTGCCCGGCGCATGCGCTCTGCGGGCCACTTCGCAGACATCATCGCCATCACCGCGGTCCGGGAGCTCGCGATCGTGCGCAGCGCCGTCTCAATCGGGGTGGTGCAGTACCTCATCAAGCCATTCACGTTTGCCACCTTCGCGGACAAGCTGGACAGCTACCGGCAATTCCGCGAGCAGTTGGCCTCGCCCGAATCCGGCTCGGCCAAAGTGGGCGCATCCCAGAGCGACGTGGACCAGGCCTTCGCGAGCCTCAGGGCGCCGTCAGAGTTGCCGCTTCCGAAGGGCCTGGCCCACTCCACCCTTGATGCCGTCCGCGACTTCATGAAGCAGCAGCCGGGGGCGGTCTCGGCCACCGAAGTCATGGCGGCGCTCGGCATGTCGCGGGTCACCGCCCGGCGCTACCTGGAGTACCTCGCCGACGCCGGCGCGGTCTCCCGGACGGCCCGGTACGGGGCGCCTGGCCGCCCGGAAAACGAGTACCGCTGGTCCCGCGCCTGACGGAGCAGGTTCCGACAAGCTCAACCGGCGCCGTTGGCGTCCGCCGGCCGCAGGGCTGCCATCAGCTGGTCCAGCACCCCGGCGTCCTCGATGGTGGAGGGAACAACGTACTCCTCGCCGTCGGCGATTTGCCGCATGGTCTTGCGCAGGATCTTCCCCGACCGGGTCTTGGGCAGCGCCTCCACCACCGCGACGTTCTTGAAATCGGCCACCGCCCCGATTTCCCGCCGGACGAGCGCGATGAGCTCCCGTTCGAGAACCGGCACCGACAGGTCCACGCCCGACTTCAGCACCACGTATCCGCTGGCACGCTGGCCCTTCAGCGGATCGGCGACGCCGATGACGGCGCATTCGGCCACCGCAGGGTGCTGTCCGATGGCCTGCTCCATGGAGCCGGTGGACAGCCTGTGTCCGGCGACGTTGATGACGTCATCGGTCCGCCCCATCACGAAGAGATACCCGTCCCCGTCGCGGTAACCCGAGTCGCCGGTGGCATAGCAGCCCTCGAATGCCTGGAGGTACGACGAGATGTACCGGTCGTCGTCGCCCCACAGCGTCGTCAGGGTGCCCGGGGGCAACGGAAGCCTAAGCACGATGTTTCCTTCGGTTCCGGCGTCGACTTCCGCGCCGGAACTGTCCACGATGCCAAGGTTGAAGCCTGGCATCGCCACCGTGGGTGAGCCCGGCTTGATGGGGAGGGAGTCCAGTCCGCGCGGGTTTGCGCAAATGGCCCAGCCCGTTTCCGTCTGCCACCAGTGGTCCACCACAGGCACCCCCAGGATACGCGCAGCCCAGTGATAGGTGTCGGTGTCCAGGCGCTCGCCGGCGGCGAACAGGGTCTTCAGGCTGGAGGTGTCGTAGCGGGCCAGCAGCGCGGCCTCAGGATCCGCCTTGCGGATGGCACGCAGGGCGGTGGGCGCGGTGAAGAGAACATTGACCTTGTAGTCCTCGATAACCCGCCAGAACGCGCCGGCATCGGGAGTCCCCACCGGTTTGCCCTCGTACAGAACGGTTGTGGCGCCGGCCAGGAGCGGGCCGTACACAATGTAGGAATGTCCCACGACCCAGCCGACGTCGGACGCCGTCCACATCACGTCACCGGGCCCGACGTCGTAAATGTTTTCCATGGTCCAGCCGAGGGCCACTGCGTGGCCGCCGTTGTCCCGGACCACTCCCTTGGGGCTTCCCGTAGTGCCTGAGGTGTACAGGATGTAGAGCGGATCCGTGGCGCTGACATCCACCGGCGCAGCGGCTGCTGCCCCGGCCATTTGCTCGTCCCAGTCCAGCCAGCCAGCGAAGTCGGCGCGTTGAGCCGCGAAGCCGTCCCGTTCCTTGACCAGGACCCGGGTGCCTTCCGCGCCTGCGAGCGCGAGGGCCTCCGCCACTGCGGGCAGGTACTCCACGCGGCGGGACGGCTCGATTCCGCCGGAGGCGGTTACCACGGCCATGGGGGCGGCGTCGCAGATGCGCGCGGCCAGTTCCTTGGGCGCGAACCCGCCGAACACCACGGAATGGATGGCACCGAGACGCGCGGTTGCCAGCATGGCGATGGCTGCTTCGGGAATCATGGGCATGTAGATCACCACCCGGTCCCCCTTGCCCACGCCCTGCGCCCTCAGGACCCCGGCGAACCTGGCCACGAGATCGGTGAGCTCCGCGTAGCTGTACCGTTGCTTGGCGCCAAGCACGGCGGAGTCGTAGATCAGTGCGTCCTGGTCTCCGCGGCCCGCCTGGACGTGCCGGTCCAGCGCATTGAAGGCTGTGTTAAGGACGCCGTCCGGGTACCAGCTATAGAGCGGAGCACGGGCGCTGTCCACGGCCTGGTGCGGAGCCTGCGACCAGGACACCCGCCCTGCGGCCTCCAGCCAGAATTTGTCGGGCGTGGTGAGGCTGCGGTCGTAGGCGTCGCGGTAGCTGTTGGTGACCATGAAGAGTTCCTGTCCACTACGTTGTGTTGCGCCCATGCTATCCCCGACACAGGTCCGCAAACAAGGGCTGTGTATACATAACGGATGATCTTCTGCCATTTTCACCAAATTACTGGGCTGGATGGGGTTTTATGTATACACTCAACAGGACTACCAACGAAGGGAGGCCGGATGCGCGCCAGCGACAGAGCCTATGCGGCACTGCGCGACGACATCATCGAATGGCGCCTCCGCCCCGGTACCGTCCTCGCTGAAGTCGAGCAGTCCGAACGCCTCGGCGTCTCGCGGACACCGCTGCGGGAAGCGCTGAGCCGCCTCACCGCGGAAGGGCTCACGACGACGGCCGGCGGCCGCGGCGTCGTCGTCACCGACATCTCACTGGAGGACATCGACGAACTGTTCGAACTCCGCGAAACGCTCGAAGGAAAGGCCGCCGCTCTGGCGGCAGAGCGAGGTGATGCCGCCGTTTTCCTGCAGCTGCAGCGCGAGCTTCTCGAAGCGCCCGCACTCATTAGCGCCATTGATCCGGCCCGCCACGAGTACTACGAGCTCGTGGCCCGTCTCGATTCGGCGATCGACGCCGCCATTTCCAACTCCTACCTGGCGCAGGCCATGCGGAGCCTGCGCGTGCACCTGGTCCGGGTCCGCCGGCTCGCCGCCGACGACTACGCGCGGCTAACAGCCGCCGCTACCGAACACGCCGCCATCGCCGAGGCGATAGCAGCCGGCAACCCGCGACTTGCCCAGGCCGCCACCACCATGCACCTGCACCGCAGCCTCTCCCACGTCAAAGCCACCCATACACCTCAATAACAAGGAGCCCCCATGGTCAAGGAACACCACGTCCGCGTGTACAAAAGCGAGGAAAACCTCCCCCGGGAAGACCAGCTCGCCCATAAAATCGCCGTGGTGGCGGCCGACCCCGTGCCTGTCACGGACGACGTCACCGACATGGTGATCAACCGCATCATCGACAACGCCTCTGTAGCCATTGCCTCGCTGAACCGCGCCCCGATCATCGCCGCGCGGGCACAGGCCCTGACCCATGGCCCCTCGACCAACGGCAAGGGCTCGAAGGTCTTTGGCATCGGCGAGCGCGTTTCCCCCGAATGGGCCGCGTGGGCCAACGGCGTGGCTGTCCGGGAGCTGGATTACCACGACACCTTCCTGGCTGCCGACTACTCCCACCCCGGCGACAACATCCCGCCGATCCTCGCCGTCGCCCAGCACGTGGGCTCCAACGGAGCGGACCTGATCCGCGGGATTGCGACCGGCTACGAGGTCCAGGTCAATCTGGTCAAGGCCATCTGCCTGCACAAGCACAAGATCGACCACGTGGCGCATCTCGGCCCGTCCGCCGCTGCCGGCATCGGCACGTTGCTGGGGCTCGACGTCGAAACCATCTTCCAGTCAGTGGGGCAGGCGCTGCACACCACCACGGCAACGCGGCAGTCGCGCAAGGGCGAGATCTCCACCTGGAAGGCCCACGCCCCCGCGTTTGCCGGCAAGATGGCCGTCGAATCCGCGGACCGCGCCATGCGTGGCCAGACCTCCCCCGTGCCGATCTACGAAGGCGAAGACGGCGTCATCGCCTGGATGCTCGACGGCCCGGACGCCTCCTACAGCGTCCCGCTGCCCGAAGCCGGTGAGGCCAAGCGGGCCATCCTGGACACCTACACCAAGGAGCACTCCGCCGAATACCAGGCCCAGGCCTGGATCGACCTCGCCCGGAAACTCCACGGCGAACACCCCGAGGTCACCGACCCCGCAAACGTGAAGTCGGTCCTGATCAAGACCAGCCACCACACGCACTACGTGATCGGCTCCGGCGCGAACGATCCGCAGAAGTACAGCCCCACTGCCAGCCGCGAAACGCTGGACCACTCCATTCCTTACATCTTCACCGTTGCACTGCAGGACGGCGCCTGGCACCACGTGGACTCCTACGCCCCCGAACGCGCCGCCCGGCCCGACACCGTGGAGCTGTGGCACAAGGTCACCACGGTGGAGGATCCCGAATGGACCCGCCGGTACCACTCCCTGGACATCAACGAGAAGGCATTCGGCGGTTCCGTGGAGATCACGCTGGCCGACGGCACCGTCATCACCGACGAGATCGCCGTGGCGGACGCGCACCCACTGGGCGCCCGGCCGTTCGCCCGCAAGCAGTACGTGAACAAGTTCCGCACCCTCGCAGCCGGTTTGGTGGAGGACGAGGAGATCGAGCGGTTCCTCGACGCCGCTGCCCGGCTTCCGCAGCTGGCCGCCGGCGAGCTTGACCAGCTGAACATTACCGCCGCACCCGGCGTCATCGACTTCGCCGCCGCTCCGAAGGGGCTGTTCTAAGTGCTGTACTCCAAGGTCACACCGGAGCAGAAGCGGATCCGCTTCCGTGAACTGCTGGCTTCAGGGACCGTCCAGCAGTTCCCAGGCGCCTTCAATCCCCTTTCCGCCCGGCTGATCGAGGAGAAGGGCTTCGCCGGCGTGTACATCTCAGGCGCCGTGCTGGCCAACGACCTCGGACTGCCGGACATCGGGCTGACCACCCTCACTGAGGTTGCCACCCGGGCCGGGCAAATCGCCCGCATGACGGACCTGCCGGCCATCGTGGATGCCGATACCGGATTCGGCGAGCCGATGAACGTCGCCCGGAGCGTCCAGGAGCTGGAGAACGCCGGCCTGGCCGGCTGCCACATCGAGGACCAGTTCAACCCGAAGCGCTGCGGCCACCTGGACGGCAAGAACGTGGTGGACCTGGATACGGCCACCAAGCGCATCAGGGCCGCTGCGGACGCCCGGCGCGATGAGAACTTCCTGATAATGGCCCGCACGGACATCCGGGCGGTGGACGGGCTGGAGGCCGCCAAGGACCGTGCCCGCGCCCTGGTCGAGGCCGGCGCCGACGCCATCTTCCCGGAAGCGATGAAGGACCTGAGCGAATTCCAGGCCATTCGTGACGCGGTGGACGTGCCGATCCTGGCCAACATGACCGAGTTCGGGAAAAGCGCGCTGTTCACCGTGGACGAGTTGCAGGGTGTGGGCGTGAACATGGTGATATATCCGGTCACCCTGCTCCGTAGTGCCATGGGCGCTGCGGAGCGTACGCTGGAATCGATCAGGGCCGACGGAACGCAGGAGGCACAGGTAGGAAGCATGCTGACCCGCGTGCGGCTGTACGACCTCGTGGACTACGAGGCCTACAACCGCTTTGACACCGGCGTCTTCAATTTCCGGATCCCCGGAAGCGACTGACGCGCAACCCACACCCGGACCACCGGCCCCGGACGGCCGGTAAATCAGACGCAAGGAACGAAGGAGTTCAGCATGGCTGAAGAAGAGATCAAAAAGGGCCTCGCCGGCGTCGTGGTGGATTACACCGCCGTCTCCAAGGTCAACTCGGACACGAACTCGCTGCTGTACCGGGGCTATCCGGTCCAGGAACTCGCAGCAAGATGCAGCTTCGAGGAGGTCGCGTACCTGCTCTGGAACGGCGAGCTACCGGATGCCGGGCAACTGGCCGCGTTCACGGCCCGGGAGCGCACCGGCCGCCCCTTGGATCCCGTGGTGAAGCAGGTGGTCGACACTTTGCCGGTCACGGCGCATCCCATGGATGTTTGCCGGACGGCTGCCTCCGTGATGGGCGCGCGCCATGAACTTGCCGAGGACTCCTCCCGGGAGGCCAACATGGCCAAGGCCGTGGACCTGTTCGCGGCCATGCCCGCCGTCGTCGCCTATGACCAGCGGCGCCGGCGCGGGCAGGAACTCGTGGAACCCCGCGATGACCTTGGCTACTCCGCCAACTTCCTGTGGATGGCCTTCGGTGAGGACGCCGTGGCGGAGGTCGTTGAAGCCTTCAACGTCTCGATGATTCTCTACGCCGAGCACTCCTTCAACGCCTCCACGTTTACGGCGCGCGTCATTACATCCACCCTGGCTGATCTGCACTCGGCGGTGACCGGCGCGATCGGTGCACTGAAAGGTCCGCTGCACGGCGGCGCCAACGAAGCCGTCATGCACACCTTCGACGAGATCGGCATCAGGTCCGAGGAATCCCTGGAGGAGGCCGCAGCCAGGGCCAAGGCCTGGATGGAAGACGCCCTGGCCCAGAAAAAGAAGGTGATGGGCTTCGGGCACCGCGTCTACAAGCACGGCGACTCCCGCGTGCCCACCATGAAGGCTGCCCTGGACAAGATGATCGCGCACTACGGCCGTCCCGAGCTGCTGGGGCTGTACAACGGGCTCGAGTCCGCGATGGATGAGGCCAAGGGCATCAAGCCGAACCTGGACTACCCGGCCGGCCCCACCTACCACCTCATGGGCTTCGACACAGAAATGTTCACGCCGCTGTTCGTCGCCAGCCGGATCACCGGCTGGACTGCCCACATCATGGAACAGGCCGCTTCCAACTCGCTGATCCGCCCCCTGAGCGCCTACAACGGCCCGGAGGAACGGCACGTCCCGTAGCTTCGATTTGCCTTCCGAGCGTACGACGCCGGGCCGGTCACCTTTTCGGGTGACCGGCCCGGCGTCGTTTCAGCAGGCCTCAGGACGTGATCTGCAGGCTCCGGATCATTGCCTTCAGTTTCAGGTATTCGGGTGTCTCCATGTAGGCCCTGGCCTCTGCCACGCTGGCAAACCGTGGTTCGGAGGCGTTTTGGACGGCCCGGTCTGCGAAGGACAACATTCCCCGCGGTGTGCCCGTGACCACTGTGTACATCAGGCAGTTGTCCTGCACTGACCCGCTGGACTTGTCCACCAGCCCCACCTGGTAGCTGAGTCCCTCGCCGTCGGACGTCTGGTCCATCACCCGGTAGGAGAACCGGACTGCCCGCTGTGCGGCCCAGTCTGCTGTCAGAGATGACGAGGCCGTATCAAGCTCAGTTATCTTGTGCGTCCCGTCCGTGCAGGCGCCGCCCAGGCCGCCGGCTGCACCGTGCACGAAATCCGCCACCGTCTTGCCCGCCCCGTCGGTCACCCGGATTCCCGAGCCCGGGTAGTCAGGCGTTCCGACAGTGACATCCTTCGCGGTCCAGCCCTGCGGCAGAACGAAGCTGGCCTTCCCGTCCTGGCTGACAAAGCGTGGGCTGATGGCCGTTTTGGCTGGCTGCAGTGCAAGGGAGATCAGCATGCGTTTGACGTCCTGGTACTCCTGCGTCCCCATGTAGGCCTTGGCCTCGGCAAGGGAATCAAACGTGAGCGGAGCGTCTTTTCCGTCGGCCATGAGCCAGGTGGTGTCGCCAAACTGCGGGATCGGAACGTTTTCCGGGCCCAGGATACCGTTGTACAAGCCACACGTGGTCGTTTGCGGAGCCAGGTCCTCGTCGGCAAGTGCCAGCGAGCCGTAGACCTTGTCTCCCTCTATGACGCGGAAGACAAAGGCGGACGGACCTTGGGCGGAATCCTGGCGCTTCCCGGCTTTCTGCGGGATGTCCACGACCACCGAGTCGAGGGTCTGGTATGGCTTCGGGTCCGGGCACGCTGGACCACCCGCTGAGTCATAGAGCAACCGCAGGGTGGCCTTGGTCTTGCCGGCGGCATTCTTCACTTCGACTGTGTTGTAGGAACCCCCGTCGATTGTGTGCGGGGCCTCTGACACGCTCCAGGCGGCGGGGTGTTCGAAGGTTGCCTGGCCGGTGGCGTCCGTGAAGGTGGTCCAAGCAACTGGCGCCGGGACCGGCTTCTGCGGAGGCGTCTCGGTCGCCGTCGTAGCTGCAGGGGTGGTCCGTGTTGCCGTCGGCTTCGCTGTTGCTGCTGCCGTGGTTTCAGACACGGTGGGCGCAACGGGGCCAGCGGGAGCGGGCGCCGAGGTCAGGGTCCCGAGGTTCGCTGCCACCAGGATGCCGGCCGTCACCGCCGCAGCGGTCAATGTAAGCACGCCGGCCAGGCGCGCCCGGCGCCTTTTCCGGTCCTCGAACCTCACCACGTCGGCGGGCAGGCTGTCGCTGAACATGGGCGCCCCTGCAAGCACTCTGCGCAGGGCCGCGTCAGCGTCGGGCACCTCTGCCGGGTCGTGACGGAGCGGGTCGGTCCCGGAAATCAGATTCTGGATCGGATCCATGTCATGCCCCCATCTTCTGCGTGATCGATCCGGCTGCCACCGGCATTTGCTTGCGGAAGGCGGCCCGCGCGCGGTGCAGACGTACCCTCGCGGCGGATTCGCTGCACTGAAGCACGCCCGCAATCTCCGCCATGCTCAGCTCGTCCCAGTAGGCCAGTTGGAGGATGTCGCGCTCACTCTCACGCAGGGCGGCCATCGCGTCCTGGACCACGAGGTCCCCGGACTCCCCGCCGGAGCGCAGCTCCGCCGCTGCCCGGAGCTTCTCCTGCAGCGCCAGCAGCCTGTCACGGCTGCGGTACGCGTTTCCAATCAGATTCCGCGCCACCGTCAACAGCCACGCGATGTCTGTCCGGGGCTCGTCACCCCATTTCTGCCAGACAACACGGAAGACGTCTGCTGCGAGCTCTTCAGCAAGCTCTGCCGACTCCACGCGCCGCCGGACGAATCTGTAAACCCGCGGATAGCTTTCCCTGTGAACGGCGACGAACGCCAGTTCGCGTTCCGATTCCACGCATCCCCCAAAACGAATGAAGTAGTGTCCTGCTTGGCAGGCTAACCGTATTGTTTCCGCTCCGGGGCCGGCTGTTACACACCCCGCGAAGAATATTCAGCGGAGGCCACAGTCTGGTTGTCATCGTTCAGGGTGATGACCGCAGCCACCGCTTCGCCACCCAGCGCGGCGGGGAGCCAGTGCTCGGCGTCCTGCCACATGCGCTCCAGGGGAAGCGCGGAGACAAGAAACCATTCCGGAATAATTTCTTCACTCTCCACGGGGTCGCCGATCCATCGGCGCGCGGTAAACAAGCGGGTGGACATGTTCCATTCCGGCCGGGCGGGAAAGACGAATTCGATCAGCCCAGCGTCGCGAAGGTCTTCCTCCAGGACCACCATTCCGGCTTCCTCGTGGACCTCACGGCAGGCCGCCTGCGCGTCGGTTTCGCCCTCCTCCACATGGCCGCCCAGGCCCACGATCTTCCCTACGCCGAACCCGGTCTTCTTAAGACCCAGCAGGACCTCCAGGCCCGCCGCACCGTCGCGAAGCATGAAACAGAGGGTTACGGGTGTCGACGTCATGGATAAACAGTAGCCCTCGCCCGGTCCGGTCCTGGGCGTCACGTCGGGATTCTGCGTGCGGCCCTACGCCTAGCCCAAAGCCCTCGGGTGGGCCGCGGCATAGATTTCACGGAGCGTGTCTGCCGTCACGAGGGTGTACACCTGTGTGGTGGTCACGGACGCGTGGCCCAGAAGTTCCTGGACCACCCTGACATCCGCTCCGCCTTCGAGCAGATGCGTGGCGAACGAGTGGCGAAGGGTGTGCGGCGAGACGTCCTTGGTGATGTTCGCCTTCTCCGCGGCAGCCTTCAGGATGGTCCAGGCGCTCTGCCTGCTGATGCGCCCACCCCTGGCGTTGAGGAAGAGCGCCGGCGTGCCGTTGCCCTTCGCTGCCAGCAGGGGGCGGCCCCGGACAAGGTAGGCGTCGAGTGCCCTGGCCCCATACGATCCGAGCGGAACCAGGCGCTCCTTGGAACCCTTGCCGAACAGCCGCACGATCGCCGGTCCGGCCTCGGCAGGCTGCAGCGAGATGTCGTCCACATCCAGTCCCACGGCCTCGCTGATGCGGGCACCGGTGGAATAGAGGAATTCAAGCAGTGCCCGGTCCCGCAGCCCGGTGGCGGTGTCGGTCCCGGCGGCTTCAAGAATCCTGGTGACTTCATCCACGGTGATGGCCTTGGGCAGCCTCTTCCCGGGCATTGGCGGGTGGACGTCGCTGGCCGGATCCGCCGTCGTCGTTCCTTCCAGCGCCCAGAACTTGTGCAGTCCCCGGACGGCGACCACGGTGCGGGCCGCCGAGCGTACGCCCAGGGGCGTCCCGCCGTCTGAACCGTCAGACAATGCCTGCGCGAAGCCCGTCACATGGTGGCGGGTGACGTCGCCGGGGCGGTTAATGCCTTCTGCGGCCAAGAAGTTGGAGTAGCGGGCAAGATCGCGGCGGTAGGCGGACAGGGTGTTGGCAGCGAGGCCGCGCTCCACACCCATGTGCTGGAGGTAGTCGGTCACGGCGCGGTCGATCGCCGTCCGCGGACGATCCTGGCTCGGGCGGCCCGGGGCCGGCGAAGCCTCAGCTGCTGCCGTGACTGCTGTCATCAGCGCTGGCTGGGATGGGCCGGCCAGGGCGCGTTGGCCGGCCGCAGATCGCCGAAGCCGTCTGCCTTCGCTGTTGCGGCGGCAAGGATTCCGACGACGGCAGACGGGTTGTGCAGGCGCCCTTCCAGCACCGCTGCCACCGCTTCCTCGAGCGGAATCCAGTGCAGTTCGATTTCTGCCTCTTCATCCGTGCGCACGTGAAGTTCGTGGTCCGGCACTTCGGTGAGCCCGCGGGCGAGGTAGATGCGGATCGCCTCGCTAGAGGATCCGGGTGAGTTGAAGAAATCCACCAGGACGTTCCAGGTGCTGGCCACGAGGTCCGCCTCTTCGGCGAGCTCCCGGGCGGCTCCCACCACGAAGTCCTCACCCTCCACGTCCAGCAGGCCCGCCGGGATCTCCCAGAGGTCCATTCCCACCGGGTGCCGGTACTGCTTGATCAGCAGCACCTCGCCGGCGTCATTCATGGGAAGCACGGCCACTGCCCCGGGGTGGTCGATGTAATCGCGGACCAGGGGGTCGCCCTCGTCGGTGAGCTTGAAGCTGTCGCTGACGACGTCCCAGATCCGGCCCTCGTAGACCTTCTCGGTGGACAGCAGACGGCGCGGGCTCGGCGCATCCGAAACCTGCCGTGCAGCAGGAGTGTTTTCAGAATTACCGGGCATCGCGCCGTCCTCCGTCGTTGGTGCTCTGGTCTACTTTGCGGTTACTTTGCGGGCTGTTGCTGCCGTCCCCGTTGCTTTCGTCCCCGTCACGTCCGTGCCCGTCACGCCCGCAGGGGTCTCGGAGATCCGAGCTGCAGAGGCCAGGGCGCCGTTGTCGGCGCTGCCGCTCTGGTGTTCCAGCGCAGCCTTGACCAGTCCGGCGAAGAGCGGGTGCGGCCGGGTGGGGCGCGAGCTCAGTTCGGGGTGGGCCTGCGTGGCGACATAGTACGGGTGTACTTCGCGGGGCAGTTCCACGTACTCGACGAGCTTCCCGTCCGGGGATGTTCCGGAGAACACGAGGCCCTGGGCGGCGATCTGCTCGCGGTACTTGTTGTTGACCTCGTAGCGGTGGCGGTGGCGTTCGCTGACGGTTGTGGTGCCGTACGTCTCCGCGATGACCGAACCTTCGTCCAGCTTGGCTTCGTACAGGCCCAGGCGCATGGTGCCGCCAAGGTCTCCCTTGCCTTCGACGATGTCCAGCTGCTCTTCCATCGTGGCGATCACCGGGTACTTGGAGTCCGGCTCGAATTCGCTCGAAGAAGCACCTTCGAGGCCAACCACATTGCGGGCGTACTCGATGACCATGCACTGCAGGCCGAGGCACAGGCCCAGTACCGGAAGCCGGGTTTCCCGGGCGAACTTCAGGGCGCCCAGCTTGCCCTCGAGGCCTCGGATGCCGAAGCCGCCGGGAACGCAGATGGCGTCCACGCCGTCCAGCGACCTGACGGCGCCTTCGTGGGTTTCGCATTCGTCGGACGGGACCCAGCGGATCTTGACCTTGGCGTCATTGGCGAAGCCGCCGGCGCGCAAAGCCTCCGTGACGGAGAGGTAGGCATCCGGCAGGTCGATGTACTTACCTACGAGGGCAATTTCAACCTCGTGCTTGGGGTTGTGGACGGCTTCCAGCAGCTTGTCCCAGCTGGTCCAGTCCACGTCCTTGAAGGGCAGGTCCAGGGCGCGGACGATGTAGGAGTCCAGTCCCTGGGAGTGCAGCGTCTTGGGGATGTCGTAGATGCTCGGGGCATCCGGGCAGCCGATGACGGCGTCGATGTCGACGTCGCACATGCGGCCGATCTTGTCGCGCATCGGCTGCGGGACTTCGCGGTCCGAACGGATCACGATCGCCTCCGGCTGAATACCGATGGAGCGCAGCGCCGCAACGGAGTGCTGCGTTGGCTTGGTCTTCAGTTCCTGCGACGGGCCGATGTACGGCACGAGGGAAACGTGGAGGAAAAAGACATTTCCGCGGCCGATGTCCTGGCGGACCTGGCGGGCGGACTCAAGGAAAGGCTGCGACTCGATGTCGCCTACCGTGCCGCCGATCTCGGTGATGATGACGTCGGGGGCGTTCTTGCCCTCGGCCGGCAGGCGCATCCGGCGCTTGATTTCATCGGTGATGTGAGGGATGACCTGGACGGTGTCACCCAGGTACTCGCCGCGGCGTTCCTTGGCGATGACCGTGGAGTACACCTGGCCAGTGGTGACGTTGGCCGAGCCTTCGAGGTTTTCATCGAGGAAGCGCTCGTAGTGGCCGACGTCGAGGTCGGTTTCGGCGCCATCGTCTGTGACGAAGACCTCGCCGTGCTGGAAGGGGTTCATCGTGCCCGGATCCACGTTCAGATAGGGATCGAGCTTCTGCATAGTTACAGACAAACCGCGTGCCCGCAGCAGGTGGCCGAGGCTCGAAGCCGTCAGTCCCTTGCCTAGCGAGGACGCCACACCACCGGTGACGAAGATGTGTTTGGTCGTCTTGGACGAGCCCGGGAACCGGGAATTTACACGGGAATTTGATCGCTGCACCACGGAATTCGAGCCTATCATCAATTGAGCCTTCCACGGATCGGGTAACGCGTCCCCAAATGCCTCAGTCTTCCGTGTCCGGGCGCTGGGGGCAAGGGCAGTGTGGGCAAGGGCCCTCCGGGCAAGGGCACCTGCGGCTCAGGCCCGTTGGGGCAGCAGCTTGGCATCGTCCAGCAGCTCCTGCGCATGCGCCTGCGCGGTTTCGGAGTCCTCCTGGCCGGCGAGCATCCGTGCCAGTTCCCTGACCCGCTCGGGCTCGTCCAGCAGTTGGACGTCACTGGAGGTGAACCCGGTGGCGGTGCCGCCGTCGGAGCCCCGCACGGAGGTCTTGGTGACCCGGATGTGCTGGTCCGCGAAGGCGGCCACCTGCGGCAGGTGGGTGACCACGAGCACCTGGACGTGGCGGGCCAGCATGGCCAGCCGGCGCCCGATTTCGACGGCGGCGCGGCCGCCGACACCCGCATCCACTTCGTCGAACACGAAGGTGGGGACAGGATCAACGGCTGCCAGCACCACCTCGATGGCGAGCATGACCCGGGAAAGCTCACCGCCGGAGGCGCCCTTGCCCAGCGGCCGCGCGGGAGCCCCCGAGTGCGGCCGCAGCAGGAAGGAAATCTCGTCCGCGCCGTAGGGGCCCAACTGGCCAGCGGCCTCGAGGTTGATGACCAGGGTGGCATCCGCCATGGCGAGGGCCTTCAGCTCAGCGCTGACCCTGGCCGAGAGCTCCTTGGCCGCCTTGGCCCGAATTTTGCTGATCGCAGCGGCCCGTTTTGTGAGTTCCGCCTCCGCCCGTGCCACTTCGGCGTCAAGGGCCTCGATCCGGGTGGAGTCGTCCTGCAGTTCATCGAAGCGGACGCGGGCGTTTTCCGCCCAGACGAGGACTTCATCGATGCTCGGCGCGTACTTGCGGACAAGTTTTGCCAGTGCGGCACGGCGGTCTTCGATCTCGGCCAGCCGCTCCGGGCCTTCCGAATCCAGGCCGGCCTGATAGCTGGCAAGCTCCGTGGCGATGTCGTTGAGCAGGAAGCCCACCTCCGCGAGGCGCGCGGCGGCCGCGCCAAGCTCTTCGTCATGCTCCGATACGTTCTCCAGCGTCCGCTTTGCCGCATCCACGAGGGTCGTGGCGTCGCCGGTGTCGCCGAAGTCCTCGGCGATGAGTGCCTGGTGTGCGGTGGTGGCCGCGATGCGGAGTTCCTCGACGTTGGCCAGCTTCACGGCCTCGGCCTTGAGGGTGTCGTCTTCGCCCGGCTGGGGGTCAACGGCGTCGATTTCCGCCAGCGAAATCTCGAGCGACTCGGCCTCGCGGAGCCGGTCCCGCGCTGCGCTGCGGAGCGCTTCCAGCTCGGCCTGGCTGGACTTCCATGAGCCGTAGAGTTCCTGGAAGCCGCCCAGGGTTGCGGCCAGGTTTTCCCCCGCGAACTTGTCCAGTGCTTCGCGCTGGGCGGTCGCGCTCTTCAGCCTGATCTGGTCGGACTGTCCGTGCACCACCACAAGCGATTCGCCGATTTCGGCGAGCACGCCCACGGGGGCAGACCGACCGCCAAGGAACGCACGGCTGCGTCCGTCCGCCCCCAGGCGCCGTGACAGCAGCAGTTCCGCCCCGCCGTCGAACTCCTCGATCTCGGCGCCGGCGTCCCGGGCGCGTCCCAAGGCAAAATGCCCGGTGTCGAGCCTGACCACGGCTTCCGCGGAGGCGCTCTTGGCGCCGCTGCGGACGGCACCGGCGTCGGACCGGGCACCGAGCAACAGCCCGACGGCGGTAACCACCATGGTCTTGCCGGCGCCGGTCTCGCCGGTGACAACGCTCAGTCCGGGGCCCAGCGGCAGCGTGGCGTCGGTGATGACGCCCAGGTCGCGGATTCTCAGTTCTTCAAGCATGGATCACTTCCCCGTCGGAGGATCGGAATCTTCATCAGGCCCGGCGAAAGGCTGCGCGGCCCGAGGCAGGCCGTCAAGGCTTGGCGCGGACAGGGGCGCCATGGGCCGGGGCGTGCGCACGATCGGCACCGGGCCGGTGTGCACCTCCTCGGACTGCGGCACGGGGCCGCGCCAGCCGTGAATCGGCAGTTGGAACTTGCGGACGAGCCGCCCCGAAAACGGCGTCTGGTGGGTGCGCGCCAAGCGGACGGGAGTAGCTGACTTGGTGACCTCAACACGGGCGCCGGGCGGAAGGTCAACCGAGCGGCGGCCGTCGCACCACAGCACGCCCTGGGCGTCCGTCCGGTTCAGGACCTCCACAGCCAGCCGTGACCGGGGCGAGACCACCAGTGGCTTGGCGAACAGTGCATGGGCGCTGATGGGGACGATCACCAGGGCTTCGACTTCAGGCCACACGACCGGGCCGCCGGCAGAAAAGGCGTAGGCCGTGGACCCCGTGGGCGTGGCGAGTACCACGCCGTCGCAGCCAAAGGACGTCAGCGGACGCTCGTCCACTTCGGTGACCACCTCGAGCATCCGTTCCCGGTTCCCTTTTTCGATGGCCGCCTCGTTGAGGGCCCACGTGTGCCAGATTTTCTGACCGCGCACCCAGACCTGGACGTCGATGGTCATCCGCTCCTCCACCGTGTAATCGCGGCTGGCGATCCATTCGACGGTCTGCGTGAGGTCCGCCCTCTCGCTTTCGGCCAGGAAGCCGACGTGGCCCAGGTTCACGCCGAGCAGGGGAACGTCCACTTCGCGGACCAGTTCCGCGGCGCGAAGGATGGTGCCGTCACCGCCGAGCACCATGACGAGCTCGACGTCGGGCAGTTGGACGTGGTCGTGCAGGACCTCGACAGGCTGCTCCAGCCGCCCGAAGAAACCCTCCATGTCGCCCAGTTCTGACTTTTGCATCACCGGGACAATGCCGGAAGCGTGCAGCTGGGCGCACGCTTCCCAGGCAGCCTTCAGGGATTCTTCGCGGCCGGTATGGGCAAGTACCAGTACACGCCTGCTCATCGGTTCCGCTCTCTAGTGGTTCGGCCAGATATTTCCGAGCAACGCAGCCACTGCTGCGTCCCGCTCTTCGATCTTAGGCAAGTCTTCGGCAATTCTTCGTTTTATCCACAGGAAGTATTCGACATTTCCGTCCTGCCCGGGCAGCGGACTCGTGGCCAGTCCGCGCAGTTCCAGGCCTGCGTCGATGGCAGCACTCGCCACTTTACCGACAGCCATCCGGCGTTCGCGCTCTGAGGTGACCACGCCGGTGCGTCCCAGCCGGTCCTTGCCGATCTCGAACTGAGGCTTGACCATGAGCACCAGGTCACCGCCCGGGCCGGTGCACGCCGCCAGCGGCGCCAGGACCAGTGTCAGCGAAATGAAGGACAGGTCCGCCACCGTCAGCTCAACGGTGCCGCCGATGTGGTCCGGGTCCATATAGCGGACGTTCAGTCCCTCATAGACGCTCACCCGAGGATCGCTGCGGAGCTGAGGCACCAACTGGCCGTGCCCGACGTCGACCGCCACCACATGGGCGGCGCCCCGCCGCAGCAGGACGTCGGTAAAGCCGCCCGTGGAGGCACCGGCGTCAAGGCACCTTTTGCCCCCGACAACGACGGCGGGAAACGCGTCCAGCGCGCCGGCCAGCTTGTGGCCGGCCCGGCTGACGTAGGTGTCGGTGGCATCTTCCGCCACCGTGAGCTCACGGTCGTCCGGCACTTGGAGCGACGCCTTCGCCAGCACGTCGCCGGCAGAAGACACCTTGCCCTCGGCGATGAGCCGCGCCGCATGCGTGCGCGACCGCGCAAGGCCGCGGCTGACGAGCATCTGGTCGAGTCTGATCATGTCAGGCGGCGCCGGCCCCGGACGGAGTGTCATCGTTCAGCGCTTCGAGCAAGGCGTCGTGCATCGCTGTGTAGGCCGCAGGATGCTCGGAAACGGGCAATCCGGGGATCTCCCGCACCTGGTCCAGGATCTCGTGGACCGTGCCGTCGACAACAGAGATGCCCTCGGATCCACCCGCGCCAGAATCGGCGGGCGGCGGTTCAGGCCAGGACACCAACGAGGCAGCCTCGACGTGCGAGTCAGGATTCAGCTCTGTCATGGCACCAGTCTATTGACCGAGCCATTCAAGCACGGGAGCTGTGGCCTCTGCAGCGTTCGGGTGCGCCTCCCACCAGGCGGCACAGGCTGCACGCCACGAATCGAGGCTTTCCTTGTTGCCGCTGATGCGTACACTCTCTCCGACTACTGAGGCAGTCGAATCACCGCAGCGGAACGCGCCGCCGTCATTCTCCACCGCGGGATACGGCTGGTACAGCCCGGTCAGGTCCTGGATGACGAAGGCGGGCCGTTCGTCCGTGCGCGCCGCCAGGATCGATTCCCGGGTGTCGACGCCGGTCAGGACGGCCACTGTGGCGAAGCCGGCTCTGTTGCCGCCCAGGATGTCGGTATCCAGCCGGTCGCCCACCACGAGCGGCCGCTCCGCCCCGAGGCGCTTGGCCGCAGCGTGGAACAGCGGAGCTTCGGGCTTGCCTGCGACACGCGGCGCCTGGCGCGTTGCCGCCGTGACGGCGGCAACGAGGGTGCCGTTACCGGGCGCCATTCCGCGGGCCTGGGGAATGGACATGTCCGTGTTGGTGGCCACCCACAATGCCCCGCCGGCCACGACGTACGCAGCTTCCGCCAAGTCCTTCCACCCGATTTCCGGGTTGAAGCCCTGCACCACGGCCACAGGGTTGCCCTCGGCGCTATGCACGGGTTTGAGGCCCACGAGCGCGATTTCGTGGGCAAGGGCCGGGCTGCCGGTGATCAGGATGGCGGATCCGGCCGGAACCAATGATGCCAGCAGCTCGGCTGCAGCCTGCGAGGAACTCACCACCTGGTGGTCTTCGGCGGGGGCGCCGAGTTCACGCAGGTGGGCAGCGACCTGCGCCGGCGTCCGGGAGGCGTTGTTGGTCACGTAACCAAGGCCGACGCCGACGCCATCCAGTCGCCGCAGCGATTCCACCGCTCCCGGGATGGCATGGGGGCCTGCGTAGACCACACCGTCCAGATCGGAGAGCAGTGCGTCGAACCGCGAAATCAGGTGTGTGTCATCCATTCGTGCCTAGTCCTCCGAACCTTCGGGCCTGCGGTCCTCGTGGTCCGATTCGTATTCTTCAGGCTGGATGTCACCGGTCTGGGCGTCACCGGCGTGGGCGTCACCGGCGTTCTCTGACTCCATTTCCTCGGCGTCGTCCGTCTCAGCGGAGTCGGCGTCGGACTCGGCGTCATCGGACTCAAAGTAGTCGGAGCCGGCGTCGTCAACGTTGTCAATCGCTGACGACTGATCGGCCGCGGAGCCGGCGGCACCGGCCTCCGGGCTGGCCTCGGCAGCCTGCTGCGCGGAAGAAGGGCGTGCCTGCTCGGGAGCCGCGTCTGCGGCCGCCTGGGTTATCAGCCGCCGGCGTTCGGCTTCCTCGCGTGCCTCCTCTTCCTCGTCCCAGCCGAGGTCGATGATGTCTGGTTCCTCGGATATTCCGGTGCCCAGGGCATCCTCGGCGACCGTGGCCTGGCGTTGCCACTTCCCGGCCTCGGCTCCACGTCCGGCGGCGCCCAGGGCATCTGCATAGGCCCGGAACAGCCGCGGGCTGTAGGAGAAGGCACGATTGATGTCCAGTTGCGGGATCTCCAGCTCGGCGACGGCAGCATCAAGCTGTCCGAGGTCCGAGCGGGCACCGGAGGCGACTATGGCCAGCTCCACCTTGCCCGGTGCGTCCAGGTCCTGGGCTTCCTCCGAGCGGACAACGTCCAAGGCACGGTCGGGCCGCCCGAGGCCACGTTCGCAATCCGCCATGACTGGCAGGTGCACGTTGGAGCCGCTGATCCTGCGGTAGGTCCGGAACTCACGCAGAGCTTCGCCGTAGTGTCCGGCGGCGTAGGCCGTCAGGCCCACGGCTTCGCGGACAGCCGCGAGGCGCCCGCCGCGCCGGCTGGCGGCCAAGGCGTGCTGGAAGGCGAGCTCGGGCTCTTCGTCGATGAGGCGACCGGCCATCACAAGGTGGCGGGCCACCCATTCAGCGCTCTTGGCTTCAAGGGTCTTGATCTGGTGCTGTGTGGCGCGGTCCAGCTCCTTGCCCGTGACATCCTCGTCGATCTCGGGAGAACGCTCACGGTCCGGGCGGTTGGCGCTGCGCAGGTCCCGGGCGTTGGGGACACGGACCGGGCGATCTTCGTCCCTGTCGCGGCCGAACTGGCGCGGGCCGGAGTCGCCTCGGTCAAAGCTGCGCGGTGCCCTGTCCTGCCTGTCGCCGAACGGCTTGCGGTTGTCGCCGCCGCCAAAGCTGCGGCGGTCGCCTTCGCCTTCACGGCGCGGACGGTCACCGAACGGCTTACGGTCACGGTCACCGAAACTGCGGCGGTCGCCTTCGCCTTCACGGCGCGGACGGTCACCGAACGGCTTACGGTCACGGTCACCAAACGGCTTACGSTCACGGTCACCGAACGGCTTACGCTCACCCTCACCTTCACGGCGCGGACGATCACCGAACGGCTTACGGTCACGGTCACCAAACGGCTTACGCTCACCCTCACCTTCACGGCGCGGACGATCACCGAACGGCTTACGGTCACGGTCACCAAACGGCTTACGGTCACGGTCACCAAACGGCTTACGCTCACCCTCGCCCTCACGGCGCGGACGATCACCGAACGGCTTACGCTCACCCTCACCTTCACGGCGCGGACGATCACCGAACGGCTTACGCTCACGATCGCCGTCGGGACGGCGGGGGCCATCTGAGCCCCGCCCGTCCTGGGCGCGGAATCCGCGCGGATCTCCACCGGAGTTGTTGGTGCCACGGAATGATCCGCCGTTGGAGCCGCGGTCACCTCCGGAGTGTCGGCGGTCTTGTCCGCCGCGATTGCCG
Source organism: Arthrobacter sp. P1_B11 (assembly GCF_056406715.1). Lineage (NCBI taxonomy): Bacteria > Bacillati > Actinomycetota > Actinomycetes > Micrococcales > Micrococcaceae > Arthrobacter > Arthrobacter sp. P1_B11. The sequence goes on from NZ_JBFTZQ010000015.1 coordinate 100,452, forward strand.
CCGTTGTGCTCAGCCATGGTGGATTCCTCCTGTAGTGAGCCGACCACTGGCGCAATGCGCAGCCGCTCTTATCCTTGTTTTCTTGTCCGTGCGCAACCCGAGGTAAAGCACCACGAAGCTCGCATACCTCATGCAATTCTAGGCGAGAGCCCGCGGGACGACTAACGGGAAAGCCGCCAGAAGGAGCTTCGTGGGAATGCTCACAACCAGGTTCCTGGTGGACCCCAACGGCGTCGGCGCAGGAAGTGAGAGACGGTTCATCGTCTAGCCACCGACGCTCTCTCACTTCCCACGGTAAAGTCAACGACGCTCTCTCACTTCCTGCGGGGAGAATTACGGACGCTCTCTCACTTCCCACGGTAAAGTCAACGACGCTCTCTCACTTCCTGCGGGGAGAATTACGGACGCTCCCCTCACTTCCTGGGGGAAAGTCACCGACGCTCCCCTCACTTCCTGCGGGTACGACGGCGGCGTGCTTGCCTGGGTGCCCGGGCCGACCTTGGTGGGGTGAGAGAGCGTTGCCCAGGAAGCTGCAGGAAGTGAGTGAGGGTCCCTTGTTTCGGTGCAGGAAGTGAGAGAGCGTGCCTATAAATCTCGGCCGGTGCAAAACCCCTGCCGTTGAGTCTGTCGGCACCGCGGCCGGGCAGTGGCGGGGCCGTGCTGGCAGGGCCCGTCGACTCCGGGGGGATATTTGGGGTTAAAGAGCGAAGGCCCCGACATTTGCTGTCGGGGCCTTGGCCGTAAATAGTGTCCGGCGGTGACCTACTCTCCCACACCCTCCCGGGTGCAGTACCATCGGCGCTGTGGGTCTTAGCTTCCGGGTTCGGAATGGGACCGGGCGTTTCCCCCACGCTATGACCGCCGTAACCCTTGTACCCGAACCCCTGGGGGGGTTGGGAAATCTGGTGGTTACAACTTCCTGTGCCGTTCCTCTCTTTCGAGGGCGGGCCCAGGGTGTGGTGTTGTTATTTTGTTGTTGGTTCTCAAGCAACGGGTTTGTTGGTTGGGAACCACATAGTGGACGCGGGCAGTCTTGTTATCTTCGTACCATTGTGGGTGTGAACGTCTTTTGAATCCGTTCACCAATGGTGTGTGGTGTAAGTTATCGGCCTATTAGTACCGGTCAGCTTCACGAGTCGTTAGTCCTCGCTTCCACATCCGGCCTATCAACCCAGTGGTCTGGCTGGGGGCCTCTCACACACAAGGTGTATGGAAA
>NZ_JBFTZQ010000016.1:0-93081 GCF_056406715.1 Arthrobacter sp. P1_B11
ACGGACATGAACGTCTACTTCTGCGACCCCGCCAGCCCCTGGCAGCGCGGCTCGAATGAGAACACCAATGGGCTGCYGCGCCAGTACTTCCCCAAGAGCACGGATTTGTCCGTCTACGGTCCCGAAGACCTCGAACTCGTCGCTCAGAAACTCAACGGCCGGCCACGTAAAACGCTCGGCTGGGAAACCCCAGCCGAGCGTTTACGTGCTTTACTACTAACCACCTAACCAACAGGTGTTGCAACGACCGCTAGAACCCAAGAGGGCCTCGAGTGTTCGTTCGCGCTCAACCGGAAGCGCCGAAGGGATCAGGAGCCGTTGCTGTACACATCTGCACCGAAGCGGTTCACGTCCGGCGCCGCAGCGTAGCCGAGGTACGGCAGGCCGAAGAGGTCCTCCAAGCTGGCCAGGAGGCTGTAGTGGTTGTACGGCCGTTCGGACGTTGTCCCGCCCTTGGTCCGCGATGACAGGACGAGGGCGCCGATGCGGCCGCCGCCTGCACCTCCGGGAATGGCCATGGACGCGCTTTCCTTCCCCTCGGACTCATCGAAGGTGATCACCAGGACCCCGTCCTGTTTGAAGGCTGGGGAGGACAGGATCTCCGGGACGTGCTGCTTGAGCCATTCGTCAGAGGTTGCGAGGCCGCCTTCCCGCCCGTCGGCACAGGGGTGGTCGTGCCCGTCGTTGCACAGGTTGGGGGTGATATAGGACAGGTTCGGCGTCGTGTCCGCCGCCCTGAGGTCGGCGGACAGGTTGCTGAAGTCGACCACGTTGGCCTGGCACTCGGGCGAGGACGTGATTGAGGTGAAGTAAACGAAGGGGTTGTGCCTGGTGGCGTACTGGCCATCAGCGTTGGCGTTTTGGTTCGTGTCCCTGGTGCCGGGCTCGGGATGGCGGCAGGGCGTTCCCATGTCCTCCATGTAGCCCTTCCACGTTTTGCCGGCGGCGCTGAGCTGGCCTGCGAGCGTGGGCACAGAATCCGGATAGACGCACCCGATGCCCTCCACCTGGCCAAGGGCAGCTGTCCCGGTGGAGTTCAGCGGCTCATAGGTGTGGCAGTCCTCCCTCGTGGCGGGGTTGGGCCCCTGCCCGGACAGCTGGGCAATGTAGTTGGGCATGGACAGATGCGCGATGGCGTAATACTGGCTCAGCAGCACGCCCTGCCCGCGCAGCGTCTGCGACAGGTACGGCGCGGCGGAATCGGCGCCCCAGACACTGTCGTAGGACTTGTTCTCGAGGTTGATCACGAAGACATGGGCCTGTTTTCCGGCATCCGGCTGCGTGCGCGACTGCGACGGCGAGGGGCCGGGAGCCGCCTCGCAGCCGGCCAGCGCTGCCACCACTGCGATGCTGGCCAGCAGGAGCGAGGCGCGGCGAAACCGTCCTCTGCCGCGGGGCAGTTGCGAGGAGCTTTCAGCCGTCATGAGTTCTTGCCTCCTGATGCACAGGCGCAGCACCGTCCGTGTAGGAGCCCATGGTGTCACGCCGGCCCCGGCAGGAACGTGAAGGTTTCCTGAGAGTTCCATGAAACCGGGACGCACGGAGCTAGGCCGGGTGGATGGCGATGGCGGTCGCCTTGATGACGAAGTGGACGGTCATTCCGGGTATCAGGCCGAGGTCGGCCGACGCGGCCGGGGTGATGTCTGCGGAGAGGCCTCCCGCGCGGACCCGGATCTGATCGCCGTGTGGCTCCAGATCGGTGATGGCCACCGGGAATGAGTTTCGCGGGCTGCCGTGCTCTTCGGTGAGGAACACGGAAACCGCCGAGGGGGGAAAGACCGCCACGCCGTCCTGCCCGGGCACGGTGGTGTCGTCGTGATGGCCCGCGACGATCTGCCCTTGGGCCGTCACCAGGCCTTGCTCGGTGACACTGCCCGTCATGAGGTTCAGTCCGGCCAGCCCGGCCGCAAACCGGCTGCGCGGTTTTTCGAGGACTTCGCGCGTGGGGCCTTCCTCGGTGATCCGGCCGTCCTCGAGGACGATCACCCTGTCTGCCAGCATGAGGGCGTCAAGGATGTCATGGGTGATGATGATGGCGCGGCGGTTGGCGAGGACGCGTTTGAGGAGCCGGCGCAGCAGGGGTGCTGCGTGGATGTCGAGGGCGGCCATGGGCTCGTCGAGGAGCAGCAGGTCAGGGTCGGCGGCGAGGGCGCGGGCGACGGCCACCCGCTGTGCCTGACCGCCGGAGAGCTGTCCGGGTCGCCGTGAAGCGAGGGATCCGGCGTCGACTTCGGCGAGCCAGTGCGCTGCCGTTTCGCGGGCTTCGGTTCGGGAGGCGCCGGCGCTGCGCGGTCCGAACGCGACGTTGTCCAGGGCGCTGAGGTGTGGAAAAAGGAGTGCTTCCTGGGCCAGCAGTGCCGTGCCTCTGATGTGCGGGGCGCTCCAGAGGTTCTTGTCTGCTGTCAGGTCGAAGAGGACTTTTTCGCCGATCGTGGCTTTGCCTGTGTCGGGGCGCAGCAGGCCGGAGATGATGGCGAGCAGTGTTGATTTGCCGGCACCGTTGGGCCCGAGGACGGCGATGGTCTCGGCCGGCCCGAGGCGGAGGGAGACGTCGAAGTTCCGCGCGGCGAGGATGGCGTTCAGATGGAAGGTCACTGCAGGGCCCTTTCCGGTGCCGCGCCGGTGTGGGGGTGCCGGTAGGAGAGCCCGACGACGGCGACCGCCACGGCGACGAGGACGAGGGAAAGTGCGACTGCGGCGTCGGCGTCTGTTTCCCGCTGCAGGTAGATTTCCAGCGGCAGCGTGCGGGTCACGCCCTGCAGGCTGCCGGCGAAGGTCAGTGTGGCACCGAATTCGCCGAGGCTGCGGGCGAAGGACAGGACTGCGCCGGAGGCAAGGCCGGGCAGGACGAGCGGGATGGTGACGCGGCGCAGCACGGTGCTCGGGCGTGCCCCGAGGGTGGCTGCGACCGCTTCGTATTTGTTGCCGGCTGTGCGCAGGGCGCCTTCGAGGCTGACCACCAGGAACGGCAGCGCGACGAAAGTCTGTGCGAGGACGACGGCGGTGGTCGAGAAGGCGATCTGGATTCCGGCCAGTTCGAGGTTCTTGCCGAGCAGGCCCTGGCGTCCGAAAGTGTAGAGCAGGGCGATGCCTCCGACGACGGGCGGCAGGACCAGGGGCAGCAGGACGAACGCGCGCAGCAGCCGCTGGCCCGGGAACGGGCTCCGGGCCAGGACGAGTGCCAGCGGAACGCCGAGGACGACGCAGGAGACGGTGCTCGCCGCGGACGTGCGCAGGCTCAGGCCCAGGGCGGTGAGCGAGGATTCGGACGTGACCAGCGGGACGAACTGGGGCCAGTTGACCTTGGCCACCATGGCCACCAACGGCAGCAGGACGAACAGTCCTCCTGCCGCCGCGATTGCGTAAATCCATGGCGGGATGCCGGTGTACCCGGAGCCGCTGCGGTGGTTCATGCTGTCCCTTAGGGGGTGCCGAATCCGGCGTCGGTCAGGACTTTCTTGCCCTGGCTGCCGGTGACCGTGGCGATGAAGGCCGCGGCCAGTTCCTTGTTCTTGCTGGTGCCGACGGCGGCGATCGGGTAGGTGTTCACGGCCTGGTCAGATTCGGGGAAGGCGATGCCCTTGACCTTGTCTCCGGCGGTCTTGACGTCGGTGACGTAGACGAGGCCGGCGTCGGCCTCGCCGGAGGTGACCTTGCCCAGGACGTCGGTTACGGAGGATTCCTCGCTGACGGCCTTCAGGGTGGTGCCGGTGGCCTTTTCGACTTTGTCGGTGGCGGCGCCGCAGGGAACCTGGGGAGCGCAGGTGACCACCTTCACGCCCGGCTTGGCCAGATCGGCGAACGATCTGATGGAGGCGGGGTTGGACGGCGGGACGGCGATCTCCAGCACATTCGTGGCGAAGTTCGCAGGCTGGCCGTCGATCAGCTTCGCGTAGGTGAGCTTGGCCATGTTCTTAGTGTCGGCTGAGGCGAAAACGTCCGCGGGGGCGCCCTGGGTGATCTGGGTGACCAGGTCCGAGGACCCGGCGGAGTTCAGCGTGACTTTGGTGCCGGGGTTCTTGGCCTCGAAGTCGCTGGCCAGCTTGGTGAAAGTCGCTTTCAGGGAGGCTGCGGCGAAGACCGTGACGGTGCCGGAGAGTGCCGGCGTCGCCGAGGTGCCGGTGGCCGCGGAGGTGCCGGCAGGCGCGGAGGCGGTGCCGGCGGCGCAGCCGGCCAGGGCGGGGCTCAGGGCGCCGGCAACCAGCAGTGCGGCTAGAGGCTTGCGGGCGCCGCTCATATGATGCTCTTTCCCTGGGGTGTTTCGATGATGACGGTGGTGGCTTTGACGACGGCGGTGGCGACGGATCCGAGCTCCAGCCCGAGTTCCCGGACGGCTTCGCTGCTCATCAGCGACACAACCCGGAAGGGGCCGCACTGAAGTTCGACCTGGGCCATGACCTTGTCCGCGGTGATCCCCGTAACGAGCCCGACGAACCGGTTGCGCGCCGAGCTGCCTACCCGGGTGGGGTCCTCTGGCAGCTGGGCCTGGTCGCGGGCGAGGTGCGCCAGCTCCAGCCCGTCAACGGCCAGCCGGCCGGACTCATCCCTGACCGGGGTCAGGATCCCGTTCTCGGTCCAGCGCCTGATGGTGTCGTCACTGACACCCAGGAAGCGTGCTGCTTCAGTTACGCGGATTTTCGGCATGGCTCCATGATCCCCCATTTGCGGATATTTTGGGTATTTTGAACCGCAAATCAGAATGTGATCATCCTTTTCACCGGCATCCGCGGTGCGACAGTCAGTTCGGCATGACGACTTTTTCACCGTTCCATTGGCTGTCAGATGCCTGTGCGTTCTCCCGGCGCCCGTTCAGCGATTGTCAGATGCCTGTGCGTTCTCCCGGCGCTCGTCGGTTGGCCCCTGGTTTCTGCTGGCCCGTGCCGTAAGCTCCGATAATGGACCCTTCCTCGGAAGACCGGCCACTCCCCGCCCCCGATGACGGCGCCGGGCGGCCGCGGGCAAGTTTCCGGTCGGAGCTCGACAGCCAGCGATACACCGTGGTCGATGAGGACTGGGCCGGCGGCATCCCCGCCCAATACGGGGTTGCACCCCGGGTGAGAATCGGTCAGACCAAATGGTTCAACCTGTTGTGGCTGATACCGATCGGGCTTCTCCTCCTGCTGATAGCGGTCGCCGTTGCCAAGGGAATCCGCGGTCTCCCGGCCGTGCAGGACTTCATCCATCAATTTCCGGGGACGTCCGGGCTGCCCATCACCGCTCCCGTGGGATTTCCCGCCTGGCTCGGCTGGCAGCACTTCCTGAACCTGTTCTTGATGATCTTTATCATCCGTTCTGGCCTCACCATCCTTACCGACCACCCGCGGCTCTACTGGACGAAACACTCCACCCCGGGCAAGGACTGGTTTAGGGTGCAGAAGCCGGTTCCTTCGGACCCGCTCTACACGGCAAAAGAGGATTCCATCACCCTCCCGAACGGTATCGGCCTGCCCGGCCGCCGGCACTCCATCGGACTGGCCCGCTGGTGGCATCTCGGCATCGACACGCTTTGGCTGGCAAACGGCACCGTCTTCTTCATCCTGCTGTTCACCACCGGACAGTGGATGCGCTTGGTCCCGCTGCATTGGGACGTGATTCCCAATGCTGTCTCGGTGGCCATTCAATACCTGTCGTTGGATTGGCCTGTCGAGGGCGGGTGGATCAACTACAACAGCCTGCAACTAATCGCCTACTTCGTCACCGTCTTCCTCGCCGCCCCGCTGGCTCTTCTCACCGGGCTGGGGATGTCGCCGTCGCTTTCCACTCGGTTCCGGCGGATCAGTTCCTTGTTCAGCATCCAGGTCGCCCGGTCGCTTCACTTCTTGGTCTTGTGCTGGTTCGTCGTCTTTATCGTCATCCACGTAGCCCTCGTGACCACCACCGGTGTCCTTCGGAACCTGAATCACATGTATGCCTCCCAGGACACCGAGTCGTGGACCGGGTTCTGGATTTTCGCGGCCTCAATGGTTGTCGCGACCATGGGTTGGGTGGCAGCAACGCCATTCACCTACCGGCACCCTCGGGTCGTGCAAAAGGTCGGCTTCGCCCTGATCGGCCCATTCCAGCGCCTGTTCGAGCACATCGATTCCAAGCCTGGCCAGTACACCGAGCAGGACATCTCCCCATACTTCTGGCATAACGGCAAGTACCCGGCCACTGAGGAATACCGGCAGCTGCAAGCCGGCAATTTCGCCGACTACACCCTCGTCGTCAACGGCCTCGTTGAGAACCCCGTCGAGCTGAACCTCGATCAGCTCCGGGCTCTGGCGCATCAGGAGCAGATCACCCAGCATTTCTGCATCCAGGGCTGGTCCGGGGTCGCCAAATGGGGCGGTGTCTCCATGCAGACAATTCTCGAGACCGTCAAACCGACACCGGACGCGAAGTGGGTGATCTTCTACTCCTTCGCTCTCGGCCCCGAAGGCGGCCTCTACTACGACGCCCAACCCATCGAGCAAATGAGCTACCACCTGACGATGCTCGCCTACGACATGAACGACCAACCGGTCTCATTTGGCCATGGGGCCCCGCTGCGACTGCGGAACGAAACCGAGCTCGGATTCAAGATGGTCAAATGGATCAAGGGAATCGAATTTGTCAACGATTTCGCCGAAGTAGGAGGCGGTCTCGGTGGCTACAACAACGACCACGAGTTCTTCGGCTACCGCCAGTCGATTTGATCGATATCTGTCAGGATGTCACTGACGGTTGGTGCGGAGATCTCGTTCGCAAAAGCCTGGGCGAGGGCCGCCGGACCCGGCATCATGGGGTGTGCCGGGTCCAACGGACTGGCCGAGCTTCAAAGGGAGCACCGTCCGACCAGGTGTCCAGAGCCTGACAAAGGCGCCCTAGGAAAAGGTCGGAACACCCTACGCGTTTGAGGCGCTGCCGTCTCCCAGCCCGACTGCGCCAGGCGGGAACTGCCAAATGTGACCCCTGCCCGCGTCTCCGGCTTCCCTGAGGCCCGCGGGTGTTAGGTTCGAGACTGAACACTGTCCATCCTCGAACCACCGGAAAGAGCATCAACCGTGGAATCGCCTGCACCCGTCCGGATACTGACAGTCTGCACGGGGAACATCTGCCGCTCCCCCGTGGCGGAACGGCTCCTCCAGGCCGGGCTTGACCAGGTTCTGCCCGGCGGCTTCGAGGTCCGCAGCGCCGGCACGCGCGCCATGGTGGGCGATCCCGTCCAGCCCCTGTCCGCGGACATCATCCGCACCTTCGGCGGCACCGCGGACGGCTTTGCCGCGCGCCAGCTCACTGGCAAGATACTCCGTCGGGTGGACCTGGTCCTGACCATGACCTCCGCGCACCGCGGCGAGGTCCTGCAGCTGGACGCGTCGCTGCTCAAGCGCACCTTCACCATCCGTGAGTTCGCGCGGATGCTGGATGTCCTCGGGGAACGGGAGAACGCGAGTGAGAAGGAACAGAACGACGGCGACCGGCTCGCCGCGAACACCAAGCTCTGGCGCAAGCTCCCGGCCCGGGCAGCGTCCGTGAGGCACCTCGCCCTGGCCCCTGAGGCAGCCGACAACGACGTCGTGGACCCCTACCGCCGCAGCGCCGAGTACTACAGCCAGATGGAAGACGAACTGGCCCCGGCCATCATCTCCGTCCTCCGCTTCGCCCGGCTCAACACACCAGGCTGAACGAGCCCGCTTGAACGCGTCCGCTCAAACGCACCCGGCTGAACGCACCCGTTTGAACGCCCCCTCCAAAACCCGGGCCTTCACGCACCGGACCGCAACGGACCGCCAAACCCGGCCGGCCGCCGTCGTTCTCTCCGCCCGGAATTGGTGATAGCGTCCGTTCATGGATGCCCGGCCTGATCCGGCTGAAGCGGCTTCTGCCGCTTCCTCCACCGCTCTCTTGGCGAACCGGCGGCGGAGAATCCTGACAGGGATACTCGTGTTACTGCTGGCCATTCCTGTGGCCGGTGTGGCGTACCTCTCGAACCTGGCCCGCATCTACGATTCGCAGACCACGAAGATCGACAACGCGCTGCCGGCGCCGGAGCCCACGGCCGTCGCCAAGGCTCCGCCGGGCACCGTGGCAGCAGCGCCCGCCGTCCCCGTCCCCGAACGGCCCACCCTGCCCATGAATATCCTGGTGATGGGCAGTGACCGCCGCGAAGCGAAGAACAGCCCCGGCGCCGCGACCGACCAGCGGGCGGACACCATCATGCTGGTCCACGTCTCTGCGGACGGCAAGCACGTGTACGGCATCTCGCTCATGCGCGACCTCTGGGTCACCATTCCCGGCTACGGCGAGGCAAAGATCAATGCGGCGCTGGGACTGGGCGGCGTCTCACTGGTGGTGCAAACCGTGCAGTTCCTGCTGAACCAGCACATCGACCACGTGGTGATGATGGATTTCGAAGGCTTCAGGGGGCTCACCGAGGCCCTGGGCGGGGTGGATGTGGACATCAAGGAGCCGTTCACCTCCACGCATGACACCCACCAGGACTTCCCCGCCGGCATCAACCGGCTCAAGGGCCAGCGCGCCCTGGAGTTCGTCCGGGAACGCTACGCATTTCCCGATGGCGACTACCGACGGGTCCGCAACCAGCAGCAGTTCCTCCGCGCACTGGTGGCCAAGACCCTCACCGGCGGCACGCTGGCCAATCCGCTGACAGTGCACAACGTGGTGAGCGCGGCGGCCCCGTTCCTCAGCGTGGACAAAGGATTCGACGCCGCGGCGTTCGGCGGCCTGGCCTTCAGCCTGCGCAACATCCGGCAGCAGGACGCGGTGTTCTTCACACTGCCCACCGGCGGCGACTCCGTGTCCACCGCCGGGGAGTCCATCCTCCTGCCGGATGCCGGCGCCATCGCCGCGGTGGCCGCCGCCCTGGCGAAGGACACGCTGGCGGCGTACGTCGCGCAGATAACGCCCGACGCCGGCGGGTGACGCTCCGGACGGGAGCCGGCCGGGCGCCGTCGTAATGTCGCGTAAAGCGCCGGAAGCCCTTCCTTGCAAGTCCGTTTGGGCTGGATGTATAGTCGCTCATCCCCCGCAACGGGGCCGACTCGGTACGGTCAGGACTGGTGAGGGTAATGAAGAAAATTATGTGGATCGTTGCCGCCGCGGCGGTGGTCTTTCTGATCATTGGCGGCACGGTCAAAGCAGTCGGCTTCCTGCTGTGGGTGGCGCCCTTTCTGTTGATTGTGGCCGTGTTGCTGTTCTTCCTGAGCCGTTCCGGCGGCCGACGCATCCCCTGACACCCCGTTGACGATGGAGCTGAAGATGCTGCGTGGAATTGGCACCTACTCGTTTCCCCTGAAAGCCGGCGAGGAATGCCCGGCGGGAACATTTCTTCTCGATCTCGCCTCCGGCCGTTTTGAATGGTCCGAGGAGGTGTTCCACATCCACGGCTACACCCCGGGCGAGGTGGTTCCGACGCTGGAGCTGTTGATGGCCCATAAGCATCCGCAGGACCGGGAACCCATCCGCCGGATGATCGCCGAGCTGAGTTCGAACGGCGGACAGCGGGCAATCTTTCACCGCGTGATCGACAGCAAGGGCCGGGAGCGCCGTGTCTTCACCGCCGCCGAAGCCTGTCTGGATGACACAGGTAAAGTCACGGCACTGCGCGGCTTCACAGTGGACCTCAGCAGGACGGTGGCCCTGGAGACCCGCCACGCCGCCGCCGAGGCGATCCGGGCAACCTACGCCAGCCGGGAAGTGATCGAACAGGCCAAGGGCATCATCATGGGCCTGCAAGGCGGGACGACGGACCAGGCATTCCGGGTCCTGGCCACCCGCAGCCAGCACACCAACGTCAAGCTGGCCACCGTGGCCGAGCAGCTGGTTGAGGCAGCAACCCGGGGGAAGGCTCCGGAGGCCATCTCCTGCTGGGAGGCCCAGACGGAGCAGCTGGATCCGACGGCGTAAGCGGCGCGCTCGGCCTCGCGCTCCGCCCCGGACCACCGCAGACCTTCAGGAGAACCGCATGACCGCCGAAACCGCCAGGACTGACGAAAGGGAGCCAGCCGTGAGCACCAAGACCGTGAACCCTGACAACGTGAAAACCGAACAGCTGATCATCATCGGGTCCGGCCCCGCCGGCTACACTGCCGCGATCTACGCCGCACGGGCCGGCCTCAAGCCCCTGGTCCTGGCCGGGTCCGTCACCGCCGGCGGCGCCCTGATGAACACCACCGACGTCGAAAACTTCCCGGGCTTCCCGGCCGGCATCCAGGGTCCCGAGCTCATGGACGGCCTGCAGCAGCAGGCCGAAAGGTTCGGCGCACAGGTGGTGTTCGACGACGTCACTGACGTGCAGCTGAAGGGTCACCTCAAGCGCGTGGCCACCGGCGCCGGCGAGACCCACCAGGCACCCGCCGTCATCCTCGCCACGGGCTCGGCCTACAAGGAGCTCGGCCTGCCGGAGGAGAAGAAATTCAGCGGACACGGCGTCTCCTGGTGCGCCACCTGCGACGGGTTCTTCTTCCGCGACCAGGACATCATCGTGGTGGGCGGCGGCGACTCCGCCATGGAGGAAGCCACGTTCCTGACCCGCTTCGGAAAGTCCGTGACCGTCGTCGTCCGCAAGGGTGAACTGCGCGCCTCCCGGATCATGGCCCAGCGCGCCAAGGACAACCCCAAGATCAGCTTCGCGTGGCACTCGGCCGTCGGCGCCATCCACGGCGACGGCAAGGTCACCGGCGTGACGCTGAAGGACACCCGCACTGGCGAAACCCGGGAGCAGGGCGCCACCGGAATCTTCGTGGCGATCGGGCACGTGCCGCGGACCGAACTGGTCGCCGGGCAGGTGGAGCTGGACGCCGAGGGCTACATCAAGGTGGACTCCCCCACCACCGTCACCAACCTGACGGGCGTGTTCGCGTGCGGCGACGCGGTGGACCACCGCTACCGCCAGGCCATCACCGCCGCCGGCACGGGCTGCGCCGCCGCCCTCGACGCGGAGCGCTACCTCGCCGCCTTAGACGATGCGGACAGCATCGCCACGGCGCTGGTGGAGGAACCCACCCACGCGTAGATCTGGCCGCCGGATCCGCCCGGCCCGGCTGACGTAATAGTTCTGCAGTCCTAAGACGGGTTTTTCGGTCTGCCTAAATTTGCGATATTCTGTTGGGGTGAACAACCCCGACGTCGTGGAGAAAAGCATGGCCGCCCCCACAACGGCCCAGCCACCCGCCATTAAGCGTAGGCGGATTTCCCGCCTGCTGCTGCTTGGGCCGGCCTTCGTCGCCGCGATCGCGTATGTGGATCCCGGCAATGTCGCGGCCAACCTGACGGCGGGGTCGAGCTTCGGTTATCTGTTGGTCTGGGTCCTGGTTGCCGCCAACGCCATGGCTGTCCTGGTGCAGTACCAGTCCGCCAAGCTCGGACTCGCCACCGGCCTCAGCCTTCCCGAGATCCTCGGCAAGCGCCTCGGCACCGGCCGACGTCGGCTGTACTGGGCACAGGCTGAAGTGGTTGCCGGAGCTACGGACATGGCCGAGGTCATCGGCGGCGCCGTCGCCCTGAACCTGCTCTTCGGACTCCCGCTGCTGGCCGGCGGGATCATCATTGGCGTGGCGTCCATGCTGCTGCTCACACTGCAGTCACACCGGAGCCAAAAGTCCTTCGAGTACGCGATTGTCATCCTGCTCGGAGTCATCGCCGTCGGGTTCGTCTCGGGCCTGTTCGTCAATCCCCCGGATGCCGGAAGCGCACTGACCGGCCTGGTGCCGCGGTTCGAGGGGACGGACACTGTCCTGCTCGCGGCCAGCATGCTGGGAGCGACTGTCATGCCGCACGCCATCTACCTGCACTCGGCCCTGGCCCGGGACCGGCACGGCTATGCCGAGGACCCCGCCGAGCGCACGCGGCTGATCCGCGCCACGCGCTTCGACGTGGCCGGCGCCCTCCTGCTGGCCGGCGTCGTCAATATCGCAATGCTGCTGCTTGCCGCCTCAAGCCTGCGCGGCGTGGAGGGCACGGACACCATTGCCGGCGCCCACGCAGCCGTCACGTCAGCCCTGGGCCCGACCATCGGCATGATCTTCGCCATCGGCCTGCTGGCATCGGGGCTGGCATCCACGTCGGTGGGCTGCTACGCCGGCGCCACCGTCATGGGCGGGCTTTTGAAGATCCGCGTGCCGCTGCTCACCCGCCGCGTGATCACACTCATCCCGGCGCTGATTATCCTTGGGGCCGGCATTGAACCCACCCTGGCGCTGGTCCTGAGCCAGGTGCTGCTGAGCTTCGGCATCCCCTTCGCCCTGATTCCACTGATCCGCCTCACCGGCAAGCGGGACGTCATGGGCATCCACACGGACTCGCGGGCCCTGAAGATCGCCGGCTGGACCAGCGCGACGCTCATCGTCGGCCTCAACTGCGTCCTCATCGCGCTGACCATCTCGGGCCAGGCCTGACCGCACCCGCAGCCCGCAAGCCCGAGCTCCTACCCAGCTGAGCCGCAGTGAAGGTCGTTTTCAGGCCTCAAGATGGCTCTAGCCGCAACCCAGTTAGGAGAGCGGACAGGCAGGCCCGTGGCAGGCAAGCCTAGCGGTCCTTCTGCTAACGCCGGGCCACGGCGCGGCCGCAGCGCCGCCCTACCGGTACCAGCCCACCGCACGGTCGTAGCTGCACTCCAGGGCACCCGTGCCCGGCTGGGCCCCTCCGCCGGCAGGGAAATAGATGGCCCCGAAGTCCGCCCCCTCGGCCTCGATACGTCCGCGGGCCCAGAGCTGGGCCGCCTCGAGATCCGTTTCCGGGATGGGTTCCCGGGTGCTGTGGTGCCCGAGATGGATGTCCAGCTGGTACTGCCCCGGGTGGGACGTTCCCGCGTGATGGCCGGGATCGTGTTCATCCCGCCTGCTGATCAGGACCTGGGCGGAAGCGTGAAGAATGGACGGCTCGCTGGCCACTCCTCCGTCCTTCTGCTGCTTGATCCGAAGGCCGGACACCACACTCTCCACGGTGTCGTCTTCGGTGACCGCATAAGCCGAGCCGGTGACGTCCACCTCTGACCCTCCTACGCTTTTCAAATGCTGGCCGAACTGTTCGGAACTGGATTGACTGGCGTTCATGCACCCTCCTTGAGGGTATTCGCGGCGGCTGCCGACCCTTGCCACAGTAGCCCCATCACAGCGGGCCACGCCGGTGCCGCCGGAACTGATTTCGCGGGACGCCGGCCCGTTCCCGCGCATGACTGCCGCCTCGATGGTTATTTTGCTGACAGTGCGGGTACGGCGCTAGTAACGTGGAGCATTCGCAGGCCAAGGGCGAACGGGAGTGGAGATCGTGGGCAACGACGGAAAGCACAATGGGACCCAACGCAGTGACGGCACCGTGCCGTCCGGCTGGACAGCGGGAGCGGTGGAGCTCACCCTGATCCGCCACGGCGAGAGCCAGGGGAACGTGGCTGCCACGGCCGCCCAGGAATCCGGCGCGGACGTCATCGACGTCCCCGCCCGCGACGCCGACGTCGAGCTCTCCGCCACAGGGCGGGAGCAGGTACTGGCCCTGGGCCGCGCCCTGGCGCAGGTCCCCGCAGAGCTGCGCCCCGACGTCGTGATCTCCTCCCCGTACATGCGCGCCTACCAGACCGCTGAGATCGCCGTCGAGGCGGCGGGCTGGCCCGTGCCCGTCCGCACTGACGAGCGCCTCCGGGACCGCGAACTCGGCATTTTGGACATGCTCACCCGCCTCGGCGTGGAGAACCGGCTCCCCGATGAGGCAGAACGACGGCGGTGGCTGGGTAAGTTCTACTACCGCCCGCCGGGCGGGGAGTCCTGGACGGACGTGGTGCTGCGGCTGCGCTCAGTGCTCGGCGAACTGAACGCGCTGGGCAGCGGGCACCGGGTGATGCTGGTCTGCCACGACGCCGTGGTGCTGCTCTTCCGTTACGTCCTGGAAGGGATGTCCGAGCAGGAGCTGCTGGATCTCGCCGCGAGCACCACCGTCCTGAACGCGTCGGTCACCAGGTACGTGCGGCCGGAGGGCGTGGGGCCGTGGACCTTGAAGAGCTTCAATGTGGCCGACCATCTCACCGAGCACGGCGTCCAGGTGACCGAGCACGCAGGGGATGCCAGTGTCCACCCACGCTGACGCCAGCTCCGACGCTGCCGGTGCTGCACCGGCCGGCACTTCCGCCGCGCAGATCACGCCGTCACTTCTACGGGACTGGCCGCTCCCCTCTGCCGGAGCCGACAAGTACTCGCGTGGCGCGGTGCTGGTGATTGGCGGCGCCAGGCGCACGCCGGGCGCGGCGCTGCTGGCCGGAACCGCCGCACTCCGGGCCGGCGCCGGCAGGCTGACGCTGGCTGTGGCCGAGTCCGTGGCCGTTCAGCTGGCGGTCACGCTACCGGAGGCCGGGGTAATCGGTCTGCGGGAAACCGCCGGCGGATCCGTGGGGTCCGCGGGGCTCGAAGCCCTGTTCGAGGACCTGGATTCGGCGGACGCCGTCCTGATCGGTCCCGGATTGGACGACATCGACGGGACCGAGGCGCTGCTGCGGGAGCTGCTGCGGCATGAGGCCGAGCGGACGGCGGAGGTGCGTGCCGGCGGAGGGGATTCCGACGGCGGGGATTCCGACGGCGGGAATGCCGGAGCGACGGTGATCCTCGACGCCTATGCGCTCGGCTGCCTGCCCAAGCTGCTGGGCGAACTGGAGCCGTGGGCCGGCCGCCTGATTCTGACGCCGAACCCGACCGAGGCCGCAATCCTCCTGGGCCGCGAGGACGGCCTGGGAGACGACGACGAGCTGGCGGCCGCGGTCGCCGAAATTGCTGAGAAGTACCGCGCCGTGGTGAGCTGCCAGGGCCTGATCGCCCGGCCGCCGGGCGGCGACGCCCCGGAAGCCGCGGACCGTTGGGAGATCACCACCGGCTACGGTGGCCTCGGGACTTCGGGAAGCGGCGACATCCTGGCCGGTGCCATCGCCGGGCTGCGGGCCCGCGGCACCACCGACGCGCAGGCCGCCTGCTGGGGCACCCACCTTCACGCTGCGGCCGCGGACAGGCTCGCGAGCCGGCTGGGGAGCCTGGGTTTCCTGGCACGGGAACTGGCGGACGAGCTGCCACCGCTCATGATGGAACTGAATACCTAGGCACTGAATACCTGGGCACTGAATACTTGGGCGGGGGCCTCAGTTCAGCGACCCCAGGATGGAGCGGAGGGAAGCGGCTGCCGTCTTGGCGGCAGTCTTGGGGTCCACTTTCCCGGCGGTGACGTCATGAACGGCCTTGGCGACGGGCAGTTCCGTCAGCGCGGCACCGGCAAGGTCGCCCCGCCCCTGGATGATGCCCCAGTGCTTGACGTCGTCGACTCCCTTCAGCAGGACGCTGAGAACGTCCGGTGCATAGAACTTGCTCAGTGGTTCCTTCTTGCCCAGGCCGGCCGGCAATGCCCGCCAGGCATCGGCAAACTGCGTGGGGTTGGCTTCAGTGCCGGCACGGACCGGAAGCCGCTCCTCCGGTGCAATGGACAGCCAGTCAGCGTAACCGTCGCTCATGACATACTCCACGAACTGGCGCGCATGATCGGCGTCAGAATCCTTGGTAATGGTCCAGGACGTGATCTCGCCAAACTGCGCAGGCTCGTCCCCTGACCCCAAAATGCCGGTGACCACGCCGGTGTTCCTGGCGAGGAACGCGGGGTCGGCCTTGCATTCGGGGCAGTTTGGCCTGGCGTCGTTGCGAAGGCCCGCCAGTTCGTCGAGCATGAACGTGGGCCAGACGGCCATGGCGGCCTTTCCGGCGAAGTACGCGGCCCGCACAGTGTCTGTGTCCTGAATCCCGGGAACGGAATAGTTCGTCAGCATGTCGCGGTAGAAGCGGAGCGCCCCCACGCACTGAGGGCTGTCGAACGTGACGCTGCTCTTCGAATTGACCATCTCGCAGCCGTTGCCCTGGGCGATGTGCTCAAACGACTGTTGCGTGAAGGCCTGGCTCTTGTTCGCCGCCACGAAGCCTGCCAGCTGCGGAGTGTGCAGCTTTTGGGCGGCAGCTTGGATGTCACCATAGGTAGCCGGCGCCCTCAGACCAGCCTGGGCAAAATGGTCTTTTCGGTAATAAAGAAGCTGCTGCCAGGACGAATCGGGCACGGACAGCTGTTGGGTCCCGTCGCGGGTCAGCTCCAGCGAGCGCGGGGACCACGTACTCTCGCCCAGGTTGCTGATGACCTTGGCGTTGGCCTCGACGTTGATGAGGTCACCGGCAGCCGCCGTGCGGACGTTGCCTAGCGAAATGCCGCCTATGACGTCGGGCAGGTCACCGGACGCGGCTGACGACGTAAGGACCTGGTTGAACCGGTGGGCGGGTACGCTCACGAGGTCCACCGTCACACCGGAGGCGGAGGCAAACTTCTCGAGCATCCCCCTGGTCTTGGCCAGGCGATCCGGGAGGGTATCCGCGGTCCAGACCGTGATGCCGTGGGGGTCAGATGCATCAGGAGGGGGACCGTTCGGGCCTCCGCTGGACGTGCAGGAAGTGAGAATCCCTGCAGCCAAGGAAACTGCAGCGACGAAGCCGACGTTGGCCCGCCCTCTGGTTCTGTTCACCTCGGTGCTCCTGCCGTGGAGGTGCCCGCAGATAGGTGTTCGAAAGTCCCTGGGTGCGACCGGAGTTTCATCCAGAGACTTGTTTTTCCAGCGTATCCAAGTGAAGGCGTCCTGTCAGCAGTCGGGCTCTAGTCTGTGTCTTCGCCGGGTTGACGCAGGTTCGGTGGAGGGTCACACTGGCCACACATATTCGGGAAGACCTGGAGATGGGTGGACATGGCATGACTGACCATCGAACCAATGGGCCTGGCCCCGGCCCAGCGCATGGCCGCACCCGCGATCCGCTCCTGCGCCGGGTCATCCTCCCTGACTTTCTGGTTGTCTTCCTCGCGCCCATCGCCGAGAACGTGTCCTACAAGATTGCGATCCAGGGCCGGCAAACGTGGCTCTTCGAGGATCTTGGCTACCTCTTGGGAGCCGGGCTGCTCATCGTCATCACTTTCTTCGGCGTCTGGACACATCAGCGCGATGACCGGAAGCTTCCTGAAGCCGAAGCCATCCGGGACGCGATCGCGGCCACGGTGGTGCTGCTCTATCTTGTGTTGGTCTCCTGGGCCGTCTTCTTCACCCCCGGCCCAAATCGCATCCTCCTCTCGGAC
The DNA here is from genome assembly GCF_056406715.1 of Arthrobacter sp. P1_B11. Classification (NCBI taxonomy): domain Bacteria; kingdom Bacillati; phylum Actinomycetota; class Actinomycetes; order Micrococcales; family Micrococcaceae; genus Arthrobacter; species Arthrobacter sp. P1_B11. The sequence continues at coordinate 17,107 of NZ_JBFTZQ010000016.1, forward strand.
CAGCTCCTCGCGTCGCTGACCACGGTCACGGCCGTGGTGGTTGCGTTCTACTTCATTTCAGGTGCCGCCGGCGGCAAGTGGGCACTTTATCTGCTGAGGCGTGAGGAGGGTGCCGGGCCAAGCCCTACGCAGCCGGGTCCTGCTCAGCCAGGCGCGGCCCCGCAAGACCCTGGGCCGCAAGGCCTGGCGCAACAGAAAGCGTCTCGGCAGAGCCCGGCGCCTCAGCACCTCCCGCCACGGAACCCGGCGCCACAGGACGACGCAGAACGCCTGTAGCCCGGGTGCCGTCAGGCATCGCGGTACGTCAGGGCAGCCCGTTTCGCGGGCTCAGCAGGCGTTGCAGGCACCCGTGAGAGCCGGCTTAAACCCGGCGCCCTTCGCCGGCTGTGCCCTGCTCTTGTTTGCCGGGCACGCGGGGGTTATTTTAAGCGTGGGATCGCGCTCTAGCAGTCAGGGCGCAGTGATCCCCTTAAACAGGAGCGCGTCAATGTCGACCATCTCCAACGCCCCCCTTCCCGGCGGGATGCACAGGCCGTCGGGCGATCGGTTGTGGTGCCCTGAATGCCAGACCGACGAGCACCTGATCGTCGAATCCATCGAAGCTTTGCACCCCCCTCAAGAGGGCCTAGTGGATGTGTCCTATACCTGTGTTGAATGCGACTACTTCTACGCCCACGCGGCGAGCGTGCACGACGTCGCCGCCGTCCTGAACCGTCACGGCCAGGTGATGGGCGTTCTGCAGTTCGGCGGTGAATACTTCCACTGCGGCACGCCTATGATCTCCGTCAGCTCCGGAACCAGCAGCATCTACGGCCACGAGCTGTCCCGGCGCCACACCATCCACGACGTCCATCTGCCCACGCGCCTCCTGCGCTGCGGTTGCGGGTTCCAGATGGAGGTGCCGGACTGACCGGCCACTAGGTAAGGAGAGTGCAACATGGCTATGACCCACGCCGCTGCCGGTGCCCGAACCAGGCTCCAGCTGGCGTCCCAAGCTGTCGGGGCAGTGTTCCTGCTCGTCGGCATTCTTGGCTTCATTCCCGGAATCACCAGCAACTTCGGGTCGCTGGGCCTCGCCGGGCACGCCTCGGAAGCAATGCTCCTGGGTGTGTTCCAAGTCTCCATCCTGCACAATATCGTCCATATGCTCTTCGGTGTGGCCGGCATCCTGATGGGCCGCACGCCCGCGCAGGCAAAGAACTTCCTCCTTTACGGCGGAATTGTTTATCTGATCCTCTGGCTGTACGGACTGATCGTGGGCCACGAATCCGCAGCAAACTTTGTCCCGGTCAATACCGCGGACAACTGGCTGCATTTCCTGCTGGGCGTGGGCATGATCGCGCTGGCACTGCTGCTGTCCCGCGAAAGCACCACCGTCCGCGGAGCAGTACGGGGCTGAATACCTGAAGCGCGATGCCAGGGAGTGGCTGACAATGACCGCATATCAACAACCAGGTTTGACCGCCGCCGGAGTTCCCGATGTGGTGCCCCGGCGGAAGGGCAGCATGGTGGTCAGGTGGATCACGTCCACGGACCACAAGATTATCGGCTACATGTACCTGATCGCGTCCTTCGTGTTCTTCTGCCTCGCCGGCGTGATGGCGTTGCTGATCCGTGCCGAGCTGTTTGAGCCGGGCATGCAGATCCTGCAGACAAAGGAGCAGTACAACCAGCTGTTCACGATGCACGGCACGGCCATGCTGCTGATGTTCGCGACCCCGCTGTTTGCCGGGTTCGCGAACGTCATCATGCCRCTGCAGATCGGCGCCCCTGACGTCGCGTTCCCCCGTCTGAACGCGCTGGCCTTCTGGTTCTTCCTGTTCGGCTCCACCATCGCCGTCTCCGGCTTCATCACCCCGCAGGGCGCGGCGTCCTTCGGCTGGTTCGCGTACGCGCCGCTTCACAACACGACGTTCACCCCCGGGATCGGCGGGGACCTGTGGGTGTTTGGCCTGGCGCTGTCCGGTTTCGGCACCATCCTCGGCGCGGTCAACTTCATCACCACCATCATCTGCATGCGCGCCCCGGGCATGACCATGTGGCGCATGCCGATCTTCACCTGGAACACGCTGATCACGGCTGTTCTGGTGATTATGGCCTTCCCGCCGCTGGCCGCAGCACTGTTCGCGATGGGGGCGGACCGCCGCTTCGGTGCGCACATCTACGATCCGGACAATGGCGGCGCCATTCTGTGGCAGCACCTGTTCTGGTTCTTCGGCCACCCCGAGGTGTACATCATCGCGCTGCCGTTCTTTGGCATCGTCTCCGAGATCTTCCCAGTGTTCAGCCGCAAACCGATCTTCGGCTACAAGGGCCTGGTCTACGCCACGATCTCAATTGCGGCCCTCTCCGTGACCGTGTGGGCGCACCACATGTACGTCACCGGCTCGGTGCTGCTGCCGTTCTTTGCCTTCATGACCATGCTCATCGCCGTGCCCACGGGTGTGAAGTTCTTCAACTGGATCGGCACCATGTGGGGCGGCTCGCTGACGTTTGAGACCCCCATGCTGTGGAGCCTCGGCTTTATCATTACGTTCCTCTTCGGCGGCCTCACCGGCATCATCCTGGCGTCGCCGCCGCTGGACTTCCACGTCTCGGACTCCTACTTTGTGGTGGCGCACTTCCACTACGTGGTGTTCGGCACCGTGGTGTTCGCGATGTTCGCCGGCTTCTACTTCTGGTGGCCGAAGTGGACAGGGAAGATGCTCAACGAACGGCTCGGCAAGATCCACTTTTGGATGCTGTTCCTCGGCTTCCACGGCACGTTCCTGATCCAGCACTGGCTCGGCGTGGAAGGCATGCCCCGCCGCTACGCCGACTACATGCCACAGGACAACTTCACATGGATGAACCAGTTCTCGACGGTCGGTTCGTATCTGCTCGGTGCGTCGCTGATCCCGTTCTTCTGGAACGTCTACATCACCGCCCGCAGCACCGAAAAAGTCATGGTCGATGACCCGTGGGGCTTCGGCGCATCACTGGAGTGGGCCACGTCCTGCCCGCCACCGCGGCACAACTTCACGTCCCTGCCGCGCATCCGCTCGGAGCGTCCGGCACTGGACCTGCACCACCCTGAGATTCGGATACGCGAACACGATACGACGCACGCTCCCGTGGCTGAGGTGCTCGGGGCAGCGGACATCGGGTCCCGCGACGTGCGGAACCCCGATCCCGACAAGTGATTTGCGGCCTGCTGGCGGCTGAGTTGGTGCCTTGTTGGCTGGCGGCTGGCTGAACAGCTGACGTCGACGGCGGTTCGCCCGCGTAAAATTTCCTACTCGCCGAATGCGGCGACGATAGGAAATCTGCGGCGATGCCGGGCAGCAGGTGATGTTTAAGCAGCCGCCAGTACTAGGCAGCCACCGCCAGCGGTGCCGTCGAAGCGGCGGTTCCCGAACCGCCGTCGGCCGGTGCCAGAACGCGGACGTTGCACTCGGACTGCAGCGGGTCGATCGAGCGTGGCAAGTGGTGGGTCTTGGAGCATTCACGGAGCTCCTCCAGTGCGGAGGGTTCAACACGCGCGTGGCTGACGTCCACAACAAGCTGAAGTCCCTGCTTGAGGTGGTTGGCGCGCTTCATGACGACGTACAGAGCTTGAATGCTTCGGGCGGTTACATTTCCTTGGGCGGCAACCTGAGCTTCGCCGCATTCCAGATCCAGCCGGACCAGGACCTTGAGCTTATGGTTCAACGAACATCTCCCCTCATGCACGGCCGCGACGCTGCGACCGAAGACAACCCTAACCCAAATGTGATGCAGGTAACAGGAAAAGTCTGAATGTTGCGGGAAGACCGGTTTACGGGTGACTGAGCCGACAGCAATCAAGGCCGCTGGTTTCGCCCGTCGAAAGCCGATTCTCAGCAGGCTCAACCCGCGGACGACCGGCAAGCGCAACCGGCCGGTGCGTTGTATCGGCGGGCAGCTTAGTCTCGGGTGGGGTCCGGACGCAGCGGGGCCGGCCCGGGGTCCGGCACAGGAAGCGGTCCAGGCGGCTCCGGCACCGGGAACGGACTCGGCGGCGTGGGGCCGGAGGGATCAGGGCCGTTCGGGTGCGGCGACATCGGATCGGGGCCCGGTTCCGGCGGGAACGGCTCGGGCTCGTGCACTGGCGGAATGGTCATGGCTGCCCCTCGGCTGCTGGATTGGTTCCGGTTTGCGGACGCGACTTCAGGATACGCCCGGGGCCCGCGGCGAAGACAGCGTACTCGGTGGGCCTATTCCATGCTGGCGCCGTCACAAATATCCCCAACGCCCTGCGCCTGACGCTATCTTGAGCCAATCTTGATGGAATCCCTGCAGGTTCTAAAGGGTTTTGCATGAAAGTAAGGCTCATCGGACAAAGCAAGTCCGCAGGCTTCCCGGGCAACAAGTCGGCAACCGTGAAGTTGGTGTTCAGCGCCACTCAGCGCGACGGCACGAACACGTAACCCTGGCTCGGGTTCCGTCCGCTCAATGGGGCGCGGACGGAACCCGGAACCATCCCACTCATCCATCCCCGCCTGACGCCGTAGGGAAGCCAAGCTCTCCGAATACCTCGTATGCGTGGGCAGGGGCATCGCTGTCAGGTGCCAAAACATGTTAGCCACCACGGCCCTCTCCCCCGGTAGCGAACGGCCGCCAAAATGTCAGTGCGGATCTATATATTGAAGGAATGACCCAGACTCCACTGCAGCACTCCGCAGACTCCGCCGCCGCCTCCCCGGCGCCGCCGGTCGCCAAGAAAGTGCCGACAGAGCGCACCCACCACGGCGACACCTTCGTGGACAACTACGAGTGGCTCCGGGAGAAGGAATCCGACGAGGTCGTGGCCCACTTGAAGGCCGAAAACGCCTACCAGGAAGCCGTCACCGCCCACCAGGAGCCGCTGCGGGATGCCATCTTCCAGGAGATCAAGGGCCGCACCCAGGAGACAGACTTGTCCGTCCCCAACCGCAAGGATGCCTGGTGGTACTTCAGCCGTTCGGTCGAAGGCAAGGAGTACGGCATCCAGTGCCGCGTCCGCGCCCAGGACACCGGCAACCGCGTGGCCGACTGGACTCCCCCGGCAGTGGAGGCCGGCGTCGAAATTCCCGGCGAAGAAGTCCTGCTTGACTGCAACGTGGAGGCCGAAGGCAAGCCCTTCTTCTCCGTGGGAGGCTCCGCTGTCACCGTGGACGGTCATTTGTACGCCTACGCCGTGGACAACTCCGGCGACGAGCGCTTCACCCTGCGCATCAAGGACCTCCGCACCGGTGAGCTGCTTCCGGACGTCATCGAGAATGTCTTCTACGGCGTCTCCTTCTCCCCCGACGGCACCCGGATCTTCTATACGGTCGTGGATGATTCCTGGCGCCCGTACCAGGTCAAGGCCCACGTCCTGGGCACGCCGGTCACCGACGACGAGGTGGTTTACCAGGAGGACGACGTCGCCATGTGGCTGGGCTTTGAGCTCTCGTCCGACAGGCGTCACCTCGTGCTGGGCATCGGCTGCTCGGAGTACAGCGAAACGCGCCTTTTGCGCTTTGACGATCCCGAAGCCGCCCTCACCACCGTGATCTCCCGCGACGAACGTGTCCTCTACGAGGCAGAACCGTTCCTGCTCGACGGCGGGGAGCGCGTCGTCATCACCCACAACCGCAACGCCGTGAACTCGATGGTTTCGCTCGTGGACCCGGCCGAATTCGCGAAGCCGCTGGCCGAGCAGCGATGGACCACCGTCGTCGAGCATTCCGACGAGGTCCGGGTCAACGGTGCGGGCGTCACCTCCACGCACCTGGTTGTTTCAATCCGGAAGGACACCATCGAGCGCGTCCAGGTGATTCCCCTGGCCGGTCTGGGAACGCCCGGCCAGGAAGCCCCTGTGGAACCGGCGTTCGACGAGGAGCTCTACACGGCAGGCGTGGGCGGCTCCGACTACGAGGCCCCCGTGATCCGGCTGGGCTACACGTCCTACTTCACACCGTCACGAGTTTACGATTTCGTGCTGCCCACCCCGGAGCGGCCCGCGGGTGAGCTGCTGCTGCGCAAGGAAAGCCCGGTGCTCGGCGGCTATGACGGGTCCGACTACGTGGCCACGCGCGAGTGGGCAGAGGCGGCCGACGGCACCAGGATTCCCCTCTCGGTGCTGCGGCACACGTCGGTTGCACGGGACTCCACTGCGGCCGGCCTGGTGTACGGCTACGGCTCGTACGAGTTGAGCATGGATCCGGGCTTCGCCATTGCCCGGCTGTCACTGCTGGACCGCGGCGTTGTTTTCGTGATTGCGCATATCCGCGGCGGCGGCGAGCTGGGCCGGCACTGGTACGAGAACGGCAAGAAGCTCACCAAGAAAAACACCTTCACAGACTTCATCGCGGCCACGGACTGGCTGGCTACATCGGGCTGGGCAGCACCGGACAGGATCGCGGCGCTGGGCGGATCCGCGGGCGGCCTGCTCATGGGCGCCGTGGCCAACCTTGCCCCGGAGAAGTATGCGGCCGTGGTGGCGGAAGTGCCGTTCGTGGACGCGCTGAACACCATCCTGGACCCCGAGCTGCCGCTTTCTGCACTCGAGTGGGAGGAATGGGGCAACCCCATCACCGACCCCGAGGTGTACCAGTACATGAAGTCCTACACTCCGTACGAGAACGTGCGTGCGGCCGCCTACCCCAAGATCGCCGCCGTGACGTCCTTCAACGACACCCGCGTACTCTACGTCGAGCCCGCCAAGTGGGTGCAGGAGCTGCGCAGCAAGACCACCGGCACAGAGCCGATCGTCATGAAGATCGAGATGGACGGCGGCCACGGCGGCGCCTCCGGCCGGTACGTGCAGTGGCGCGAACGGGCCTGGGACTACGCCTTCATCGCCGACTCCCTCGGAGCCAAGGAGCTGCTGCCGGGCGCAGGGCTCAAATAACCCCGCACGGAGTAACCATCGAGTTGCGAGGTCCCCGGAATCCCGGGTGCCCCGGTAGTCCGCGGGGTCCCGGGTCCCCCGTTAGTCCGCAAACACTTCCTGGAAGTGCTCCACGACGGGGAACGGCTGGTAAAAGCGATGCAGGAGCTGCTTCCACTCCTGGTATTGGACTGATTCCCGGAAGCCGACCGTGTGGTCTTCCAGGCGGTCCCACTGGACGAGCAACAGGTATGTGCTCGGGGATTCCATTGACCGTGACAGCCGCAGGCTCCGGAATCCGGGCATGGAGGAAATGATCCCGCGCGCCCGGCCGAAGGCAACTTCGAAGTCCTGCTCCCGGCCGGGCGTCACGGGCAGGAGTGCGTGCTCGGTGATCATCGTGCCAGTATTCCAGCAGGGCACCGTTACGGCTTCATGGATCCCGACCGACGCTTCCCGGTGGACGTCAGCTGCCGAAAATTGATCATCATGCTTACTATTGACTCGCATACGGGCACATCTTCGGTGCACCTGTCCGCTGGGGGCAGGGAACCCGGTGCCGGAACTGGAGCATAGCGTGAGCAACGAACAGGGAATGACGCCGCTTTCCGATGACGAACTCCTGGCCCAGGCGGGAACGGCCCTGCCGGACAAGGAAGTCGCGTCCGTGTTAGACCTCAACGCCGACCTTGATCTGGGCATCAACGCGGCAGCGCCGATCGACCTCGCGGTGGCCGCCAACGCCAACGTCGCCGCCCCGATTGACGCCGCGGCATCCGCGAACATCCTCTCGTTCGGCTCCGAGTCCCAGGCTCTTGCCGATCAGGGGGTCATCATCGACCAGGGAATCACTGCCGACGCCACGGCCGACTCCGTCCAGGACAGCACCATCGGCCAGGGCCCCGAGAGTGTCGACGGCGGGACCCCTGACAGCACCGGCTCCGCAACACTCGATGGGGGCGACTCCGCAACCACCGGCCCGAACACGGTTGACGGCGGCGAAGTTCTCGACGGCGCGGTCCCGGCTGGCACCGTTCCGGACGGCACCGTTCCGGATGTCGGCGCCCTTCCTGCGGATCCCTCGTCGGCACTGGACGGCGACCTGCTGAACGTCAACGTGGACCTCGCAGCCGATGCCGACATTGCCGCTCCCATCAACGGAGCCGTGGCTGCCAACGCCAACGTGGCCGCCCCGATCGATGCCGCGGTGGCCGCCAACATCGGGTCCATCGACAGCGACGCCACCGCCGTGTCGCAGCAGGACGCCATCATCACGCAGAACATCGACGGTTCGGCAGCTGCCTCTGCGGACCAGCAGTCCGATCTCCAGCAGTAGTTCCCGGATGAGCACTGTGTCCGGCGGGCCGTCCAACCCGGACGGCCCGCCGGTTTCTCCTGCGTCCGCAGCAAGTCCGACCTCGGTTCCGGGGCCGGGCACGCGGCCAAGGGGTGCGCCTGTTGCGCCGGCCGCCGTCGACGCCCGTCCTCGTGGGGTGCCTGTCCGCGCGGACGGCATCCAGCTGATCGGCGAGGCCAAGGGCTCCGGCTACCGGGAAGCACCGTGCCTGGTCCGCCGGTCCGACGGCCAAACCATCCAGCTGACGCGTCTGTTGTTCCTCGTGCTGGAAGCCGTTGACGGCGAGCGCGACTCCGGGGAGATCGCGGAGTATGCCAGTGCCCGATTCGGGAAACTGGTCAGCGCCGACAACGTTCGGACGCTGCTCGAGGGCCAGTTGCTGCCGCTGGGGCTGCTGCGGCTCGCCGACGGTTCCCAGCCTGAGGTCCGGAAGTCGGATCCCCTTTTGGGCATGCGGTTCCGGTATACGGTCACCGATCCGGAGCGGACGCGGAAGCTGACAGCGCCGTTCGCCGCCCTCTTCCACCCGCTGATCGTGGCGGCCGTTGCTGTGGCTTTCCTGGCCTCCTGCTGGTGGGTCCTCATGGTCAAGGGCCTCGCCTCGGCCACTCACGATGCCTTCGCCAACCCGGGGCTCCTGCTGCTCATCCTCGCCGTCACCATCCTGTCCGCGGGCTTCCACGAATTCGGTCATGCGGCCGCTGCCCGCCGCGGCGGAGCGACGCCGGGCGCCATGGGCGCGGGCCTGTACCTCGTCTGGCCGGCCTTCTACACGGACGTCACGGATTCCTACCGCCTGGGACGCGGCGGCCGGCTGCGCACTGACATCGGCGGACTGTACTTCAACGCAATCGTGGCGGTAGCCATCATGGGCATCTGGTGGGCTACCCGCTACGATGCGCTGCTGCTTGTGGTGCTCACACAAATCCTGCAGATGGTCCGCCAGCTGATGCCCCTGGTCCGCTTCGACGGCTACCACATCCTGGCCGATGCCACAGGCGTGCCGGACCTGTTCCAGCGCATCAGGCCCACGCTGCAGGCCCTGCTGCCGTGGAACTGGCGAAAGCCTGAACCGGAGGCGCAGGCCCTGAGGCCCTGGGCACGGGCCGTCATCACCGCTTGGGTGCTGGTGACCGTCCCGCTCCTGCTGGGCAGCACGGTGCTCATGGTGGCCTCCCTTCCGCGCCTGCTGGGCACGGCGTGGGCGAGCCTGCAGCACCAGCAGGCCATGCTGACTGGCAGCCTTTCGAGCGGCAACTTGGCCGACGCCGCCGTGCGTGTCCTGGCGATTGCCGTCGTCGCCCTTCCCGTGCTGGGCATCGGCTACATGCTGGTGCGCCTCGTTCGGCAGCTCAGCGTGGGGCTGTGGAAAAAGACCCGCGGAAGACCGCTGCGGCGCGGCACTGCCATGGCCGCCGTCGTTGCCGTTCTGGCCGGCCTGGCCTGGGCGTGGTGGCCCGCGCCCGACGCGTATCGCCCGGTGCAGCCGTACGAACGCGGGACTCTGTTCGACGCGACAGCCGCCGTCTATCCCGCGCTTTCCGGCGGAGACGCTGCCCTTCAGGAGGGGCGGCCGGGCCGGACGGTCGCGTTGTGGCCTGAAGGAACCTCACTGCCCACCCGCGGCAAGCCGCAGCTCAGCATGGTGCTCGTTCCGCGGCAGGGCCAATCTTCCGGTCCGAACCCAGCCGACCAGCCTGACCACGGCGCGGCAACCGGCGGTGCGGCCCCGGCGCCGTCGTGGGTCTTCCCGTTCGACAAGCCGGCGGCCCCGGAAGAGGACGGCAACCAGGCCCTGACCGTGAACACCGCCGACGGTTCCGTGACGTACGACGTCGCCTTCGCCCTCGTGTGGGCGGAAGACGGGCCGGTGGATACGCGCAATGAGGCGTACGCCTTCGCCAGTTGCACGGATTGCGCAGCGGTGGCTGTTGGCTTCCAGGTGGTGCTGATCGTGGGCCAGGCGGACGTGGTTGTCCCCGAAAACCTCTCGGCGGCCGCCAACTATAACTGCGTCCGGTGCCTCACCTATGCCTTGGCCAGCCAACTGGTCCTGACCCTCGACGGCCCCCTGAGCGCTGACGGCATGACCAGGCTCAGCGCCCTGTGGCAGGAAATCGCGGAGTTCGGCCGCACCCTGCAGGACGTTCCCCTGTCCGAGATCCAGTCGCGGCTCGACGCCTACAAGGAACAGATCATGGACATCATCCGGAACGACCCCAGCGCGTCCCTGTCCAAACCGGGCGCCGCCACCAGCCAGTCGCCGGGCCCGTCGCCGACGGCGGGAAGCGGGCAATCGCAGGTTCCCTCGCCCGGATCATCAACACCGGGTCCGCCACCGGCACCGGCGGGTTCGGGGACGGCGGGTTCCGGGACGCAGCCCGCTGACCCGGCCGCGCCAGTCCCGGCCGAGTCCGCTGCACCCGCCACACCGGGGCCGGCGAATACGGCGCCTCCGGCTCCCGCCCCGGCCCCGGCGGGTCCAGTCCCGACGGGCACGGTGCCGGCAACAAGCGCTCCCGCCCAATCCGCCCCATAAATTCGCCCTGCAATTCCGTCGATCGGGTGCTCCGTGGATGCCCTTCTTCAACCTGCCAACCTCCCGATTGCCGGAAATGGCCGCTTGCCCCGGTAGCCAAGCGGCCATTTCCGGCAAATCGGACACGAACGGAGGCCTGACGCCGGGCGCCGCGCCAGACATACGCCCGGCACACCATATATTTGGACGATGCTCTCGGCGTTGAAAAAATACCTGCTGATTCCCAAACTGGTGAGGCTGTCGTCCGCGGCGCCCAAGGATCCGCAGGCTGCCTGGGACCAGTACTGGGGCAAGGTCCGCACCACTGGGGCCCGGGGCGACGTGCTGTGGGACTCCGGCGACGACCACGAATTGCAGGGCTACCTGGAACACCTGAAGCGGCAAATGAATCCGGACCTTCCCATCGTGGACGTCGGCTGCGGCAACGGGACGTTTAGCCGCCGGCTGGCTGCCCACTTCCCCCATGTTCTTGGCGTGGATGTGTCCGCCAATGCCGTGGCCAAGGCGCGGGCCGAATCCGAGGGACTGGAGCGGATCTCCTTCATTACCGCAGACATGACGGCTCCCGGGGCGGCGCGCTCAGTGAACGCAGCACTGACCGAGGCCGGAGTGTCCGGTGAGGCGAACGTCTTCATCCGCGGCGTCCTGCACGTGCTGAAGCGCCGGGACCAGGCTGCTCTGGCTGAACAACTGCACCCGCTGCTGGGGAAACGCGGGCGCGTATTCCTGGCCGAAACGGACTTCCGGGGCAACGCCGTCGAGTACGTCAGCCACCTTGGCGCCACCCGGCAGTTCATTCCTGCGCCGCTGAGGGATGCCATCTGCGGCCTGCCGATGCCCGGACGTTTCGGCGCCGCTCAGCGCCTGCGGGCATTTCCAGAGTCACTGTGGGACGTGGTGGAGGACGGCCCCGCCGTCATTGAAACCCGACCGCTGACATCCGCCGAACCCGAACAGATCCCGGGATACTTCTCGGTGCTCCAGGCCCGTTGAATCCACGCGCCACGCCGCCGCCGGGCCGGTCGCCCGGCCGTCCAGCCGCCCGGGTCCAGGTCCAGGCCCAGGCCCAGGCCCAGGCCCAATCGGTGAGGCTATACGACCTTCAGCCAGGCCAGGGCGTCGCGCTCGGACGTGAAGAACCTCGTGGGGCACGGGAGCTTGTTGATGCCGAGAATGAAGTTGGCGATCACCCTGTCCACGGGCGAGGATCCGAGCAGTGCAATCCTCGAGGCCTGGCACGGACGCCCGAACACGGTCCTCGCTCCCCGGCTGACCTCGGCGGTGGTGGCCATGTCCACGAGCATCGGGTGGCGGCCGGAGCCACAGAGGGCATTGACGTCCTCCATGGCGGACTCCGCATCCGCTTCGGTGATGCTGGCACCCCTGGCCCACGTGAGCCGCAGCAGCCCCTCGGCGTCCAGGATCAGATGAAACAGCGTGTTCCGGCCGCTGCCTTCGGCATTCACAATCTAGACCTCCGCGGTGGCTGATGGGACAGTATCAAGCTACAGGCCAACGCGTTCACGGCCAACGCGGTCCGGGGGCTGATAATGTGAGTCCAAAATCACGGGAAGCCGCACGCTGGCGACGCGCAACACAGGGGGCAAAGTGGTTCAGGCACCGGCGGAGAGTCTTTCCGCACCGCGCATAGCCGTGGTTGCAATACCCGAGCCGGACCGATTGGCGGCCACGGGCAACGTCCTCATCGCGGCCGGTTTCACCGTCCATGCAGCGTCCGACGGCGGGTCCCTCGCCGTGGAGCTGGAACGGAACCATGCCGCCGTCGTGCTTCTTGATACTGCGCTCGCGAGTGAATTCATCTGGGAGGGCACACCCGTGCTGCTCCTGGTGGACCTCGCAGACGACTTCGACCTGGCGCGGCTGGAGCCGTGGGGCATCGCCGACTACATCTCCCGCGGCGCCGGCGCGCAGGAACTGACCCACCGGGTGGAAACGCTGATCGGCCGTGCCCGCGAGCGCCGGAGGATACGCGCGCATGCGGAGTTCCTCCGCGAGAGCCTTCGAAACGTTTCCGCTGCCATCCGCGGCACCAACAGCCCGCAGCAGATGGCCGGTCACCTGGTCCGGGGCTTCGGCGAGTCCCTCGGCGCGGACCACGTCTGGTTCACCACCTTCCACGATTCGCGCGTGCCCCGTATCAGTGCCCAGTGGTGCAGGCCCGGGTTTCCCCGGCTTCCGGATTCGCTCGGCTCCTACGAGGACGCGGCCCGTGACCTGGCCACCAGCCTTTGGTCCGAGGCTGATGTGCTGGCGGTGGCGGATCATCAGGCAGAACCAACCTTCCCGCTCACAGAGGGACTCCACGGCTGGTCCGAGCTCGTCTCCGGCCGCGCCTCTGTGGTGGTTCCCGTGGGCGACGGCGACTCGGCGCTCGGCATCATCTGGATCGCGCAGGTGGACGCGCCTCGCGAATGGACCAGGGCCGAGATCGCCCTCATCCAGCACGTCGCGGGAAACCTCGCCCACAGCCTCATCCAGGGCCACCTGATCAGTGCGCAGGTCCAGGTGCTGCAGCAGCTCCGGGAACTGGACAAAGCCAAAACGGACTTTCTGGCCACCGTCAACCACGAACTCCGGACCCCGCTGACGTCCATCACCGCCTACCTCGACATGATTCGCGATGGCGCCGGCGGCCCGGTGCCGGCTGGCATCGAGTCGATGATGGAAGTCATCTCGCGGAATTCCAACCGGCTCAGGCGGCTGATCGAGGACATGCTCACCGTCTCGCAGCAGGACGGATCCGGGCACCTGAACCTCAAGCAGGTGGAGCTGGGACAGGTGTTGCGGATCGTGGTTGCCGCCCTGCGCCCGCTGGCCGAATCGCGCAACGTGGTTATCACCGGCGCCGATTCCCACGAGGACGTGAAGATCCAGGCGGACGAGGCGCAGCTCGAGCAGGTCTTCACGAACATCGTGGCTAACGCCATCAAATTCACGCCCGACGGCGGCCGGATCAGTATCAGCGTCATGCTGGACCCGCCGGGGGACGGAAATCCGTCGGCCGCAGTGCGGATCACGGACACCGGCGTCGGAATTCCGGAACAGGAAATCGGCCAGGTGTTTACGCGTTTCTACCGGGCGTCCAACGCCTCCTCAGCCGCTGTACCGGGCAGCGGGCTGGGCCTGGCAATCGCCCACGACATTGTGCGCCGCCACGGCGGATCGCTGGAGCTGGCGTCTTCCCTGGGTGCAGGCACCACCGTGTCCGTCCACCTGCCGGTCGCAGGGCCTTAAAAGGCCACACTGTTCTACGCAGAAACTGCCCCGGACCAGCAGGCCCGGGGCAGTTTCATATCGCGCTGAGTTATGCACCAACCTTAGTTGGGCCACCAGCCGATCGATGCGTAGGTGACCTCTGACTTCGAAGGCGCGGACGTGGTGGTGGTGGTGTCCTTCTTTGGTGCAGCGTTGGCAGGAGCAGCGAAGCCTGCAACTGCCAGGATGCCGGTCATAAGAAGTGTTGCGGCAATTTTCTTCATCCGCTGATCCTTTCATTTGTGAAGTGCATTACTGGTTACGGGGGAAGTATACGGTTCCTTCCTCAAGTTTTTGCAAGGTTTTTCTAGGCACGATTTTCTATGGCAAAACCATTCGCTTAATGAATCCGCCCGCAGCGTAACAAGCTCACTTGAAGTGGCGCGCAGGTCGGCGTAACGCGCGGTCCATGGATAATTGTCAGCATGCCGATGTCTCGAGATTTATCGCCCTTCGTGATTGCCGAGCTTGAGGCCCGCGAGAGCTGGAAGCGCCGGGACTACAGCGCCGGATACGCCCAGGCCGGGCAGGCCGCGGCCCTGGCACTCGAATCCGGCGATGACCACCGCTGGTGGAAGATGGTGCTGCTGCAGGTCGAATGCCTGCGGGACCAAGGTTCCATTCAGGAATGCCAGCAACTGGCGGCAACAATCGCCGCGCATCCGGTGGCTGCGTCCGCCCCCGATCTCGGCGCCCGTGCCAACATCCTGCTGGCGCATTCGCTGCAGGGACTGGGCCGCCTTCCGGAGGCGGTCGACGCTGCCGCCGTAGCTGCCGGTCTGGTGGCCGGGGACTTTGAAAACGTGTACCTGCACATCCAGGCCCAGCAGGCGCTCATCGCCGCCCTCGCCGAAAGCGGCCGGCTGGACGCAGCGTGGCGCGAGTGCCTGGACCTGAAGACGCTGCTCACCGACCACGTGGACGACGACACTGCGGGCAAGGCCTACTGGGTGATCGGCAACGTCGCCTTCCTCACCAACCGGGTTACGGAGGGCAGCGAATACCATGACCTCGCGGCCGAAAGGCTCTCCCCCTCCCGCGACGTGGACCTCTGGGCCCGTTTCAACCGCGGCTCCGCGGAAATGCGCCTACACGCCCAGCTCAGCAACGCCGCCACCCTCCGCTGCATCGAACGCGCCGAACTCGCCACGGAAGTAGTGGGCGGCAGCGAGCGCGACATGCTGGAGATGTCCCTGGTCCGCGCCCACTGGTACTATCTCACCGGCGACATGGATTCCGCGATCACCATCCTGGCGCCCCTCCGCGACAAGTTCCCCGTCCTCGCCACCCAGACGGCGGCGGAGGCGTCGTTCGTCCTGGGCAAAGCCATGATGGCCCAGGGAAACGACACCGAATCCCTGCAGATCCTTGACGAGGCGGTTACGCTGTTCGATACGGCTGCCGCAACGGAGCGGAGCGCCATGGTGCGGGATTATCTCGCTTCCATCAGACGTCAGCCGAGGTTTCTTCAGGGGGGGTAAGTGTCAGAAGCAACCATGGTTCCCGGTGCAGTCCCGGAGATGCCGGCC
The DNA here is from genome assembly GCF_056406715.1 of Arthrobacter sp. P1_B11. Taxonomy (NCBI): domain Bacteria; kingdom Bacillati; phylum Actinomycetota; class Actinomycetes; order Micrococcales; family Micrococcaceae; genus Arthrobacter; species Arthrobacter sp. P1_B11. The sequence goes on from NZ_JBFTZQ010000016.1 coordinate 32,661, forward strand.
ACGGCGGACGTACTGCCCGTGGCCTGCGTCGTCTGCACCGTGTTGCCTGAGCTGGCCGTCAAGGCCGTGCTGCCCTCCGGTGCGGACCTGGACGAGACGGCAGCCGCCCAGTTGCGCGAGCAGCTCGGTGACCTTGCCGGGGACCGGCGGGTCGCCGTCGTCCTTCACGTAACCGGGGTTGCGTCCGTGAGCCGCGACGCGCGTGCGGCCTACGCGGCCATTTCTTCAGTGTCTGCCTGGGCGATCGTCGGCGAATCTCCGGTGGACCGGCTGCTGGGGCATTTCCTGCTCGGCGCCGAATTCGGGTCTGCCCGGGCAAAGTACTTCACCTCGGACCACGAAGCCCTCCACTGGTTGGCCCGCATGGACAAGGCGTAATGGCGGCGATGTTTAGTAACGCCGATCCCCGGCTGGGGCAGCTCCTGGACGGCATCGTCCGCCTCGCCTCGGGAGAGCTCCATTCGCGCATTGAAATTTCCGAGGCGAGGGACGAGCTCGATGCCGTGATCATGGGCACCAACCTGCTCGCCGAGGACCTCCAGATCATCTATCAGGAGCTGGAGCAACGGGTGGAATCACGCACCCGGATGCTCAACGCGGCGCATCGGGAGCTCCAGCATATGGCCCTCACCGATTCCCTGACGGGACTCTACAACCGCTCCGCGCTGGTCAGCGCCGTTAACGAGGCCCAGGCGGAAGCGTCCGACGGCGGCCTGCCGCCCGCGCTGCTGCTGCTGGACCTTGATGCCTTCAAAAGTATCAATGACTCGCTGGGCCACTCGATGGGCGACAAGGTGCTGGCCGGTGTAGCGTCGCGGATCCGCGCGTGCGTCCGTGACGGCGACATGGTGGCCCGGTTGGGCGGCGACGAATTCGCGGTCCTCCTTCCCGCCACCACCCCCGCCCAGGCCGCGTCTGTGGGCAACAGGATCCTGGATTCCCTGAACGGAACCATCGACGTGGACGGCAAGAGCATCCGGTGCGGGGCGAGCCTGGGCCTGCGGATTGCCGACCGCGGAGAGACGTCCGAGCAGCTCTTGGTGGAGGCCGATATCGCGATGTACGCCTCCAAAGCGGACGGCCGCAACAAACTGCGGGTGTTCGAGCCCGCCATGCTGCACGCCCGGCAGCTCCGGAACCAGCTGGTGGGGGAATTGCGCGCAGCCATCTCCGGCTCGCAGCTGGTGCTGTTCTACCAGCCGGTCATCGAACTTGCCACCGGCCGGATCGAGGGCGTTGAGGCCCTGGTCCGCTGGCAGCATCCCACGCGCGGTCTCATCATGCCGGACGAGTTCATCCCCATCGCCGAGGAAACGGGTCTGATCTCCGATCTGGGCAACTGGGTGCTCAAGGCGTCGGTGGAGCAGCTGCGGCGCTGGCGGAAGGCTCCCGAAACCAGCCGGCACGACTTCTCCATGCGGATCAATATCTCTGCCGCCGACCTCCAGCGCCTCGAGTTCATCGAAGACGTCCGCGACGCCCTCACTTCTAGCGGGCTGGATCCCGGGCTGCTGGTCCTGGAACTGACAGAGAGCGCCATCATCCAGGGCAACGAACTCGACCGCTACACGCTGGCCAGCCTCCGCAAGCTCGGCGTGGGCCTCGAGATCGACGACTTCGGCACCGGCTATTCCTCCATCAGCTACCTGCGCCGGCTGCCGGTGGACCGGGTCAAGGTGGACCGGACCCTTCTCACCGCCCTGGGCAGCGACCCCGCACAGCCTGCACTGATCGCGGCCATCCTCCAGCTCATTCGGGCCTGCGGGCTCGAAGCCGTGTGGGAGGGCGTCGAGAACGCGGCACAGGCCGAGCACCTGAGGAGCACCGGCTGCATCAGCGGGCAGGGCTACTACTTCAGCCGCCCGCTGCCCGAGGCCGCATTCACCGAGAGGCTGGCCCAGCAGGACGTCTGGCCCGCATAGTTTGCATCGGTTGCTCCACAGGCGTCGTTTCGCCGTTGCGGCCGGCCCAGTCGTCCTCGAGAACGGCGTAGATCAGCTCGGTGGACCAGGTTCCCTTGTAGTGCCAGTTGTCTGTGAGAGTGGCTTCGAGCCGCATCCCCAGCCGTTCGCAGATCCCCGCAGACGCGGTGTTAAGCGCGTCCAGTTTCGCATCGATCCGGTGGAACCCGAGTTCCCCGAAGCCGAGTTTGAGCAACGCCTGGGCGGCTTCGGTGGCATACCCCTTGCCACGGGCATCCGGCGCCATGATCCAACCGATCTCCGCCTGCCCCACGCCCGGCAGCCACTTGAGCACCACCTCGCCGAGCAGGCCGGCGTCGTCCTGGGAATCAACGGCAAGGCAGATCCAGTCGCCTTCCTTCTCGAAGACGAAGTTGGCGTACCGGCCAAGGGTCTCCATGGATTGCGTGTAGGTTTTGGCCTCCCGCAGCAGGAACCGCGCGGTTCCCGGCAGCGACTGGTAGGCGTGGAAGGCGTCCAGGTCCGAGGCCTCGAACCGGCGCAGGATCAGCCGCTCGGTGAGGATGGGCAGGCGGATGTCAGGCATGGTTCGAGGGTACGCCCTATCCGGAGTAGGTCATTTGCCGGCGGACTGCGCCGGGCTCAACCGGCGGATACGACGGCGGCCGTGGCCTCTGCGATCGCGCGCTCCTCGTCCGTGGGGACCACGAGCACGGGGATGGCCGAGGCTGCGGTGGAAATCACCCGCGGTTCCTTGGACCGCTCGCTGTTCAGCCCGGCGTCGAGCTGGATTCCCAGCGCGCCCAGCCGCTCCCCCACGAGGGCACGGAACTGGTGCGAGTTCTCGCCGATCCCCGCGGTGAACACGAGGGCCTTCGCTCCGCCCACGGCCACGTGGTAGCCGCCGATGTACTTGGCCAGCCTGTAGGACGTGACCGCGAGCGCCATGGCGGCCTTGGCATCGCCGGATTCGGAGGCTTCCACCACCGAGCGCATGTCGTTGTTCCCGGCCAGGCCCTTGAGCCCGGATTCGCGGTTGAGCATGGAGTCGAGATCCTCGGCATTCCAGCCGGTGCGGGCCAAGAACACCAGGATGGAGGGGTCCAGGTCGCCCGAGCGGGTGCCCATCACGAGGCCTTCCAGGGGCGTGAAACCCATGGACGTGTCCACGGACTTGCCGCCCCGGATCGCGGTGACCGAGGCGCCGTTGCCGAGGTGGGCGATCACGCCGTCGAACTCGTCCACCGGAACATCCAGCAGCGCGGCGGCCTGGTGCGTGACGTATTCGTGCGAGGTGCCGTGGAAGCCGTAGCGGCGGATGCCGTGGTTGGTGTAGAGCTCGTCCGGCACGGCGTAGCGCCAGGCGTGCTCGGGCAGGCTGCGGTGGAAGGCGGTGTCGAACACGGCCACCTGCGGCATGTCCGGCCATTTCTTGGCGATGGCGCGGATACCGAGCACGTTGGCGGGGTTGTGCAGCGGGGCCAGCGGGTTGAGCCGCTCGATGGCCCGGGTAATCTCGTTGTCGATCAGCACCGGCTCGCCGAACCGCTCCCCGCCGTGCACCACGCGGTGCCCCACGGCGTCCAGCGCACGGTCACCGAGCACCCCGTGGATGGCCGCATCCACCTGCTCCAAGGCCTCGGCGTGGTCCGCCGGGCCCACCACCTCGCCGTCGCCCTGGCCGCCGTTGGACATCCCGATCCTCTCGATCAGCCCCTCGGTGAGGATGCTGCCGGCGGCGACGTCGCGCACCTGGTACTTGAGCGAGGACGAGCCGGAGTTGATGACGAGCACGAGCATGGGGCCTCCTAAGCCTTGCTGCCGGGGGTTACAACTGACGGTGCAGCGGTCGGGCGTCACGCCGGGGCCTGGCGAAGCGCTCCTTAGCACCCACTATAAGTGGGCCCCACGAGCGTGGCCGGTGACCGACGGGCGTGATCCTAGCCTCCCGCGATGTCCCGAAGCGTCTGCAGGTGTCCGTCCCGGGCCGCGCGTCCGTCGACGGTCACGCCGGCTGATGTGCGCGGCATTTTCCCCGCAAAGCCTTTTCTGATCTTCACGTAGCCGGCCAGTTCCAGCACCGCCAGCTGCTAGCTGAGCACGGAGTCGCTGACCTGGATGGCGTCCCGCTAATCCTTGAAATCCGACGACTCCGCACCAGCCAGCGCCGCCATGATGGAAAAGCGACCGGCGAGTGGATGAGATCGTTGAGCCGGTGGCGTGGATGATCCGCTCCCCTTCTCATGCGCGCAGTTCACGGAAAGCGGCAAGGCCGACGCCGGCTAGGACAACGGCGGCGGTGAGGTAGAACTAGAGGTTGCCGTCACGGAAGAGGCTGACACCCACTCCGAGCGCAATGCCATACAAAGCGAAATAGGCCACACCCGGCGCGCCGTGCCGTTGCGTAAGCCGCGTCAGGCGCTTAGAGTCGGCGGGACCCGCAGCACCACGCAGAGAGGGACTTCCATGACGAACGGCACCGCTCAGCCCGACAACACCGAGCCTGACGCCACAGAGCCTGTTGCCACAGACACCGGCACGGCCGGGGCAGCCACCAAGCACCCCACCGGCGTCGACGGCGGGAACCCGGCCCTCGACGACACGGGAAACCTCAAGGCCGCGGAGGTTGGCAAGCATGCCGAGCAGCCCGAGGATCCTCAGAACCTGGACCTTACACCGGAGGGACTGGCCGACGAGCCGGCCAAGCAGGAAGATCCCGACAGCCTGGCCGCGCCGGAGAACAGCTGACCGGCCCTCGCTACACCGTCTGGGCCTGGATCGCCGTGATGGCCACCGTGTTCACGATGTCCTCCACCGTGCAGCCGCGGGACAGGTCGTTGACCGGCTCGCGGAGCCCCTGCAGGACGGGCCCGACGGCCACCGCCCCGGAGGTCTGCTGCACCGCCTTGTACGTGTTGTTGCCGGTGTTCAGGTCCGGGAAGATGAACACGGTGGCCTGGCCGGCCACGGACGAGCCGGGCATCTTGGACGCGGCGATGGAGGCGTCCACGGCGGCGTCGTACTGGATGGGGCCCTCCACGGGCAGCCCCGGCCGGCGGTTCTTCACCAGCTCGGTGGCCAGCCGCACCTTCTCCACGGCCTCGCCCGAGCCGGAGCCGCCGCTGGAGTAGGACAGCATGGCCACCCGGGGCTCCACGCCGAACTGGGCCGCGGTTTCCGCCGAGGCGAGCGCGATGTCCGCCAGCTGTTCCTCGTTGGGGTCGGGGTTCACGGCGCAGTCGCCGTAGACCAGCACACGGTCCGGCATGAGCATGAGGAACACCGACGATACGATCTTCACGCCCTCGCGGGTCTTCACGAACTCCAGCGCCGGGCGGATGGTGTGGGCCGTGGTGTGCGCGGCGCCGGACACCATGCCGTCCACCACACCGAGCTGGACCATCATGGTGCCGAAGTAGCTGCCGTCCAGCATGACTTCCAGGGCCCGGGCCAGGTCCACGCCCTTGTGCGCCCGCAGCTCCGCGTACTTCTCCGCGAATCCCTGGCGCAGCTCCGAGGCGGCAGGATCCACGATGTTGATGCCGGACAGGTCGATGCCCCGGCTGGCGGCGAGCTCCCTGACGTCGGTTTCGCGGCCCAGCAGCGTGAGGTCGCAGACGTCACGGCGGTACAGGATCTCGGCGGCGCGGAGGATTCTGACGTCCGTGCCCTCCGGTAGCACGATGTGGCGGCGCTGGGACCGGGCCCGCTCGATGAGGTCGTGCAGGAACCGCAGCGGGGTCATGCGTTCGGCCCGGGGCAGGTGCAGCCGTTCAAGGATCTCAGCCTCATCCACCCGCCGGGACCACAGGCCCAGCGCCGAGGCCACCTTCCGGCGGTGCCCGCTCCAGATCTCGCTGCGAACCTCGGACACGCGGCGGGCCGTGGTGTAGGTGTCGTCCGTCGTGGCGAACACCGGGAACGGCGCCGACGCAAGCAGGGGGTAGATGTTGGCATCCGGGGCCAGGCCGCCGGTCAGGATCAGCCCGGACGGCACCGGGAATTCCGGGGAGAACGACGACGCCAGGCAGGCCACCATCACGTCCGCCCGGTCCCCCGGCACGATCACCAGCGCGCCGTCGTCGAGCACGTTCAGGAAGTTGCCCACGTTCATGGCGGCGACCTTGACGTCCCTGACGTCGCGCTCCATGTCCGCACGGCCGGCGATCTGCCGGATCCCTAGGGCGGCGCCCACTTCGCCGGTGGTGGGCCGGGCGATGTCATCGAGCTCCGGGAAGATATACACCGGCCGGCCGGACGCGCCGCGCTTTACGGCGGCAGCGATCGCGTCCACGGCCGCCGGATCCGCGCGGTTCACCATGATGGCCAACAGGGAGCAGTTCTCCGCCGCCAACTCCTTGCGGGCAACGTCGACGGCGGCCGCCGCCTCCGCGGCGCTCCGCCCCTTTGCGCCCACCACGGCAACCATGGGGGCAGCGAGATTGTTGGCGAGGCGTGCGTTGAGGTCGAATTCGACGGCGGCGTCGTGGCCTGTGAGGTCCGTCCCCTCCACGATGATCACGTCGCAATGCCGGCCCATCTCGGCGAAGATCTCCACGCAGCGGGCATCGATGTCCTCGCGCTTGCCCTCGGCGAGCAGGCCGCGGACTTCTGCGAAGGTCAGGCCGCCGCGGCAGCGCTGGTCGTCGAGGTTGAAGCGGGACTTCATGAGCGCCAGCATGGGATCCGCGCCGGGGTCGTCGCCGTGGACCACGGGCTTGAAGAAACCAATCCGGTCCGCGTGCCGGTGGAGCGTGTCCGCCAGGCCCAGCGCTATGAGCGACTTGCCCGAACCCGGGGTGGTCGCACTGACATAAATCCCTTTGGCCATGATCAAGTCCTCTGGTTGGAAGGTCCTGCGTGGGGCGTACTGCCTTCCATACTTTCACTTGTTCCCGCGCTTTCGGGAGCAGACAATGGTGTTGGTGGCCACATGGTGTTGATTGCCACGTCGGCGTGCACACGCCATTCAGGACCCCGGGCGGGCCAGCGCCGCGAGGCTCCTTCATAACCGGCGATTCCGAATGACAGTACTGCTGATGAACTCTCCTGGTTCCCGCGCTGCTCCCGCGTCCCTCATCAATCGGCATCCCGTGACGGCCTTCCTGGTCGTCGCCATCACGCTCTCTTGGGCCGCCCAGATAGGGTCCATCCTGCTGATCGGGAACATCCTCCCGGGAATCCTCGCGGAACTGCTGATCCTGCTGGGCACTGCCGTCCTCGTCACTGCAGCGGCTGACGGCAGGCCGGGCGTCCGCACCCTGTTCCGTCAGGCCCTCCGATGGCGGGTGCGTGCGGGATGGTACGTGGCGGCGCTGCTTGCCCTTCCCGCGCTGACCATGCTGATTGCCGCGGCCACCGGAACCTTCCACCAGCCCGCCGACGGCTGGGCGCCGCTGGTAGGCAGCTATCTGGTGAACACCGTGGTCACCGGGGCCTTCCTCGGCAATATCTGGGAGGAGCTGGCGTGGACTGGCGTGGTGCAGCGCCGGCTGATGGAGCGGCACGGACTGATCGTGTCCGCCCTGCTCACCGCCATCCCCTTCGCCCTCATTCATGTCCCCTTCGCCTTCGCCGAAAAGGGTTTCGCGGGCACCCCCTGGGCCGACGCGGCGGCCTACTGGGCGGTGCTGTTCCTGTTCGCCCCGTTCTTCCGCGCCCTGCTGGGCATGGCGTACGTGGGGACGGGTGGCAGCCTGCTGATAGTGGGGCTGCTGCACGCGTCCTTCAACGCCTCGGCGTCGGCCCAGCTGGACGTGTTCGACGGCGAATGGCAGCAGATTGCCGCCGTGGCCGTCCTGCTCGGGGTACCGGCGGCGCTGCGCGGCTTCCGTGGAAAGCGCCCCGCACAAGGCCCGCGCGAACGAACACTTCGGCCCCCGCCCGAGGCCGCGCGGAAGCCACCGGAGGAGGCCGGTCGTGGCTCACCTCCCGCAAGCTAACGGGCACGGACCGGCCCGGTTTGCCGGGCAGGCCTGGCGAGCATTGAACAGCCGGCGCTCCTGGCCAGCCCGCCGGCGGCTCAGGCTTTTCTTCGTGCTGGCCTTCGTCATTTCGTGGGGGGCGTGGCCGCTGACCCTGCTTAATCCCGAGAGCTCCCCGCTTGTCCCGTTCGGACCCGCGCTTGCGGCTGTCCTGGTGGCCGTCGCCTCCGGGGGAAAGGACGGCCTGCTGCGCCTCCTGCGGCGACTGGCGGGCTGGCGAGTGCCCGGGCGCTGGTACGTGGTGGCGCTGGGACTGCCGTGCCTGCTGGTGGTGGCCGCGGCAGCACTAACTGTGGCCGGCGGCGCGCCGATCCCGGGCTTTGCGCCGAATCCGGGCTGGTTCATGCTGATCGGCACCTTCGCGTCGACTCTGGTGATCGTGGGCCTCTTCGAGGAGCTGGGCTGGCGCGGCTACGCCCTTCCCCTGATGCAGCGGAACCACACCGCCCTCGCCGCAGCCCTACTCCTCGGCGCCGTGTGGGTGGCCTGGCATCTGCCGGAACTCGTGTCCGACCCCACCGGGCAGCGCCCGCCTCTTCCGTTTCTGCTCATGGTGATCGCCCAGTCCGTGCTGCTGACCTGGATCTACAACAGCACGTCCTCCAGCAAAACCCGTCTCACGACGGAGCCGGGCGACCCAGCCGGCCCTGGAGGCGTGCCGCTCTGCATGGTCTTCCATGCCGCGTTCAATACGTCCGGCGCGCTGGTGCTGCCGGCCCTGGCAGGTCCCCATTACCTCACGCTCTGGTGGACTCTGGCGCTGCTCCATGTCCTTGCCGCACTCGTGGTTATCGCCTATGCGGGGCCCTCCCGACTGGTCCGCACTCTTGACACGGAGGCCTCCCATGGGATTACCTAATGAACATTCGGTAAATAAAGCTGGAGGCAATGACGCATGGCTGGAACAACCATTTCCGGGCTAACCCACCCGGTTCTTGAAAACGACTACGCCTCTGAGTGGATGGGTATTGAGGTCCTTGCCCTGGGCGACGGTCATGCAACCATCCGCATGACGCTCCGGCAGGAAATGCTCAACGGCTTCGGCATGGCGCACGGCGGAATGATCTTCGCCTTCGCGGACTCCGCCTTTGCCCTCGCCTGCAACCCTGCCACCCCGGCCCCAAGCTCCGCTGGGACATCCGCCAACACAGTCGGCGCCGCAGCGGACAGCATCACTGTTGCGTCCGGCGTCGATATCAATTTCCTCAAGCCGGCATTCCAAGGCCAGGTGATCACCGCCGTCGCCGACCGCCGCTCCATCGCGGGCCGCAGCGGGCTGTACGACATCCAGATCTTCGCCGCCGATCCCGGCTCCCCACTGCCGGGCGAGCTCATTGCCGAGTTCCGCGGGCGCAGCCGCACCATCCCCAAGAAGAGGAATTAACCATGACCCTCCACGCCACTGAACCCAACGCCGCTTCTTCCACGGCCGCGGTGTCCGCAACTGACGCGGTCCTCGACCCCGAAGAGACCATGTCCCGGGACCAGATCGAAGCGCTCCAGCTCGGCCGCCTGCAGCACACGGTGGCGTACGCCTACGACCGCGTGCCGCTGTACAAGCGCAAGTTCGACGACGCCGGCATCCACCCCACGGACCTCCGTGAACTGTCAGACCTCGGCAACTTCCCCTTCACCACCAAGGAGGACCTGCGCCAGGAGTACCCGTTCGGCATGTTCGCCGTGCCGCAGAGCGAAGTGGCCCGCGTGCACGCAAGCTCGGGCACCACCGGCCGGCCCACCGTCGTCGGCTACACCAAGAAGGACCTGGCCGACTGGGCCAAGCTCGTGGCCCGCTGCCTCCGCGCCTCCGGCGTCCGGCCAGGCATGAAGGTCCACAATGCCTACGGCTACGGCCTGTTCACCGGCGGCCTCGGCGCGCATGCCGGCGCCGAAGCCCTCGGCTGCACCGTCATTCCGATGTCCGGCGGGCAGACCGAGCGCCAGATCCAGCTCATCCAGGACTTTGAGCCGGATGTCATCCTGGCCACGCCCACGTATCTGCTCACCATCGCGGACGCCATGGCGCACATGGGCATCGACCCCACCTCGACCTCACTGAAGTATGCCGTGCTCGGTGCGGAACCGTGGACCCAGGAGATGCGGCACGAACTGGAAGTCGCCATGAACATCAAGGCCTGTGACATCTACGGGCTCTCGGAGGTCATGGGCCCGGGCGTGGCCGGTGAATGCGTGGAGACGCAGGACGGCAGCCACATCTGGGAGGACCACTTCCGTCCGGAAATCATCGACCCCTTCAACCCCGCGCCCGGCAAGGAGAACGTACTTGGCGACGGCGAGCACGGCGAACTCGTCTTCACCTCGCTCACCAAGGAAGCGCTGCCGATCATCCGGTACCGCACCAAGGACCTCACCCGCCTGCTCCCCGGCACTGCCCGCCCGGGACACCGACGGATGGGCCGCATCACAGGCCGCAGCGACGACATGATCATCCTCCGCGGCGTGAACTTGTTCCCGTCCCAGATCGAGGAAATCGCCCTGCGCATCCCCGAGCTCAGCCCGCACTTCCAGCTCGAACTGACGCGCCCCGAGGGCCAGCGCATGGACCAGCTGACCGTGAAGATTGAGCGCCGCGACAACGTCACGACGGAGCAAAGCACGACTGCGGCCCGCGTCCTGCGCGAGCAGATCAAGATCCATGTGGGTTCTTCGTGCACGGTGGCCGTCGTGGATCCGGGTTCGCTGGAGCGTTCGAACGGCAAGCTGCGCCGGATTTACGACATGCGCCCGAAGGGGTGAGCCTACGGGCTGCCCCGGCTACCACGCATATCCGTCCCCGGCACCCGGGGCCCATCTGCTCGACGCGCCCCGGCCGAGCGGCTTGCCGCCGGCGGCATGCGGCCCTCAGGGTGTGATCTCCCAGCCGAACATCATGGCGTGGTCCTCGTGCGCCAGGTTGTGGCAGTGCGCCACGTACGGTCCCACGAAGTCCCGGAATCCCCGGTAGATGATCACCGACTCGCCAGGGTCAAGCGCTGTCAGGTCTTCCTTCGAGGCGTCATCGGGATGTCCTGGATCTACTGTGCGGCTCACGTCCTTGCCATTGCGTATGACGGTCCGGTGCTCCTCCATGTGCAGGTGGAACGGGTGCACCCAGCCACCGCCGCCATTGCGGACCTCCCAAAGGTTGAAGCTGCCCTTCTTTTGCTGGGCCAGGGGCGAACGGCCCGCCCTGTTCTTCAGGCTCGTCGCCACCCTTGCAGGGTCGAAGGGTTTGCCGTTGATGAGCCACTCGGTCTCCCCGCCCGCGCTGCCGCGCTTCACCTCGAAGATCAGCCGGTTGTCCAGCATGCTCTGCCAGTTGCTCGGCAACGGCGGAAGCGGACGGAGCGCTGTGGGGATCAGGCTGTCATCCGGCGCGGTATCGCCAATCACGAACTTGAGCACCGGCACTTTGTACTTCGGGTCGGGGAAGAACCGGGACGAGTTGGACCACATCCGCCCGTTGGGCATCTTCATGACGTTGGTCAGGTAGACGACGTCGCCCTTGGTGGTCGGCGTGCCGTCCTGGTACCTGGTGAAATCAACGATCACCTCGCGGCGCTTGGCGGGCCACAGTTCAAATGAGTCCCGCTTGAGCGGGAACGGCAGGAGTCCGCCGTCCGAGGCAATCTGGGTGAACTGCATGCACTGCTGGCCGTCCTCGATCCGGTACTGGCCCTGTAGCTCGTCATCCTCGTAGCCAAGCGACGCCGACGACTTGGGTCCCTTGGTCGAGCTCATCAGTTTGAACTCGTAGATCCGTGCAATGGAGGCGTCCAGGAACCGGAAACGGTACTTGCGCCGCTTCACTTCCATCACCGGGCTGGCCGTGCCGTTGACGGTGAAGATGTCGCCGACAAACCCGTGATTGGGGAAGTGCTTGTAGAAGGTCTTGCCCCACCACTCCGGGTGCTTCGCCGGGTTCTTCGCGGCCGGGAACTCGCCCTGCACATCGTGGATGTCCTTGTGGGTGGTCACGCCGTCGTCGAGCCGGCAGTCGTAGAAGGCCAGCGGGACGTCGTAGTCCACGTCGAAGGATCCGTCCGGGTTGTCCTTCCGGACGCCCGGTAGGCGCAGCCCCTTCCGCTCGTCCCCCATGTCCATGCCGTTCTTCGGGTCATAGATCGGGTACAGCCCCACCATGCCCTTGTAAACATTTGAACCTGTGTGGTCCATGCGGTGGTCGTGGAACCAGAAGAAACTCTGCTTCTCGCGGTCATCTCCACCGGCGGGCCAGTTCAGATACAGGTTGTCGACGAACATCTGCGGCCTGAAGCCTGGGTGCCTCGGCCCGGACACCATCGAGTAGTGCGGGTTGCCGTCGCTTTCCGGTGCCGTGTGGCCGTTGTGCAGGTGGGTCAGGAAGGACAAGTCCGGGGAACCGAAGTCCTGGCGGTCCAGGTTCAGCGGGTTCTCATCAAGGTGGTTCTCGAAGCGGACCAGGACCGGCCTGCCGTATTCCGCGTTGATCATGGGCCCGGGGAAGGTCCCGCTGAAGCTGTAGATCGTGCTGAGCGGCAAGGTCCGTTTCGTGCCCGCGGGGAAGGTCCTGCGGGATGAATCGAACGAGACCGTCGGGCGGCCGTCCGAGTCAATCGGCAGGACTTGGGAGGTGGTGAACGCGTGAGTCCGAACCAGCACGTCGATCTTGTAGACGATCGGGTCCGGCTCGCCGAATTGGCTCGGCCAGACCTGGTGCTGCTCATTGCCCAAGGAGTTCTGCTGGCCCGGTCCCGGTCCCGGCGGATTCCGCCAGGCGCTGAACACCGATTTCGGCACCGGGGCCAGCGCCTTCGGGATCGGCAGCGGGTCGCTGAACGGCGAGATGATCAGCGGGCTCGTGGGGAACTTTTCGATGTAGAAAATTACGTCACCAAGCGCTGTGGACGTGGCGGCGAAGGCGCCGTCAGCCGAAAGCAGCCCCCTCCGGGCCAGCAGCGGACTGGCCCAGGCCTGTGCGGCCACGAGTGCCGCTCCGGCTCCTCCGGCGGCACCTAAGCGGAGAAGTGCGCGGCGTGCGAGCCCGCGGGTGTTTGCAGATTCTTCAGACATGGTCTGCGCCTCCTTGGCGTGGGGGCGCAACCCAACTCAGCCGCCCCGGTCGTCATGTGTGGTTACGAGACCGAATCTTGACCACCAGGACCTCCTTGTCCTCTGTGGATCAGCTTTTCTGCGGCGATTCCCCTGGCGACAACTGTGGGTTTGCAACCTTGCGAAAAGCTGGTGCTCTTTTGGTGCAGACCCTCCGATCTGGCGGTCTGCCGATCGGCCGAACTCGGGACCCGCGCGAACATGCGGGTTGGCCAGCGCATTTTGTTTTCGCCCGTGCTTGGATTACCGAACGTTCATGAGAAAATAGCCGGTATGCCCAGTACAGCAGCACCCACAAAGCGCGGCCGCCCCGGATACGACCAGCAATCAGTGCTGCTGATCGCCGTCGACGTCTTCAACCGTCACGGCTACGATGCCACGTCCATGGGCATCCTCGCCGAGAACCTGGGCATCTCAAAGTCCGCAATCTACCACCACGTGCCGTCCAAGGGCGATCTCCTGAAACTCGCCCTGGACCACGCCCTCGGCGGCCTCGAGGCCATCCTGGACGAACCGGGGGCCACTTCGGGCGCCGCCGATGCGCGCCTGGAGTTCGTGCTGCGCCAGACCATTGCCGTCCTGGTGGACCGCCTGCCGTTCGTCACGCTGCTGCTCCGGCTGCGCGGCAACACGGACATCGAGCGGAACGCAATGGAACGCCGGCGGGCCTTTGACCACAAAGTGGCTGGCTTGATTTCCGCGGCCCGGGACGAGGGATCGCTGCGCCAGGACATCGATCCCCGCACCGTGACCCGGCTGCTGTTCGGCACTATTAACTCGATCGTGGAATGGTACAAGCCGGGCGGCTCGCTTTCGCCGGAAAAGCTCGCCGACGACGTCATCACCATGGTGTTCGACGGCCTCCACGCCAAGGCCTGACGCAGGGCAACGAAATAGCCGTTGACGCCGGCTCGCCGCCGCGCCCACGCTAAAGGCATGGCCACCAAGGTATCCGAAGTCCTCTTCGCCGTCTTTCCCGAGTTGCGCTACCAGCCCACCACCAAGAGGGTCCGCGCGGGCATTGACGGAAGTCCCGTCGTCGACACCCAGGACGCGCTCCTGGTGTGGGAGCCGAAGCGCGTCACCCCGGTGTATGCCGTTCCGGAGAAGGACCTCCTGGCCAGGCTCCGGCGCCCCGAATCGGAGGACGGCACCGTCGAGGAACACCCGTTTGCCTGGTCATCCAGCGGGCAGACAGGGCTGGATCCGCGGACAGGGTTCCGGCGGCACACCACCCCGGGTGAGGAGCTGGACGTCATAGCATCGGCGTACATACTCCCCCGCGCCGCTTTCCGCCCGTCCGATGCCGACCTGGACGGCTACGTGGTGCTGGATTTTGCGGCATTCCACTGGCTGGAGGACCAAGAGGAAATTATCGGCCACCCGCGCGACCCCTTCCACCGGGTGGATATACGGGCCACGCTCCGGCGCGTGGAAATATCGCTCGACGGCGTGAAACTCGCCGACACGGTCGGCGCCCAGCTGCTGTATGAAACCATGCTGCCGGTCCGCTACTACCTCCCGCCAGCGGACGTCCGGCTGGACCTGCTGGATGCTAGCTCGCACAGGACTGTCTGCCCGTACAAGGGTGAGGCGAAGTACTGGAGCTTCCCGGAGTCGGACCGCGGCCGGAACGTGGCCTGGGCCTACGATTCACGGTTTATCGACGCCAGCCAGATCCACGGACTGGTCTGCTTCTTCAACGAGCGCGTGGATGTTGCCGTCGATGGCGAACTGCAGGAGCACCCCGTCACGCCCTGGTCCTGAACCCCAACCCTCTCTCACTTCCTGCGCCCAAAAACCGAACCCTCCCTCGCATCCTGCGCCCAAAAACCGAACCCTCCCTCACTGGGTGAGGAAGGGTTCGGAAAAGCTGCGAACGGTGCGGGGGAACGGTCAGAGCTGGTATTCAGCCTGGGTGCCGAGCCTCTCGTGAACGCAGAGGATGTTGTTTTCGGTGTCCATGAACCAGGCGCACTTCTCGGCGTCTGTTGAACAGATATGGTTCTCGGTCTTGAGATCCGGGAGGTCATAGTCCTGGAACCGAACGCCCTTGGACTCCATGTCCTGGACGGTCCGTTCAATGTCACTAACCTCGAAACTCAAGGTGGTGTGATCAGAGTGTTTGCCGTCTCTGACCTCCATCAGCTGCAGCATCGGGCCGCCTTCGCTGCCGAACAATTCGCTTCCGTCATCTGCCAAGCCGCGATGAGGGAGTCCGAGTGTTTCCGCGTAGAAACGACGGGCGCGCTCTCTGTCATCGACGGGCAGGACGGTTGTGGCTGTGTTTAGTACTAGGGTCATTTCGCCACCTCCTACGGAGGACATTTTACGCCCGGCTGCCCGCGAAAGATCTCACGAAAACCCGGCGGGAACCGCTCCAGACGGCCTAAACGCTCTCTCACTTCCCGCAGCCCAAACCGGACGCTCTCTCACTTCCCGCAGCCCAACGCCCACGCTCTCTCACTTGGGTGAGAGAGCGTCCGGGAAAAACCGACACGACGTGAGAGAGCGTCCGGGAAAAACCGGCGCTACTTCTCCACCGGCCTACTTCTCCACGAGGGTGAGGACGTCGTAGGTGGCCACGATTTCGTCGTTCTGGTTGGTCAGGACGGCGTCCCAGGCCACCTCGCCGTATTCGTCGGTCTCGCGAGGCGTGATCTTCTTGGCCGTGAGTGTGACGCGGATGGAGTCCCCGGCGGCCACGGGCGTGATGAAGCGCAGGTTCTCCAAGCCGTAGTTGGCCAGCACCGGGCCCGGCGCGGGCTCCACGAACAGCCCCGCGGCCCAGCTCAGCAGCAGGTAGCCGTGCGCCACGATGCCCGGGAAGAACGGGTTGGCTTCCGCGGCCTCCTGGTTGGTGTGGGCGTAGAAAGTATCGCCCGTGGAATTCGCGAAGGCCGTGATGTCCTCCAGCGAAACGTGGCGCAGCCCGGAGCGGACGGCGTCGCCGATCCGCAGGGTTTCAAGCGACTTGCGGAAAGGGTGCGTGCCCTCCGTTTCAACGGTGAAGTTGCGGTCCGCTCCGGTGTGCCAGACGCCCGTCACGGCGGTCAGCATGTTGGGCGAGCCTTGGATGGCGGTGCGCTGCATGTGGTGCATCACGGAGCGGATGCCGCCCAGTTCCTCGCCACCGCCGGCGCGGCCCGGCCCGCCGTGCACCAGATGCGGCACGGGAGAGCCGTGACCCGTGGAGCTGCGCGCGTCCTCACGGTTCAGCATCAGCACACGGCCGTGGTGGGCCGCGATGCCAGTGACCAGTTCCCGGGCCACAGCCGGATCATTGGTGCAGACCGAGGCGACGAGGGAGCCGCCGCCGCGGGCGGCGAGCCGGACGGCGTCGGGAAGGTCCTTGTACCCGATCACAGACGCAACCGGGCCGAACGCCTCCAGCGAGTGGACCTGTTCCGCCTCGGCATCGGCCCAGCTGAGCACCACCGGGGACATGAAGGCACCGCTGTCGACGACGCCCGTGGCACCATCAGCGCTGGTGACCGACGGCGAATCGAGAGTTCCGTACGCAAGCTCACCGCCGGCGTCAAGCATGGACTGCACAGCGGCGCGGACGTCCCCGAGCTGCTCCAGCGAGGCGAGCGCGCCCATCGTGACACCTTCGGCGCGCGGGTCCCCGAGCACGACGCGCTGATCGACACGGGCGCCGATGGCGGAAATGACGGCGGGCACCAGCTCCTGCGGGACGATGGCGCGGCGGATCGAGGTGCACTTCTGGCCGGCCTTGACGGTCATTTCGGTGACGACGGACTTGACGAAGGCGTCGAACTCCGGGGTTCCTTCGACGGCGTCGGTGCCGAGGATGGCAGCGTTGAGGGAGTCGGTCTCGGAGGTGAAGCGGACACCGCCCTCGACCACGTTCCGGTGTGACTTCAGGGACTGGGCGGTGGATGCGGAGCCGGTGAAGGCCACGAGGTCGCGGTAGTCCAACACGTCCAGCAGTCCGCGGACCGAGCCTGAGATGAGCTGCAGCGAGCCCTTGGGCAGGATGTTGGATTCGATGATCGCCTTCACCACGGCCGCGGCGACGTAGCCGGTGGGGGTGGCGGGCTTGACGATGGTGGGTACGCCGGCGATGAACGCGGGGGCGAGCTTTTCCAGCATGCCCCACACAGGGAAGTTGAAAGCGTTGATCTGGACGGCGACGCCCGGAATCCGCGTGTAGATGTGCTCCCCCGCGAACGAGCCGTCCTTGGACAGCACCTCCATGGGTCCGTCCACCACAACCTGCGAGTTGGGGAGTTCGCGCCGGCCCTTGGAGCCGAAGGTGAACAGCACGCCGATTCCGCCGTCGATGTCGATCATCGAGTCGATCTTGGTAGCGCCGGTCTGCGCGGAGAACGTGTAGAAGTGCTCGCGGCGGGCATTCAGGTACTGCGCGAGCTCCTTGAGCTTGAGAGCCCGCTGGTGGAAGGTCAGCTTGCCGAGTTCCGTCTGGCCGGTGGTGCGTCCGTAATCCACGACGGAGGCCAAGTCCAGTCCGTCCGTGCTCACCTTCGCTAGGATTTCCCCGGTGCTGGCGTCACGCACGGGGACAGCGGAAGCTGCCGAACCGGCGTCGGGAGTCCACCAGGAGTCCTGCACAAAACTGGGGACGGTCTCTACTGTGTCCAGGGTGGCCTCAGGAGCGGTAGCGGTTGTGGTCATCGTTGACGGGTCCTTCCAACGCGGAACAAACAAATCCGGGCAATCCGGCAATCCGGCCAGCGCATTACTGACCGTCCGTTCGGTAATATGTCTACAGTACATGAATGTGCCCCGCTGCACACTAAGAAGCGCTGCAGCCGAGCCGGGCCCCGGCAGGATCCGGCCACCGTTCTGAGGAGAGCAAATGACGCCCGAGCACCGCGACGCAGACGTGCAGACCGCCGAGACGTGGAAGATCACCCTGGGTGAACTCGACGAGAAGATGGGCGTGAAAATCATCGAGGAATCCGTGGAACGCGTGGTAGCCACGATGCCCGTGGAGGGGAACCGCCAGTCGTTCGGCCTACTGCACGGCGGCGCATCCCTGGCTGTCGGCGAGGCCGTGGGGTCCTGGGCAGCGGTGATCCACGCCAGCACGCTGGGCAAGACGGCGGTGGGTGTTGACGTCTCCGCCACGCACCACAAGTCAGCCCGCAGCGGCCTCATCACCATCACGGCGACGCCGATCCACCTGGGCGGGACGCTCACCACCCATGAGGTGCTGATTACCAACGAGGCCGGCCAGCGGCTCTGCACGCTCCGGATCACCAACCTGCTGCTGGCCCGGAAGTCGTAGCCGCCATGTGACCGTGATTCGTCCGCCGCTAGGCTGATCAGGTGACTGAGCTTGCCAACCTGACTCCGACCCTGGCGGCAGTCGGGCTCCTCATGGTGTTGACAGCCGGGGTTCTCAAAGCCTTTAAGGTGCCGCACGGCTTCGCCCCCGCGCTCGCCATCCTTCGCGGAGCCGCGCAACTGGCAGCGGTCAGCCTGATCCTGGGAGCCGTCATTGCCAGCGGCACCTGGGTTGCCGTGGCGCTGGGCGTCATGTTCGTTGTCGCTGCCATGACTGCCACGCGCCGCCTCGGCTGGAGCTGGACCCACTTGGCAATGGTTGGCTCGTCGATGGCCGCCGGCATCATTGTTGCGCTTGCCATCGTCTTCGCCACGGGATCCATCGGTTTCACAGGGCGCTACGCCCTGGCAATCGGCGGCATCGTCATCGGAAACTCCATGACGATTGCGGCATTGGCCGGCCGACGGTTCAACGAGGCTGTCATTGACAAGTGGGACCTCGTCGAAGCCTGGCTGGCGCTGGGTGCCACTCCCCGGCAGGCGACCCGGGACATGGCGCGCGGGGCGGCGTCCTCGGCCCTCATACCGTCGATCGACCAGACGAAGACAACCGGCCTGGTCACACTGCCCGGGGCCTTCGTGGGAGCCATCTTCGGCGGGCTTTCACCGTTGGAGGCAGGGCGTTTCCAGATTGTGGTGCTGGCTTCGATCATGGCCGCCGGCTCAATCACCGCAGTGATGCTGGTGCACATGCTTGCTCCGGTCCGTGTGCGGCCCGGCGCACTACGTTGAACGCCCGGCCAACATTTGGCTCGGGGCGGTCTGGCGGTCATGGGTGGCGGAGGAGAAAGCGTTGACTTTGCCATGGACGCTTTATACGCTGGCTCCTCTGGATGAGTGGCATGCGGCAGCCATCCACCCAAAGGTGGTTCTGTCTAAAAATGGTGCCTCCGTCCGGTTCCCTTTCCGGCGGCGGCCGACGTCGGCGCTAAGCCGAGTTCCGTAGTTTCCGCACCACCGCAGGCGGATGCATGAGCAAGAAATCCACAAGGGCTGCAATCCTGGCAGTTGCCGTTCTGGCAGGCGGCTTGCTGG
Organism: Arthrobacter sp. P1_B11; assembly: GCF_056406715.1. Classification (NCBI taxonomy): domain Bacteria; kingdom Bacillati; phylum Actinomycetota; class Actinomycetes; order Micrococcales; family Micrococcaceae; genus Arthrobacter; species Arthrobacter sp. P1_B11. The sequence goes on from NZ_JBFTZQ010000016.1 coordinate 52,027, forward strand.
CGGGTGTGACTACTTCCGCCTTGGCGCCGGCGACCACCAATTACTACGTCAGTGCTGCCGGCAGCGACACCAACCCGGGAACATCGAGTGGATCGCCCTGGCAATCGTTGTCCAAGGTAAACGAAGCCGACCTCAAGCCCGGCGACACAGTGAGCTTCCGCCGCGGTGATGTGTGGATCGGCATCGTGGAGGTGAGCCGCAACGGAACTGCCGGCTCAGCCATCACGCTGAAGAACTACGGAAGCGGGAGTTTGCCGACCGTCACCGGCGGCGAAGGGGGAAACTGTTTCCGGCTCAGCGGCAACTTCATCGAAGTAGACGGGCTGCGCGCCACATCCTGCGGTTACGCGGGCTTTAACGTCGCGGGCGACAACAACATCGTCAGAAGTTCGGAAGCCTCCAACAACACGGCTGGCATTAAGGTGAGTTCCGGCTCTGATTTCGGCATGTATGCCAACAACTTCCTGGCCGACAACAACGTCATGAACGTCAACACCCCGGGAACCCGGTGCGGCACGCCGCAGGCCGTTGACTGCAGTGACGATTCCGGCGCCTTCGGCGTGCTCATCAACGGTGACGACAACGAATTTTTCGGCAATACCGTGATCGGCTCCACTGCCGCCTCCTCCGACTTCGGCCGCGACGGTAGCGCCTTCGAGATCTACAACGGCAACCGCAACCTGATCCACCACAACAAGGCGATCGACAACAATGTGTTCTCGGAACTGGGACGATCGAAGGGCACTGCCGACGGCAACACCTACCGTTACAACCTCGTCCGCGCTTCCTGCGGCCCTGACTGCGCCGAAGCCTCGGGCCTGATCGCCCGCGGAACGGGATCACCCTTCGGCCCGACCAACAACACTGTCTTTGAATTCAACACGGTCTGGCTGAACGGCAGCCATTCCCGCGGAGTAGTGTGCCACGCCACGTGCCCGTCCTCGACGGTCATCAGAGGCAACATTCTGGTGGCCAACCGCAACGCGCTTTGGTTGGATGGCTCCGGCTGGACCGAACAGGCCAACGTCATCAACGGGCCAAGCAACGTGGTGTTGGACAAGACTTCGACGACGGCCCCGGCCCTCTTCGCGAACGCACCCCAAGATCTCCGGCTGACATCGGCCAGCCCGGCCGTCGACCGGGTCGGCGGCAGTCCTTTTGGGCTGGACCTGGACCGGGTGCAGGTGCCACAGAGCGGTCTCTGCGGTGGAATCGGAAGGGCCGACGCCGGCGCCTACGAATACGATTCGCCGAATTGCTAGGTCGGAGCCGGCACCGGAGGTGCCCCGGTCCGGTGTGAGCCCTTCCGCCTGCCGCAGCACCGGAAGATAATCAAGGTAACTGCTCTTAGCGCCATGGAGGTGGTGGATCGTGTCGGTTTATACCTTGGGGATCTGGCTCATCAAACCGGGCCATGAGGACGATTTCGTGAAGGCGTGGCAGGACATGGCCGCACGAACGCAGACGGATTTCCCGGAAGCCAAGGGGATTCTGATGCACGACCGGGATGTACCCAACCGATTCATCAGCACGGGACCGTGGGAGTCCCTGGACCAGATTGAACGGTGGCGGGCATCGGCCGCATTCACGGAAAGCCTCCAGTCGATCCGCGAAATAGTTGAACACTTCGAGCCTCACACACTGGACGAGGCAGCGACGATCGGCACGGCCGCGAAGTAGTCCTATCGCCTGCCGCGCCGCCGGACTGCGAGAAGCAGCAATCCGCCGAGGAGCAGGGCAGCGCCTGCCACGCCGCCTGCCGCAAGCAGGCCGGACGCCCCGGTGTCGGCCAGCCTGTCCGTAGTGCTCGCCGTTGCATCCCGGATGTACGTGATGCCGTCAGGCAGCACAGCCACGACGGATGGCTGGGGCGCCGGCTTCAGTTCGGCGGCCCGGACAGAGCGTGCCGGCGCGGCAGGCTTGGACGGCGTGGCCGGGTTTGAAGCGGCTGGTTTCTCGACCGTACTGAAGGTGCTTGTCCCGGAGCTGCTGAAGCCGTTGATGGTCTGCGCCGAAAACTGCGTAGCGGAGGCGGGCGCTGTAAACGACCAGTTGCCGTCAGCGTCTGCTGGGACGTCCAGCGGCTCGTGGGCCGGCAGCACAATTCGGACACTGGAGCCAGCCGGTACAGCGGCGGCCGGAGCTGCCGGGATCCTGCCCGTGATGCGCTGCCCTGCGGCGATTGGCCCGGCCGGCAGGGGTGCGTCCAGTGCCGGCTTGTTGAGGAACAGCCTCAGCTGGACGCCCGGCAGCACGTTGAGCGATTCCTGCAGGGTGGCAGCCACAGCGAAGTTTTCTGCCGACGTTCTTGAGTTTCCGGCCGAGTGTGTTCCCACCGCATAGTTTCCGCTGATCCAGGGACCACCGGAATCGCCTCCGCTTGATTGCACGGATGTGGAGAGGAACCCACGGAAGGATCGGAGGTCGTCCGGCTCGCCGGAGCCGCCCTCTACGACATAGATCCCCACCTCGTCCACCGTGCCGCACGACCAGCCCGCGGTCCGGCCGGAGCGGCAGACAGCCTGTCCGACGAAGGGGGCGGCGGTGCCCACAATCGGCACGGCCCCGGCGCCGAGGTCTGCGGGATCGTCCCATGTGGTCGCGGCAGGCAGCAGGTCGAGGTCGGAACGGATGGATTCAATGACGGCGATGTCGGACCCCGGTTCCACGGCGCCAGCCGGGTCGGTGCTGATCCTGGCGTTTCCCGGGCCGCCGAACTGGCTGAATCCGAAGGTCCCGAGTTCCCCGGTGACCCCACTCTCCGCGACGGAGCCACCGGCCGGTTCGCCCGCCGGAAGTGTTACCTCCGCAAGCCGGGCGGTGCCGTCCTCCGCGCAGTGGCCAGCTGTGAGCACCAGCGGCTCTCCTCCAGGGCTAAAGGCGCTGAACCCCGAAGAGCAGACCACCACACCGTCGATTCGGTAGCCTTGGCCGCCGAGGAAGTCCTCTTCGCTGGCCATCGGCTCGCCCTTCTCCAGCACCACGTTGGCGTACTGTGCCACGAATTCCGACGGCGACATGCCGGTCTCGCCGGCGGCCCCCCGCATTACGCCGCCCCCCGGCTGTTGTCCGCTTTGAGACGCTTTCTCGGGGGAATTGACGCCGCCCGTGCGGATGATGAATTTGCCACCGGCCGCGGCCACAGCCTGCAGGCCTGCTGCGCCGACGTCGTGCAAATAGGCCCGGTAGAGCTGCTCGGTGCTGGTTGCCTGAAGATCCTTCTCCGGAGCAGGCCCCTGCGCCGGAGTTGCTCGGGCTGGCGCAGCCTTTGCTGGTGTCTCCGGGGCTGGCGTTGCCCCAGCTGGTGTCGCCGGGGCTGGCGTTGCGTGCGCTGGCGTTGTCTGCACTGGCGTCCCAGGGACCCGAGCGGCGGACGCTGCGCCCGGGGCGATGAGCACGAATTCGTTCCTGCCAGCCTGGCCGGCCGCGTTGAGCGACGCAACGCTCTTTTGAAGCCCGGGGCCCGTGCCTTCGACCAGAACATGGCCGTCGTGCAGGCTGAGCGCAACGAAACCGGGCAGCTTCCAGAGCGTGGCCAGCGCATCGGCAGCGCGTTTTCCCTGCGCACCGGCAGCGTTGAACTCCGCCAGGGTCATGCCGAGATCCCGCGCAACTGCCTCCGCCAGGCCTTCGTCGCTGATACCGGAGGCGCTGACACCCGTAGCGCCGACACTGGGTTTACTGACACTCGGGCTGCTGACACTCGGTCTACTGGCAACCGACGGCGACGCGGCACCGCCGGTGACTGCCGGCGTCGGACTTTCCTCGGCAGCGGAAGCCGGCACGGACCCGAGAGCGGCGCTGAGGGCGACAGCTGCTGCCGCCGCCAGAGCCAGTGCGCGCCGGCCTGCTGCGCCGTATGCGGAGGAAGTCACAGGGCCACCCTGGCGCCGAGGGCAGACAGGATGGCTTCCAGCTCCGGCTCCGAAACGCCATGCCGCAGGAGGTACTCCCGGGTGTTGAGTGACCGAACGAAATCAAGGACGCCTTCCCCGCGGCTTTGCAGGAGCGGCGCCAGGGTTTCTTCGTCCAGGTACCGTTCGTGGGGGTGCGGTGTCAGCCGTGTGCGGTGACGCTCATTGATGCCGCGCATGGCCGCCTGGTAGCCAGCGACAATATCGCCGTCAGGGGCGCCGGCGAGGTCCTGAAGCATGGCTGCGACCATGCCGCTGCGGTCCCGTCCTGCCGAGCAATGGATCACGACTCCGCCAGGGGATGCGGCCACAGCCTTGAACACAGCGGCCAGTTTGTCCGGAAACAGCCGGGCGTTGGCGGCGTAATAGGCGGGGTCATTGAGGTAGGGGACGCAGAGAGYCTTGAACTCGCGGTTGTCCGGGTCCTCGGTCGGGGCAAATATGACGTCGAACGCGGCGAGCGCCCCGCCCACGTCGGGATCGGCGTCCCGGGGTTGCCGTTCGGCGGGGTTGCGGAGGTCGATGACGGTGCGGACGCCGTCATTGTGTGCGTCCTGCCAGCCGGCGGCCGTGACCCACTCGCGGCGGCCCATCCGGTAGACCGAACCGGCCACGCGCCAAGCATTGACGGCACCGTCCCAGCCCACAGGTGCCAGTTCCCTCGCGTTCACGGAGACAGCTAACCACATCTTCCGCGCCGGCTGCACTGGCTGCATCCAAGTGGCGCGGCCACTGCCGGCCAAAATCGAGTACTCGCGACAGGACCATAGCCCCACGACCAGGCGTACTCTAAGGCGATGAGCGCCATCGCCCGGCCACTGCTGCCTCCACCGGCCATGCCGGGTCTGATGGCGTGCCGCAACGACGCCGTTTCACCACCGATTAGTTCAAGGCACAGGATCTGCAACGAAAAGGGGACATCCAATGGGCAAGAGGACGACAATCCGGCGGCGCTCGGCTCTCGCGGCCGGGCTCGCCACTATGGCGATGGCACTGGGCTTCACAGCAGTACCGGCGGAGGCGGCACCGCCCATCGCCTATGTGGCGCTTGGCGACTCCTATGCCGCAGGGCAGGGGGCAGGGCCTTATCTTGACTCGTGTTTTCGCAGCGACAACAGCTACGCGGCGGACGCCGACGTTGCGAAGTCTGTCCGCCTCGTCACCAATGCGGCGTGCAGCGGTGCAACGACGTTAGACGTAGCCGCGACGCAATTAGGACGCCTCAAGAAAAACACGGCCCTTGTGACCATTACGGCTGGCGCAAATGACCTGAACAGCACTGCCGTCCTGATCGCCTGCCTTCCAGCCCCATCAAGTGCGAACTGCGCGGCCGCCCTCGGATTTGCCTCGAACATGTTGGGGACAGTCAGTGCCCGGCTGGTTGGCCTCGTGCAGGCCGTCCACGCCGCAGCACCGAACGCGAAAATTGTCCTAACGGGCTACCCGCATTTGTTCGAACCTGTCGATACTTTTACCGCCACAGCCAACCTGCTGACCGATCGCCTCAACACCGCCATTGCCGCAGCAGCCGACTACACTAAAACGCAATACGTGGACGTAACCACCGCCTTCGCAGGACACGCCACCAACAGCACCCCCGCTTGGATCAACTACGACCCTCTGACTCCGCTCGCTCCTGACAACTTCCACCCGAATGCTTCGGGCTACGAGGCATACTACGCGGCGCTCTTGGCTAAGGGTGCCTACTCAAAGTCGTAGCACAGCCGTCCTACCGCTTCCTGGCCAGCCTGTACTCGAGGCCGTTGCGGACCATGGGCCACTCGTGTTCCAGGATAGAGAACACCACGGTGTCCCGGAGCACGCCGTCCGAGGTCCGGGAGTGGCTGCGGAGCACACCGTCCTGCTTGGCTCCGAGCCGGGCGATCGCTTCCCGCGACTGGTGGTTCAGCCAGTGTGTGCGGAATTCGACGGCGGGGCAGCCGAGCGTTTCGAAGGCATGTTGCAGGAGCAGCAGCTTGGAATCCGCGTTGCTGCCGCTGCCGTGCGAAGAGGCCGCATTCCAGGTTGAGCCGATCTCAACGCGGGGAGTATCGGCGTCGATGTTCATGTAAGTGGTCATGCCGATCACCCGACCCGGACCGCCCGTGGTCGGGTCTATCAGCCGCGTGGCGAAGGGCAGCATGGAGCCCAATTCCTGGAGGGCCAGCCGGCGGTCGATTTCTGCAGCCATCCGGTCCGGGGCGGGGACGTTCGTGTACCAGAGCTTCCAAAGTTCGCCGTCGCGGGCCGCTTCCACCAGTCCGTCGTGGTGGCTGTGCGCCAGTGGCTCAAGGACGACGACCTTGCCGGTCAGGGTGATGGGTTGAATCGGGGTCACCGCACCATCCTAGAGGCGCCCGATGATGTTCCTATAGACAATTCTTCAAATCGTTTGGCGGCACAAGCAGCGCGAGACAACCCTCACCCTTATGCTGGCTGAATGGCTCGTACCGCAAGAGAACGCATCGATGGTGACCCGATTTCGTCTGGTGTTTACGGTGCCCTCCTCGATCAGATTTCTGCTTTGGATGGGTGTGAGCTACAGGAGAACGCGTCCTCGTTCCATGTCACACACGGGCGTGCTTTTCTCGGCATCCACCCCCGGCGGGGCGGCATTCTGGTCAACATCGTCCTGGCGAGGCAGCTCGAATCCGATCGTGTGCACCGCGCCGAGCGCGTATCGGCCAACCGGTGGCACAACGAAGTCATCCTGAAGGACCCTTCAGAAATTGATGCCGAGGTGCTGGCCTGGATCCGCGAAGGATATGCGCTCACCGCCTGAGGCGGCAGACTTGGCGCTGGATGGTGGCCCGGGTCGGCGTCCGTCATGCAGGACCTTTCAAGCCGCACGTTCCTATCAAGTCACTACCCCGTCCGGCCGGTCGCCCCTGGTGAGTGGCGGCAGCCCGGTCCGCCTTGAGGAGCCGGCTGTAGGATTCCCGCATCCGACAGACCTAGAGGAGCTGCCATGACCAACGAGCCCACCCCGGTAACGCACGCCTTGGACGCCTACGCCGCGGCTGTCTATGCCAAGGATGTCGAGGCCTTCACCGCGCTCTACGACGACGACATCCACGTCTTTGATTCGTGGGGGCAGTGGCAATACCAGGGCATCGACCAGTGGCGCGGGATGGCGGCAGGCTGGTTCGGCTCGCTGGGCGACGAGCGTGTGCAGGTCGAGTTCAACGACGTGCAGTCCGCCGTCGGGGATGACGTCGCCTTCGGACATGCGGCCGTCACCTTCGCCGGCGTTTCGGCGGACGGCGAGCGACTGCGGGCCATGACCAACCGCATCACCGTGAACCTGGCGAAGAAGAACGGCGTCTGGAAGATCGCCCACGAGCATTCCTCGCTGCCCATCGATCCGGAGACAGACAAGGGCATGTTTTCGCTGCGCCCTTAGCTCCAGTCGAAGAACCCCTTGCCGGTCTTGCGGCCCAGTTCGCCCCGGGCCACCTTGTCCTTCAAAATCTGCGGCGGCGCGAACCGCTCCCCCAGCGTCGAGTGCAGGTATTCGGCGATGCCCAGCCGCACGTCCAGACCCACGATGTCTGTGGTCTTCAGCGGCCCGGTGGGGTGCTTGTAGCCGAGCACCATGGCGGCGTCGATGTCCTCCGCGGAGGCCACACCTTCCTCCACCATGCGCATCGCCTCCAGCGCAATCGCCACGCCCAGCCGCGAGGACGCGAACCCCGGGGCGTCATTGACGACGACGGCGGTCTTGCCCAGCGCTTCGGTCCAGCGCTTCGCTGCGGCCGCCAGCTCGGGAGATGTCGCCGTCCCCAGCACCACTTCGATCAGGGTTGACGCGGGCACCGGGTTGAAGAAGTGCAGGCCCAGGAAGTTCTGCGGGCGCTTCAGCTCACGGGCAAGGCCGTTGACCGACAGCGAGGAGGTGTTTGAGGCGAGGTAGGCATCCTCGCCGAGCCGCTCTTCAATTCCCCGGAGGGAAGTGACCTTCAGGTCCCAGTCTTCCGGAACGGCCTCGATGACGAGCTGCCGGTCCGCGAAGTCGTCGTAGTCCAGGGTCACCGAGAGCCGGGACACCATTTCGTCCAGGTTTCCGTCCGTGGCGCCGCGTTCGATGCTCTTCGCGGCTGCCGACTCCACCCGTTCCCGGGCGGCTTCGGCGGATTCCTCATCGCGTTCAACCACCAGGACGTTGGCCCCGGTGATCAGGAACGCGTGGGCGATGCCTGCCCCCATGCGGCCGCCGCCGAGGACGCCGACGGTGGCGGGAAGGTTTGCCGGCAAGGTCGAGTTGCTCATATCTATTTCTTCTTCTCTGTTTTTTTGTCGAGGAACGCCTGCATGCGGTCAAACTTCGCCTGCGACTCGAAAAGGATGCCCTGCGCCAGCTGGTCCACGAGCGGATGCGCTTCCGCCGGCGCGTGGAACACGGACTTGGTGATCCGCACGGCCAGCGGGTCCTGCCGGGCGATGCGGTCGGCCAGGCTGTGGGCGCCCTCCATCAGCGACGGCGCCTCGTGGATCTCGGTGATCAGGCTGACCGCCAGGGCCTGTTCGGCCCGCAGCACCAGCCCCGCGAGCAGGATTTCCTTGGCTACGGGCTCCCCCACGAGCTCCTTCAGCCGCCAGCTGGCGCCGGCCGCCGCCAGGATTCCCAGTCCGGTTTCCGGGTTGCCGATGCGGACGCCCGGAGTGCCGATCCGGAAGTCGGCGGCGTAGGCGAGCTCGGCACCGCCGCCCAGGCAGTAGCCGTCCAGGGCCGCGATGACGGGCATGGGCAGCTTGGCAATGCGGACGAAAATCGTTGAGTTGATGCCCTGCAGGGCATCGTCCCGCCGCCGCTCGCGCAGTTGGGCGATGTCCGCGCCGGAGGCAAACACGCCCTCGACGCCGGCAATGATCAGGATCCGCGGGTTCTGCTCGAGTGCGGTGCAGACCACGTGGAGCTCATCCACCATCTGCTGGTCGATGGCATTGCGGACCTCCGGGCGGTTGAGCAGCACCACCACGCGGTCGTCGCGCTCTTCGACCAGGAGGGTGCTGAACTTTTCGGTGCTTAAGGATCCGTTCGCGCTGTCCGGAGCCGCCATTACACCCGCTCCAGCAGCATCGCGGTACCCTGGCCGACGCCGATGCACATGGTCGCCAGGCCGATCCGGGCATCCTCGCGTTCCATCCGGCCCAGCAGGGTGATGGCGATCCTTGACCCGCTGGACCCAAGCGGGTGACCCAGCGCGATGGCACCGCCGTCGTTGTTGACGATGCCAGGGTCCAGCCCAAGCCGCCGCATGCTCGCCAGCGACTGGGTGGCAAACGCTTCGTTAAGCTCGACGGCGCCAAGGTCGCCGACGCTGAGACCGCTCCGCTTGAGCACTTTCTGGGTGGCGGGGACCGGGCCGATGCCCATGATTTCGGGCTCGCAACCGGCAGAGGCGCCGTCGATGATACGTGCCCGCGCGGTCAGTCCAAGCCTCTGGATGGCCGCCTCGGAGGCCACGATGATGGCCGAGGCGCCGTCATTGAGGGTGGACGAGTTGCCGGCGGTGACAATCGATCCGCCCGGAACGACCGGCCGGAGACCGGAGAGCACGTCCATGGTGGTGCCGGCACGGGGACCCTCGTCGGTGTCCACGACCGTCTCGGACTTGCGGGTCTTGACCGTGACCGGAACAATCTCGTCCTTGAACCGGCCGCCCGCGATGGCTGCCAGGGACTTTTCGTGCGAGCGGACGGCGAAGGCATCGGCGTCCTCGCGGGAGATGACGTCAACGCGGCCCACTTCCTCCGCCGTTTCCGGCATCGAAAAGGTCATCTTGCCGTCCCGGGACAGGTCGCCCTTCTTGAAGGCGGGGTTGACGAAGCGCCAGCCGATGGAGGTGTCGAAGATTTCGCCGGGCTTCGCGAACGCAGTGTGCGGCTTTTCCTGCACCCACGGCGCCCGGCTCATCGATTCGACGCCGCCGGCCACCACGATGTCCGCGGCGCCCGACTTGATCATCTGGCTGGCCATGATGATGGCGCTGAGGCCGGAGGCGCACAGCCGGTTCACCGTGATGCCGGGGATGTGGAGGGGAAGTCCTGCCAGGATCGTGGCCATGCGGGCAACGTTGCGGTTCTCTTCACCGGCTCCGTTGGCGTTCCCGAGAATGACTTCGTCGATGGCGTCCGGGTCCACACCGGCGCGGGCCACGGCTTCGCGGACCACCAGCGCTGCCAGATCATCAGGACGCACGGCCGAAAGCGCACCGCCGTATCGCCCCACCGGGGTGCGGGCGCCGCCAACCAGAAAAGCCTCGACCATGAGAACATCCTTTACGCAGGGAGTGAGGCCGGATACGAATAAATTACCGACCGTTCGTTCTATAAAGATTACACGGCGGGCCCGGAGGGTCAACCAAAGGGCCTGTTTTGGTCGGCCGGCACACGTCGCGCCGCCCGGCGCTACGCCACCACGACCCCCAGATGAGCGGCCAGCAGCGGGGCGATGAGGCCGAGCTGGTAGTCGTCGATCACCACGCCGGCCAGGCTATCCAGTCCACTGATGCTCCGGAAATCGGTGCCGCGGAGATCGAAATCCTTCAGCTTCGCGCCGCTGAGGTCCAGGCTTCCGATGGTGCAGTTCCTGAGGGCCACGCGGGCGCCGGTAACAGAGCCAAGGTCCAGCTCATTGATGATGCAGTCGCTGATGAGGACGTCCGCCAGCCTGGAGCCGCGCAGGTTCACGAAATCCAGCTTGCCGCCGTCGATCTTCACGGACTGCCAGCCGCTGTCATACAGCTCGGCGGATCCCCAGCGGGGGTTGCTGAACTCGACGTCGCGGAAGGTGGACCTGGCTGCGGTGAGCACGGGAGCGTAGGCCTCGCTCACCAGGCAGTCCCGGAAGCTGGCACCCCGAAGCTGGGTTTCATTGAAGGAGATCCCGGAAAATTCGCACTCGGCAAAGACGATTCCACTGAGCTCCAGGCCATCCGCATCCGCACGGCTGTACCGCACGGCGTCATACCTGTCACCGCTGCGGAAATCCGGCGCATCATCGTCCCGCAGGCCCTCGAGCTGAATCGGAGACAGCCGCGGCGGCGTGACCTTCAACCCCTTCCCCCGGGCGGCCTTCCCCGCGGCCCTGCCCGTCACTGCAGCGACTCGGCTTTTGCAGCGATCTCGGCAAGGTCCTTTGCCAGGGCTTTCCGCGTGACGTTCATGCCGATCTTTCCGAACAGCGCCAGCATGACCCTGCTGACGGCTGTGGGCCGGAGCATCTCGGCACCGAAGGTCAGCGTAAGGTCCGTTCCGGCGTCGCGCTCAGCCAAGGTGAAACGGGAGGTGTAGTCCGCGCCGCCCTGCAATGCCTTGACGGTGGTGCTGCGCGGCGCATCCACCTGGGACACCCACATTTCAATCGTTTCACGCCGGCCCATCATGGACCGCGTTTCCTTCCACCGCGTGCCTTCGCCGTAAGGCCCCTCGCTGACCATCTGAATGGTCTCGACGCCCGAGAGGGTGGCTGCCGAACCGGGGATGTCGGAAATCACTGCCCACACTTTCTCGGGCCTGGCGTTCACATGTTGAGTCAAACTGGTGCTGTGGTCCATCCTCCGAGCCTAGCCCCGGGCACAGACATTGAGCACTCAGGCGGACACGTCCTTGAATTAGTAAGCATGCTTTGTGTTAGGCTGAAACGGCTTTGTCAGATCAACCGGCAACGGAAGGTGGTTAGCACCATGGGTATTGGAGACAAGATTCAGAACGCTGCAGAAGACTTCGGCGGCAAGGCCAAGGAAGCTGCCGGCAACGCCACGGACAACGACCGCCTGAAGGCCGAGGGGCAGAAGGACCAGGTCGTTGCCGATGCCAAGAAGGTCGGCGAAGACGTCAAGGACGAGTTCAGGCGCGACTAGGTCCTACAGACACACAAACGACGACGGCGGACTCTCCTTGGGGGGTGTCCGCCGTCGCCGTTTTGTCGTTTAAATGTCCGACCTGTCTGCCAGACTGTGGCCATGACGGAACTAGACCTGAGTGACGACAGCAGGGCGGCCGGCGGCTCCAAGAATCTTGGCGGCTACTTGGCGCGCCCGGACGGCCCGGGCCCGTTTCCGGCCGTCGTGATGATCCACGAGGCCTTTGGCCTCAACGACCAAACCCGGCGGCACGCGGACCGGCTGGCAGAGGCAGGCTACTTGACCCTGGCCGTGGACCTGTTCAGCGACGGCGGCACGCGGCGCTGCCTCGTCAGCACCATGCGCTCCATGATGTCCGGCGAAGGCCGCGTCTTCACCGACCTGGCCACCGCCCGGTCCTGGCTCAGCGGTTCAGGGCTCAGCACCGGGAAAACGGGGGTGATCGGCTTCTGCATGGGCGGAGGGTTCGCGCTGCTCGCCGCCAACGACGGCTTCGATGCCGCGTCGGTGAATTATGGACGCCTGCCTGGAAACCTGGAGGCTGCGCTCCGGGGCGCCTGCCCCGTCGTGGCAAATTACGGCAAAAAGGACCGGACGCTCCAAGGCGCCGCCGCCAAACTCGAGGCCGCGCTGGAGTCCCTCGGCATCGAACACGACGTCAGGGAGTTCCCGACCGCCGGCCACGCCTTCCTGAACGACGAGGAAGAAGGGCCGAGGGCGCTGCGTCCGCTGATGAGGGTCATGGGCATCGGCCCGGATCCGCGGTCCAGCCCGGAAGCGTGGCAGCGGATTGAGGACCATTTCGCCAAGCATCTGCAGGCGTGAGGCTTAATGAGCGGTGGCGGCCACCTGGTGAAGGTGACCGCCGCCGTCGTCGTGATTCCAAGTACTAGCTGAACAGCTCGCTCTTAGGCTCGTTGTTCTTGACCTTCTGCCAGCCCAGCCACAGAACCACAGCGAAGAACGGGATGGTGGCCAGGGTCCACAGGCCGAGGTAGAAGACCTCACCGTTCTTGCTGGTCATGGTGTCGAAGCCGATCAGCACGGCGATGACCAGCAGTGCGACAAGTCCGGCCCAGCTGCTCCAGGGCGAGCCCGGCATCGGCAGCTCGGAGACGCGGCCCTTCTTGTGGCGCAGCGCGATCTGGCTGGCGAAGATGGCGCCCCAGGTGAAGATCACGCCGATGGACGCGGTGTTGAGCGCGAGGTCGAAGGCGTGCGAGCCGCCGAGCCAGATGTTCAGCAGGATGCCCACGAGGTAGAACGCGGCGATGGCGAGGATGGCAGCGTACGGCACGTGGCGCGAGGACATCTTGGTGAGCCACTGCGGGGCATGGCCGTTGTTGGCCATGGTGCGGAAGACTCGGCCGATCGAGTACAGACCCGAGTTGCACGACGACAGCGCAGCGGTGATGACGATCATGTTCATGACGTCGCCCACCCACCCCAGGCCCATCTGGCCGAATACGGTGACGAACGGCGAAATGCCTGCCTTGTACTGGTCTGACGGCAGCAGCATGGCGAGGAGCAGCACGGAGCCGACGTAGAACACCACAATGCGGAGCACGACGGCGCGGATCGCCTTGGGGACTTCACGCTTGGGATTCTGCATCTCACCGGCAGTGATGCCGACGAGTTCGATGCCGTTGTAGGCGAAGATGACGGCGTTCAGGACGAGCACCATCACGAGGGCGCCCTTGGGGAACATGCCGCCGTCGCCGTCGAAGAGGTTGGACACCGAGGCGTGACCGCCGCCGACTTTGGCATTGGTCACCACCATGAAGGTGCCGACAGCCAGGAAGATCAGGATGGCGCCGACCTTGAGGCAGGACGCCCAGAATTCAAATTCGCCGAACGCCTTAACGCTGAGCAGGTTCACAGCCACGAGGAGCGCCAGCGCCGCGATGGCGGACGCTTCGACAGGAACGTTGGGGAAGAAGAACTGGAAGTACAGGCCGATCGCGATCAGTTCGGCGATTCCGGTCATGCCCCAGTTGATGAAGTACATCCAGCCGGAGAGGAAGGCGCCCTTCTTCCCGAACATTTCACCGGCGTAGCTGACAAACGAGCCGGACGTCTGGCGGTACATGATGAGCTCGCCCAGTGCCCGCATCAGCAGGTAGGCGATCACGCCGGCAATGGCGTAGGAGAAGATCAGCGCCGGGCCCGTGGAGGCCAGGCGTCCGCCGGCCCCCATGAACAGGCCGACGCCGATTGCGCCGCCCATCGAGATCATCGTCACGTGGCGGCCGCTCAGGGTCTTCTTATAGCCCTCGGCGCTGAGGGTCGAGTCGACGGCGATGGATGGTGCCGTCGGGCTCTCAAGTTCTGTGGGAGTAATTTGTGGCACAGCTTTTCCTTGCAGGTCGGGGTGTTGCCGCAGGTTGGGGCATTGCCGGTTGGGGAACCTCGAGTTTTTGTACCGATTATTCGCAGTTTGACCCCTCTTGAGGGCCGGATGAGGACAAAAACTCGTGAAGCATCGAAGGTTCGCGCGGCTCATCCATCGTACAAGATTTCCGGGGCGCTCCGTGACGCGCACAACATTATTGGGTTCAGCCCGCCGTTTGATGCCGTCCTGCGCCGGTTGTATTTCGAATGGATAAAAAGACGCCTGATCGGACGCAATTACCGCTACCCTGAGCTCAACGGGGAGGGACGTGCGTCTCGCCCCGGCGACCACGCGGCCTGCGTGGCACATGGCATTCGTGCCATTCCTCAGGGGGGACTATGAGAATGAGAGCACTACTGCCTGCAGCGCTGCTGCTTGCAGTTGCGGGGTGTTCGGGCGGCGGCTCTGGTCCTGCCGGACCAAGCGCCAGCCAATCGGCACCTGCATCATCATCGGCAACAACAATCAATCCGACGTCGCGGTCTCAGTCGCCGTCGGTATCCGCACCACCAACAACCGCACCATCACTGCCCACCGACGTCTCGACGTCGCTGAACGCAATCGATGCCCTGCAGAAGCACACCTGCGCAGCGGGCCCGGACGGATCGTGGACCTTCAAGGGAACCCTGCTCAACACGTCCGACAAAGCGAAGACGTATACCGTGGCGGTCGCGGTGACCGTGGGCGCTGCTGTCCAGGGCCACACGCTCATCACGGAAACGCTCCAACCCGGAAAATCAGCCGAAGTGTCGGCTGAGAATTTTGCCAAAACCACCGGCCAAGAAGGCACGTGTGAGCCCGTTGTCTCGGTGGAGGACGCTTCGTGAAGAAAAGAATACTGACGGCTGCCCTGCTCCTGAGCTTCGCGGCCGGATCCCTTGTGTCCGTTCCGGCATTCGCCGATGACACCACACCTGCGACGCCGTTGACGCAGACCTCTGATACGGGCAGTCCCGGCGCCACAAACGAGGCCACGCAGCCGGGCTCCTCTACAGACCCAGGAGTAGCGCCGGGAACCGGAGACGTGCCAGGCACAGGGCTCTCGGATCCGACCACGCCGGAGCCGCCGGCATCTGATCCTGCCCCCGCGTCTGATCCTGCCCCCGCGTCTGATCCTGCCCCCGACCCGGCACCGGGTCCCGCGCTCGATCCGGCACTTGATCCGCCGGCACCGGATCCGGCACCAGACCCGGAGTTCGTCACCCGCGGCGCGATAGGCGCAAAATGGCTTGCCCTGGGCGGTAAGGGCGGCGTCCTGGGTGCGCCGAAAGCAAATGAGCAGTGCGCAACCGGACTTTGCGTCCAGACGTTCGAGGGCGGTTCGATTTACTGGACGTCGTCCACCAGTGCGCACACTGTCTTCCTCACCTCCGGACGCACCGGACCGCGGTGGCATGCCGCCGGGGCCCTCCCCACGTTCGGTTATCCGGTCAGCGACGAGGCCACCATGGGTGCCAAGTCCCTGCAGAAGTTCTCCACCGGGAAAATGCTGGTCTGGACCGGCACGCAGTACCTGAACTTCTCTACCGGCACGGGAATCGGCAGGGCATGGGTGGCGGCAGGAGCTGAAGCCGTGGTCGGCCTGCCGCTGGCGGGTGAAGTCTGCGGGCTGAAGAACCGCGGGTGCTCCCAGGCCTTCGACCGCGGAACCATTCTCTGGTCCCCGCAGACCTCCGGTCAGGTGGTCCGCGGCGGCATCGGCGGCCGGTGGCGCGCGGCCGCGGCGCAGAACGGCGTTTTGGGCTACCCCACCACCAGTGAACGGTGCGGGCTGACCGCGGGCGGCTGCAGCCAGGGCTTCCAGGGCGGCGCCATCTACTGGGCCCACGCCACCGGCGCCTGGATCGTCCGGGGCGGCATCGGCGGCCGGTACAGCGCAACCGGCTCCACCGGCAGTTTCCTCGGCTATCCGCTGGGCAACGAGACCTGTGGCCAGGCAGCCGGCGGCTGCCGGCAGCGCTTCCAGGGCGGAACAATCCACTGGTCCGGCGCCACCCGTGCGTGGATCGTGCAGGGAGCCATCGGCAGCAGCTTCACGGCAAACGGCGGGGCAGGCGGCTGGCTCGGCTATCCGGTGGCCAACGAAAATTGCGTCGGCGCCCAGTGCGTCCAGTGGTTCCAGCGCGGTTTCATTAGCTACACCCGAGGGGCCGGGACACGGACCTACGGAATGACGGAATGCCAGAAGCTGAACAACGGGCGGTCCAAGTACTCCACCTACGGGGCCAACCGCGTCCTCCTCACCTGGACGCAGGGCTACGGGCTGTCCCGGGCCACAAACCTCTACTGCGTCCGGATTGCCGGGACCTATGTTCCGGACTGGAAGACCGACGGCTACGTCGGCGCCTCCGGATTCAAGCCGCCGGGCGTGCCGTCCGGTCCCACCCGTTACCTCTACTCGCCCACCGGCTCGTTCTCGGTAACGGAGGCCTTCGGCCTGGGCAACCCGGGAACGAAGCTGGCCTACCGCACCCTCAACCCTGGCTCCCGCTGGGGCGGCAACCCGTGGACCGCCACGTACAACAAGTACTTCGAGTCCTCGTCCTGGGTGGGCTGGGACGAGAACATGTGGTACTTCGCTACCCGCGCCACGCACGACTACCGGCAGGGCGTGGTGGTCAACTACAACCGCCCCAACATTGTGCAGAACGCCGGCTTCGCCATCTTCCTGCACATGAACAAGGTCCCGACGGCGGGCTGCATCTCGCTGGACGACTGGGCGGTTGTTGACTACATCAGGAAGTCAACGCCGGGCGACCGGATCATCATGGGGACCTACAGCGCCCTCTTCCGCTGAAGCGAACGGACGTCAGCAAGTCACGCTGGCGCCTGGTTCCGGCGGCCCCGAGCCGCCGGAACCGGGCGCCAGTTGTGTTTGCCGGCTTTCCGACGGCGCGGGCAGGTTGCCCGGCGTCGGGTCAGCCCGCCTGCGGGCTCGCTAAGCCGCCACGGGCGCGGGTGCGAGCACGCCGCGGTCCATGGTGTACCTCAGCCAGGCGCCGCGGGGCCGTTCCGTTTCCGTTCCGCGCACAGGGTTCGCGGACCGTTCAGCGCAGTCACTGAACCATTGCCTCAGGGCCCGGTCATGGCTCACCATCACCAGCGTCCCGCTGAATCCGGCCAGTGCAGTCTCCAGCTCTTCCACCAGCACAGGGGCAAGATGATTGGTGGGTTCGTCCAGCAGCATGACGTCGTTGTGACCGAGCAGCAGCCGTGCCAGCGCCAACCTGCGCTGCTGGCCTGCCGACAGCCCGCCGACCGGGACATGGAATTCACTCGTTCGGAAAAGGCCAAGGCGCAGCAGTGCTTCGGCGTGATCGTCAATGTTGCCGCCCAGTCCCGCGGCGAAAGCAGGGAGCAGCCGCAGCCCGGGGCGTTCCGGCGGCTCGAGCTCCTGCTGCAAATAGCCGATCCGCCCGCTCCGCTCCACGTTGCCAACCGGTGCCTCCAGCGTGCCGGCAAGCACGGAGAGCAGTGTTGATTTGCCGGCACCGTTGGGACCAGTGATCAGGATCTTCTGGCCGCGTTCCACGCGGAACGACGGCAGCTCCAAGCGGCCCTGCACGCGCACGCCGCGGATCCTCAGGGCCAGGCCGGGCTCGCCCTCCGCGTTCCCGGCAGCCCCTCCGCCGTCGAGTCCTGCCTCCAGCTTCAGCCGTTCCGGGGGACGCTCCACCGGATTCGCTTCGAGGCGCCGGAGCCGCTCCTGGGCGTTGCGGATCTTGCTCGTGGCGGCCCGCTCCCAGGTGCCCGCCTTGAAGTCGAAGCCCATCTTGTCGCCGTCACGCTGCCGGGCGTAGCCCATCTTGGTCGCGACGGTGTCCGCCTGCCTCTGTTCGGCAGCCATGGCATCGATCCAGCCGTGGTACTGCTGCACCCAGCGTTGCCGTTCTGCCCGCTTCTCCTTCAGATAGCCGTCGTATCCGTTGCCATAGCGGTTCACGGCGCGGCGTTCGGCGTCCACCTCGATCACGGTGGATGCTACCTTCCGGAGCAGGACACGGTCATGCGAAACCACCACCACGGCGCCGCGGTGCGATGCCAGCCGTGCTTCAAGCCAGGCGGTGCCGCCCGCATCCAGGTGGTTCGTGGGCTCGTCCAGGAGCAGGATGTCCGCAGGATCTGCCAGCAGGCAGGCCAGCGCAACGCGCTCCTGCTCTCCGCCGGACAACGATCCCAGCGTCCGGTTCCGGTCCACGCCCCCGAGGCCCAGCCGGTCGAGCGCCGCCTCCACCCTGGAGTCCGCGGCGTACCCCTCCCGCAACTGGTACTGGGTCTGGAGGCTGCCGTACGCCTCAAGGTCGTTGGCCTCTGCAGCGGCCAGCCCGTACTCCAGCCGTTCCAATTCGGCTTCCATGTCGCGCAGCGCACGCAGGGCGTCGTCGATGGCGTGGGCCACGGTCAGCCGCGCCGGGAGGCCGGAGGTTTGGGCTAGGTAGCCCACACGCCCGTGGCTGACGGCGGTTCCGGCGTCAGGTCTCTCAAGTCCCGCAAGAATCCTCAGCAGGGTGGACTTGCCGGCACCGTTTTCGCCGACGATCGCCACATGCTCCCCCGGGGCGATCACCAGCCCGACGCCGGTAAAGAGTTCGCGGTCTCCGTAGCCGTGCGAGACACCGGAAAGGTGCAGTTGCTCGGCGTGGGAAGTCTGTTCAGTCATGTGAAGTCCTTGAAATCAGGAGGGTGGCCCAGGCGCCACTCCTTGAGCGAGCCAGCGGCTCTACGGGGCCCGGCGCTCCAAGCGGCCTGGCGCTCTGCGGGGTGTTTTGCGTGCAGCGCGGGCGTGCGCCAGCACCGCCGGCTAGGACTTCATGCCTCCAGCGTGCCCGGCGGCGGCGATGCCGTCAAGGCGGGCACCGTCGTCGGCTTCTCAAGAGCAAGAGGGCGGGCACCGTCGTCGGCTTCTCAAGAGCAAGAGGGCGGGCACCGTCGTCGGCGTCTCAAGAGCAAGAGGGCGCGCACCGTCGTCGGCGTCTCAAGAGCAAGAGGGCGGGCACCGCCGTCGGATTCTCATGAGTCGTAGCCGGACATCCCGGCTACGCTGGAACCATGGTGACTACCCGACGGCTTCTCCCCGCTCAGCGCCCGGAACTCTACCGTTTTTCGCCGCTCGATTTCACCGCCGTGTCACTGTACGTGGCGGTCGCCGCCTTCTTCGCCGTGGCCGGGGAGCTGATCATTCCACTGCTCAGGCTGATCGCCCCGAGCCCGGCCGCAGCGTCGTACGGCGTCAACCTCCTGTTCTACGGCTGCGTCGGCGTCCTGGCGCTGTTCGCCGCCCGACGAGTGGTGGCCCGGGACCTCAGGGTGCTGGCCACGAGGCCGTGGTTCACCGCCGCGATGGTGCCGCTGGCCGTCGTGGCGATGATGATTTTCACCGCCGTACTTGTGGTGATGGGTGGCACGTCGGAAACGTCGGCCAACCAGGCCGGGCTCCAGGCGCTCATCCAGCAAGTGCCTGCGTGGCTCATGGTGCCCCTCATCGTGGTGGTGGGTCCGTTTGTGGAGGAGTACATCTTCCGCCATCTGCTGATCGGCAAGCTGAGCAGGCGGATCAACATCTGGATCTGCTGCGCGCTGTCCGTGGTGCTCTTCGCCGCCCTGCACATCGTGGGCCAGGAGGCGCTCACCGTCGCTGCCCTCATGCCGTACCTGGCCATGGGTGCCACACTCGTGTTCGTGTACGTGTGGACGGGCCGGAACCTGATGTTCTCGTACTTCGTCCATGCCGCCAAGAACCTGCTGGCGGCCGTCTTCCTCTACAGCATCCCGCCGGAACTTCTTGATCAGCTGCAGCAGGTCCAGGGGTAGGGACCCTATCCGGAGGCGCCGCCGTCGTCGTAGTTTTGTCCCATGGGACTCAACATTCAGATCACCGTCGACTCCAAAAATCCACACGATCTCGCCGACTGGTGGGCCGAAACGCTGGGCTGGGCCGTGGAACCACAGGACGGGACCTTCATCCGCTCCATGATTGAGCAGGGCTACGCCACGGACGCTGACACCCTGACCCACAGCGGCAGGCTCGTGTGGCGGGACGGCGCGGCGATCCGCCCGGTGGAGGAACTCGACGCCAAGACGCCGGAGCGTCGCATGCTGTTCCAGATATCCCTGGAAGAAAAGACCGTGAAGAACCGGGTGCACTGGGACGTCCGCCTGGATGGCCGTGACAAGGACGAGGTCCGCACCGAACTTGAGGCGCGTGGCGCAACCTTCCTCTGGACAGCAAGCCAGGGACCGCATTCCTGGCACACCCTGGCGGACCCCGAAGGCAACGAGTTCTGCATCAGCTAACGCGATTACTAGACTTGGACGGTGAGCAACGAAATCCCTGCCAAGGTATCCGATGTGTTCGACCCGTCGCGCTGGCGCACCGTGTCCGGCTTCGACGACTTCCAAGACATGACATACCACCGGCAGGTGGAGCGCTCCGAAGACGGCACGGTGGTGCGGGACCTGCCCACCGTCCGGATCGCCTTCAACCGCCCCGAGGTCCGCAACGCCTTCCGCCCCGGCACAGTTGATGAGCTTTACCGCGCCATGGACCACGCCCGGATGAGCCCTGACGTGGCCACGGTGCTGCTCACCGGCAACGGCCCCTCCCCCAAGGACGGCGGGCATTCGTTCTGTTCCGGCGGCGACCAGCGGATCCGTGGCCGCGACGGATACCGCTATGCCGACGGCGAGACCCAGGAAACCATCGATCCCGCCCGCGCCGGCCGGCTGCACATCCTGGAAGTCCAGCGGCTGATGCGCACCATGCCCAAGGTTGTCATCGCGGTGGTTAACGGCTGGGCGGCCGGCGGCGGGCACTCCCTCCATGTGGTCTCGGACCTCACCATCGCCTCCCGCCAGCACGGCAAGTTCAAGCAGACCGACGCCACGGTGGGCAGCTTCGACGCCGGCTACGGCTCGGCACTGCTGGCGCGCCAGATCGGCCAGAAAGCAGCCCGCGAAATCTTCTTTCTGGCCCGCGAATACATTGCCGAGGACATGGTGCGGATGGGCGCCGTGAACGAAGCCGTGGACCACGAACGGCTCGAGGAAGTGGCGCTGGACTACGCCGCTGACATCGCCAAGCAGTCGCCCCAGGCCATCCGCATGCTCAAGTTTGCGTTCAACCTCGCCGACGACGGCCTGGCCGGCCAGCAGGTCTTCGCCGGCGAAGCCACCCGGCTGGCGTACATGACCGACGAGGCCGTGGAAGGCAAAGAGGCGTTCCTCGAGAAGCGCGATCCGGACTGGTCCAGGTTCCCGCACTACTTCTAAGCAGCACCAGCCCAAAGGCAGCCCCATGATTCCCAGGCCTACGTTTCCAAGGCACACATCCCCAAGGAGCACAGCGTGAACATCGACCCAGCGCTCAAGGCATTGGCGGCCGCCCTCCACGGTGAGGGCCCCGCCGTCGAGCTTTCCGCCGGCGACAACGGGGAAGTGCTGGTGACGCTTGTCGAGACACCCGGCATCGAGGACGCCGCCGTGGTGGTCCGCACCTCCGGGTCCACCGGCGTGCCCAAGGCCACGGTGCTGACGGTTGATGCGCTCGCGGCGTCCTCAATGGCCACCGCGTTCGCGCTCAAGGGCGAGGGCCAGTGGCTCCTGGCCCTACCCCTGCAGTATGTGGCCGGCGTTCAGGTGCTGGTGCGTTCGCTCTTCGCCGGCACCCGGCCCTGGGCCATGGACCTGTCCAACGGTTTCACCACTGACGCCTTCACCGCTGCCGCGCTGGAGCTGACGGACAAGATCCGCTTCACGTCCCTGGTGCCCACGCAGCTGCAGCGGCTGCTGGACAACCCGTCGGCCGACACGCTTGCCGTGCTCCGCCGCTTCAACGGCATCCTCGTCGGCGGCGGACCGGCCCCTGCTGCGCTCCTTGACGCTGCGCGCGACGCCGGGCTCCGTGTCATCACCACCTACGGCGCCGCAGAAACCTGCGGCGGCTGCGTGTACGACGGCTATCCCCTCGAAGGCGTCGCCGTCCGGCTCGCCGAGGACGGCCGCATCCACCTTGGCGGTGCCACCCTGGCGGCTGGATACCTCGAGGCTCCGGGGCTGACAGCTGAGGCCTTCGCCGATGACGACGGAGGCCGCTGGTACCGCACCAACGACCTCGGAACTCTCGACGCCGACGGCCGGCTAACGGTGCTGGGCCGCGCCGACGATGTGGTCGTCACCGGCGGCGTCAAAGTCTCCGCCGCGCACGTCCAGGCGGAGCTGGAAAAGTCCGACGGCGTAACGGCGGCTTTCGTGGCCGGCGTCCAGTCCGCGAAATGGGGTCAGGCCGTTGCGGCCTACGTTGCGGTGGCCGGCGGACCTTCGTCCGGCGTCGACGGTGCCGCCTTGGCTGAGCAGTGGCACCGCACGTTGGGACTTCTGGCGCCCAAGACGGTCCTTCCCGCGGACGAACTGATCATGCTGCCCAATGGCAAACCGGACAGGCTCGCCATGATTGAACGGCTGAACGCCCTTCATCAGGGAAAATAGACTGGTTCCGCTCCGCCGCGGGCCTTCCCGCGGCATCGCAGTTCCCTGCACCACTCCGGCCGCGCTTCCTGCGCGTGCAATGCCCACCGAACCAACACGAGGTACTCACCGTGGCCACAGCCGCACAATGGATCCAAGGCGCCAGGCCCCGCACCCTGCCGGCAGCGATCGCCCCTGTCGTGATCGGCACGGCGGCGGCCTTTGAAATGGACGCCTTCCGCCCGCTCAACGCCATTCTGGCGGCCCTGGTGGCCCTGCTGCTACAGATCGGCGTCAACTACGCGAACGACTACTCGGACGGAGTACGCGGCACCGACGAAAACCGCGTGGGGCCGCTGCGATTGGTCGGATCAGGCGCAGCGCGCCCGGAGCTCGTCAAGTACGCGGCGTTCGCCGCCTTCGGCGTGGCCATGCTGTTTGGGCTGGCGCTCATCATCATCACCCAGACGTGGTGGCTGCTTCTCGTCGGCGTGGGCTGCGTGATGGCGGCATGGGGCTACACCGGGGGCAAGAACCCGTACGGTTACATGGGCCTCGGCGACGTCTTCGTGTTCGTCTTCTTCGGGCTCGTGGCCACCCTGGGGACCACCTACACCCAGGCCGGGCAGATCAGCCTGCCCGCCGTCGTGGGCGCGATCGGCACCGGCCTCATCGCGTGCGCCCTGTTGATGGCTAACAACGTCCGCGACATCCCCTCCGACATCCAGGCCGGGAAACGCACACTGGCCGTGCGGCTGGGAGACAAGCACGCCCGCGAAAGTTACGTGCTGATGCTCGCCGTAGCAATCCTGCTCGTGGTGATCCTCGCGCCCACGCGGCCATGGATGCTGATTGTCCTGCTGCTCATCCCGGCAAGCCTCATGCCCGCCTGGCTGATGATCAACGGCCGCAAACGCAAGAGCCTCATCCCGGTACTGAAACAGACCGGCCTCATCAACCTGGGCTATGCGGCCCTGTTCTCACTGGGACTCGTACTGAGCCACGGGCTGTAAGGCTCTGGCGCTGCCGTTCACGGTCCGGCTGGGCTTGCGGCCGCCACGGTCCGGCGGGCCTGCGCGGAGAGCGTTCTAGGCTTCCTTGCTGCGGGGGTCTTGGCTGCGCGGGTCTTGGCTGCGCGGGTCGTTCTTGCGGGGTGCTTCTTTCCTAGTGTCGTTGCGGACCGTTATATCCGGGTGGGAATCGACCAGACGATCCTCCGCCTCGGCGTCGGCGACCTCACCTGCGGTGCGCAGGGGCTTCGCGCGGCCAGACAAGCGCGTATGCAGTGCGGCGGTAGCGGCATCGCGCTGCTTCTGGAAGAAGAGGTAGCTGATGGCGAAGGCAATCAGCCCGGCGCAGACCACAGCAAGAAGCCACCCGAGCTGCAGGAACACGAACAGCGCAAAGAGCGGTGCGAAGAGGGCAAGCCGGATCAGGGAGTATTTCACAAAAGCCACCATCCAAGTTTAGCCGCGATCCCTGAACGCAACCTCCGCGTCCCTCCGCCCGGCCGCCGGCCCGGCCGCCGGCCCGGCCGTCGATCCCGGCGGCGGTTGCGTCATTCGTTGCGATGTCCGTTGAAGTTTGGGCCCGGCAGACGAGTCCTGCGGGGCCGTTTGGGAGCATTATCCGGGCCAAAACTCCCCGGTTCAGCGGCGCAAATCGGTGACGTCTTCTGTGGGCATACTGTAATCTTCGCAACCCCGCGCGACAGCTAGACTTGATTGCATGCTCCGTGTTGCGATTGCAGTCGCCGTTCTTGCCATATACGTCTACGGACTGGTGGACGTGATCCGGACTGATTCGACGCTCACCCGGGGATTTTCCAAACCGACATGGATCATCATCGTTGTCTTCCTCCCTATTATCGGCGCCGCCCTGTGGTTCCTAATCGGCCGTCCGCGTTATGACGCCCCGGTCCAGCCGACCTACTCCCATCCAACGGCCCCGGATGACGACCCCGATTTCCTCCGCAACCTGGAACAGCGCCGCCGCAACCAGGCTGAAGCGGACCGGCTGCGGAAGCTGAAGGACGACCTGGAAGCCAAGAAACGCAAGCTCGACGGCGGTGCCCGCGGCACCGGAGAGCCCGGCACCTCGGGCGCCACAGGAGACGCCAGCGCCGAGGGCAACCCGGAGATCAAGTAGCGCGGGATACCTGGGCTGCCAGTCTGAGTGCGTCCTGCGTGCCCCTCCGTTTCGCCCCGGCATGGAGCCGAACGCGGTGACACGGGTGCGCGCAGCTTTGAAGGACCGGGGCTGGATGCCGTCCCAGTAGAAAGCCGTCGCCGTAGAGGAACAGGAATCAGGCAGAGGCTGCCCGATTGCCACAAAGGGCCGCCCAGCAACCAAGCTGAGCGGCCCTTTATGGCAACCGGCGTTCCGTTGATCCAACGAGGGCCTCGGAGAGGCCCTACAGCCCCGAGTAGGAGTGCAAACCGTTGAAGAACTGGTTCACGATGGTGAAGTTGAAGACCACGCACAGGTAGCCCACGATCGACAGCCAGGCCGCGCGGGTACCCGTCCAGCCGCGGGTGGCCCGGGCGTGGAGGTAGCCGGCGTAGACCACCCAGATCACGAACGTCCACACTTCCTTGGTGTCCCAGCCCCAGAAGCGTCCCCAGGCCTTCTCCGCCCAGATGGCGCCGAACATGAGCGTGAACGTCCAGCCGATGAAAGCGATCGCATTGATGCGGTAGGAGAGGTTCTCGAGGCTCAGCGCCGACGGCACCAGGCGCATGAAGCCCAGCTTGTCCTCGCCACCGCCGGCAATGGCCTTCTGCCGGTGCGACTGCACGAGCTGCAGCGCGGACATGGCAAACGTCAGTGTGAACAGCGCGGAGGACAGCACTGCGATGGAGACATGGATGACGAGCCAGTAGCTCTGCAGCGCCGGCACCAGGTGGCCCACGGGCGTCCAGAAGGCCACCGAGGCAGCCACCAGCATGATGATCACCAGGCCCACCACGAACGTGCCGAGGAAGCGCAGGTCGCGGCGGATCAGGACGGCAAGGAATACAGCCACCACCAGGAACGCGCC
Source organism: Arthrobacter sp. P1_B11 (assembly GCF_056406715.1). Classification (NCBI taxonomy): domain Bacteria; kingdom Bacillati; phylum Actinomycetota; class Actinomycetes; order Micrococcales; family Micrococcaceae; genus Arthrobacter; species Arthrobacter sp. P1_B11. The sequence goes on from NZ_JBFTZQ010000016.1 coordinate 77,704, forward strand.
GGTGGTGAGGAATTCGTACATGTTGCCCCACGGCACACGCCCGGAGCCAATGGCACGGGTCAGCACACCCGCGGCGTGGATCGCGCCGCCCAGGACGGTCAGGGCCACTGCCACGCGCGCAGGGACGCGGCGCTCACCGCCGTAGAGCATGCTGGCGTCAGCGGTCTGCCCTGCACCGCCGCTCCCCTGCGCTTTGGCGGCCACGGACGACGACGGCCGCTCGGCACGTCCTGCCGGCCCGGCCAGGTGCCCCTCAACCCGGTCGGTGTTCCGGCCGGCGTCGGCTCGTCCGGAAAGGCCAGCCGTCCCGGCGGCGCCTGCTGCCACCGGAACCTTCGCGCCGGCGTCGGACGCGTCCTCGGAGGAATCGGAGGCAGAGCCGGCCGCGGCGGCCGCCCTCAGATCCACGGTGCGCAGCGCCTTGCTGCTCTTGGCCAGGTCCCAGGCGAAGGCGATGAACGCCACCGTGTAGGTGCCCGCAGCAAGGAGCATGAACAGCTCGCTGTACTGGCCCATGGTTTCGTTGATGGGGAACATTAACTGTCCTTCTTCGGCTCAGCTGAGCCTGCTGGTGAGGAAATGGAGGATGGTTTTTGGGGCCCGTCCGCGTCGAGGTCCCACGCGCTCGAGAGCAGTCCGCGGATGGCGGCGGCTTCGCCGGCCAGGCGGTGGTCCTCACCGCGGGCGAGGAGGCCGTATTCCACCATGGTGCGGCCGTCTTCATGCCTGCCGGTGCGCACCCAGACCCTGCGCCGGTTGACGTAGAGGGAAATCACAAGGCCGCCGACAGCCAGCAGCGCGAAGATCAGCGCGGATACCTGGCCTGGATTGTGGTGGATGTCGACACCGACATAGCGCTTCACGCCGTCGAAGCTGATGGAACCCTTGCCGTCCGGCAGCGTGACGGTCTTGCCCGGCGAAAGAGTGATGCCCTTGGTAGCCAGGTTGCGGGCGTTCAGCGGGGTCAGGCCCTTGACGTCGAGTTCAAACACGTTTTGCGGAGCGCCGTTATCCAGGCCCAGGTCGCCGTAGTACGAGTTCAGGCTGAGCTGCGGGTTGATGAGGTCCGGGTCCCCGCTGAACGAGATGCCCTGGTCGGTCACAAAGGCGGTGGGCAGGAAGAAGCCGGCGAATCCGAGCTGGTCGGGTTTGGCGTCGGGGACCTTGATCACCAGGGACGAGTAGTAGTTGTCGCCCTGAAGCTTGGCCACCACGGGTCCCTGCATGGCGATGTTTCCCTTGCCGTCACGGACCGTGACCACCGGTGCGTAGCCGTTGCCCGTCAGGTAGATGCTGGTGCCGCCGAGGGTCAGGGGGTCGTTGACCTTGAGGACTTCCTTCTTGGCCGGGGCACCGGGGTTTTCCTTCGTGGTGACGTCCGCGGTGAAGTCGATGGGCTGGCCATACTTGCCCTTGGATTCGCGGTCGAACGTGGCCCGGAACTTGTTCAGCTGGATGGAGTACGGCTGGAGCTGGCTGCTCTGGAAGTTGGTGCCCGGGGTGAACTGGTCGTAGCCCACCAGCGTGTTCACGAAGGTGTCGCCCTCCACGAGGATCCGCTGCCCGCTGTAGCCGAACAGCCCGCCGATCGCCACGGACACCAGCACGCCGATCAGCGAAGTGTGGAAGACGAGGTTGCCCACCTCTTTGAGGAGGCCGCGCTCCGCCCCCAAAGACGGCCGCGCGCCGTCGTCGTGCCGTACGTCAACGCGGTAACCGCGTTTCTTGAGCAGCGCCGCTGCGTCTTCAATGGCGTCCGACGCCGGGACCCCGGCTTCTGCGGGCAGCACCAGTGTGCCGTACTCCGGAAGGCGGGAGAGGCGTTGCGGGGTGCGCGGCGGCTGGGAGCGCATGGCCCGGTAGTGCGCGATGGCGCGGGGCACCACGCAGCCGATCAGCGAGATGAACAGCAGGATGTAGATGGCCGAGAACCAGGCCGACGAGTAGACGTCGTAGAGCTGCACGGAGTCCAGCAGCTTGCCGTAGTCCGGGTGGTCCTTGATGTACTGCGTGACGATCGAGGGGTTGGCCGGCCGCTGCGGGAACAGAGAGCCAGGCACCGCCGCCACAGCCAGCAGGAGAAGGAGGAACAGCGCGGTGCGCATGCTGGTCAGCTGCGTCCAGGCCCAGCGGAGCATGCCTAGGATTCCGAGGGCAGGCAGCGCCGCGCTGGCCTTGGCCGCCTTCACCGCGCCCTGGGGACCGGTGCTCTTGGCGCTGGCATCTTTTGCGCCGGCCCTTTTGGAGCTGGCGCCTTTACGGCTGGCACCTTTACCGCCGGCACCGTCAGGGGCGCCTTCGGGCGCGGCCTTGGGCGCTTCGCCGGCCGGAGGGTTCTTGGTTGACTTCACACGCTCGCTCATCAGATCGGCAACTTCACGTCGGTTTGGAACCAGTACTGCAACTGGGTGACCCAGGCTCCCCAGACTCCTGTTGCCATCAGGAGGCCCAGGACGATCAGGACGCCGCCGCCGGTCCGCTGGATGGCAAGCCGGTGGGTGCGGAAAAAGGACATCACGCCCGCGCCGCGGCGCACGGCCAGCGCGATCAGAAGGAACGGAATGCCCAGGCCAAGGCTATAGACAAACGCCAGGAAAGCACCTTTTGCCGCAGACGAGCCGCCGGAGAGGCTCAGGAGCTGGACGGCGGAGTAGGTTGGCCCGATGCAAGGCGCCCAGCCCAGGCCGAAGGTGATGCCCAAAAGCGGCGCGCCCCAGAGGCCTGCCGGCGGTTTAGCGTGGATCTTGGCGTCGCGCTGGAGCCAGCTGAAGCCGCCCATGAACACCACACCCATGATCACCACCAGGATGCCCAGGACCTGCGTGATCCAGGCGTTCTGGCCGCCTGAGATCAGCGTCCCCAGTTGGCCGAACGCGCCGCCGAGCAACACGAAGATCACCGAGAATCCGAGCACGAAGAGTCCGATGCCGGCCAGCATGCGGCCGCGCTTCTGCTTCTGGAGATCGACTCCGGTCAGTCCCGTGACGTAGCCCAGATATCCGGGTACGAGGGGCAGGACGCAGGGCGAGAGGAACGACACGAGGCCGGCCAGGAGCGCCACCGGGATGGCAAGCAGCAGGGATCCGTTCAGGATGGCTTCGGCGAAGGGGCTGTTCACGGTGGGTCCGCCCGCTACTCTGCCACGGCGGATTCGATGAGGGCCTTGAGGGTACCCTTCTGGATCTCGCCCAGCACGCGCGAAGCCACCCGGCCCTTCTTGTCCACCACGAGCGTCGTGGGGACGGCCCCCGGCGGCACAAGCCCGGACACAGCCAGCAGCACGCCGCCGTCCTTGTCGTCAAAGCTCGGGTAGGTGAGGCCAAACGTCTTGTCGAAGGCTTCCGCGGTGGCCTTTTCATCCCGCAGGTTCACGCCGAAGAACTGCACGCCCTTGCTCTTGAACTCCTGGTGGAGCGCTTCCAGCGACGGCGCCTCCACGCGGCAGGGCGCACAGGCAGCGAACCAGAAGTTCAGCACTGTAACCTTGCCCAGGAAGTTCTTGGGCGCCACCGCGGTGCCGTCAAAGAGGGTGCCTTGGATGTCGACGGCGGACTTGCGGTCCGCGGYGGCGAATTCCGTCACCGAGCCATCCCCGGCGACGTAGTTCTTGTTGTCTCCCGCCTTTGCCTGCTTGGCAAGCGCGTCCTCCTGGGCGCAGGCGGACAGGCCCAGCGTGAGCGCCGCCAGTGCCAGGCCGCCGGCTGCGAGGACGCTGCGGCGGGAGCTTGTGGGGATGTGGGTCATCGTCAGGCTCCGGGGGTGCTCGAGGCACCGGGAAGAAGGTCTGCGGCCGGCTCGCTGTACTCAACGCGCAGGAGCGTGCCGTCGTCGTCGAACACGAGGGACGTGAGGGAGGTCAGGGTGCACTCGCGCTTTCGCGGGTCGTGCCACAGGGGCTTTCCCTCGGCGCTGCGCCGGGTGGCCCAGATGGGAAGCTGGTGGCTGACCATGATGGCCTCGGCGCCGTCGCCGCCGAGTTCGATCGCCCTGGCCCGGGCGTCCTGGACGGCTGCCCGCACCCGGGCTGCCTGCTCCTTGTAGGGCTCGCCCCAGGAGGGCCGCATCGGGTTCACGAGCTTGGGCCAGTGCTTGGGCTTGCTGAGCTCTGCCTTGGTGACCTTCAGGCCTTCAAAGTGGTTTTCGGCCTCGATAATGCGCTTGTCCGTGTGGATCTCCAGGCCCAGGGCCTCGGACGTCGGCTGCGCTGTCTCCTGCGCGCGGGTCAGCGGAGACGCCACGAGGTAGACGATCTTTGCACCCTGGGTTGCACGGTCGCGGAAGTGGTCCGCGAGCGTTTGCGCCATCTGCAGGCCAAGCTCGGAGAGGTGGAATTCCGGCAGCCTGCCATACAGGACGCCCTCGGGATTGTGGACCTCGCCGTGGCGGAGCAAATGAACAGTGGCTTGGGGCATGTGTACCAGTTTCTCAAAGATGTTGGGCGATTCGAAATCTTCTACATCTAGTAGAACTCAGGAAAATTAAGAAATGTTCCGTTCGGGTGGAATAAAAGATGCAAATGCATGTTTATACTGGATGCAGCAGTTAGTTGATAGTTCAACCAATGAAGCTTCAGCGGCATCAACGTCCGAAGCACCACTGATACAAGGAGAACCACCATGGCACTTCCCGCTAACGTCACCACCGGCACCTGGACCCTCGACAATTCGCACAGCGAAATCGCCTTCACCGTCCGGCACGCAGGCATCAGCAAGGTCCGCGGCCAGTTCAAGGAAGCCACCGCAACCCTGGACCTCGCCGAGAACGTGGCCGACTCCAAGATCAACGCCACCATCCAGACCGCGAGCTTCGACTCCGGCGACGTCAACCGCGACGGCCACGTCCGCGGCGAAGACTTCTTCGACGTCGAGAAGTTCCCCGAGATCTCCTTCGTTTCCAACGGTCTCGTAGCCAAGGGGGACGCCTACGAACTCCAGGGCGACCTCACCATCAAGGGCGTTACCCGTGCGGTGGCCCTCGAGACCGAGCTCAACGGCGTTGCCGTGGACCCGTTCGGCAACACCCGCGCCGGCGTTTCCGCTGAAACCACCATCAGCCGCAAGGACTTCGGCCTCACCTGGAACGCCGTACTGGAAGCCGGTGGAGTCCTGGTCAGCGACAAGGTTGCCATCAACCTCGAGCTCGCCTTCATCGCCCCTGCTGCGTAACGTGCACGCCTAGGTCGGTCCCGCCGACTTTTGCAGTGCAAACGCCCCGCCCGTGGTTTCCACGAAGCGGGGCGTTTGCGTTGTCCTGATGCCTTGTTTTCCACCCTTGAACGCCTGCCGGGAACTGCGGCCGTGCCGTAGCGATGGCCAACGAATGACCCCCGTGACATGGCCCCGGATCTTCTGGAATTAGCCATTTTCCGGGTCTACAGTGAGAGCCATGAGCAACCCCAGCGATGTACCGCAGCCTGAACAGCCGGGCTCCGAACCGCCGTCAGGCGACCACCGTCCTCCAGCGGCGCCGGAGACAGGGTGGAATCAGGCGGCGGGTTATCAGGCTGCGGGCCAGCACGACACCGACGCGCACGGGGACCGCTATGGGAATCAAGGGCAAGATTCCGGGCATTACTGGCAGCCAAACAAACCGGGCCGCGCCGGACGATTCCCCTTCGAGATTCCGGCCGACCGCCCCCGCAGTTTCAACGACGTCATGCCCCGCGGCGGCTTCTCGGGAATGTTCAGCGTGATGGGGCTGCCCACAGAGCTGAAGGTCTCGTACTGGATTTGGGTGATCGGTGGACTGGTGGGCCTGCTGGCCGGGGTGATCGGGCTGTTCGGGGCACTGGTGCTCTTCGCGTTCGTACCGGGCCTCGCGATCCTCGTGCTGCTGCTCGTGCTGGTGGCTCTGGCCCTGTCCGGGGCGCAGATTGTCCTGGCGATGCAGATGAAGGAAGGCCGTGAGTGGGCCAGGTTCGCTCTGACCGTAGTTGCCGGCGTCTCGTTGCTGCTGTCCATCATCAGTCTCGGATTCGCCGACGGGCGGGGCGGCAACGGACTGGGCTTTCTGGCCAGCCTGGTGGCGACCGTGCTCATGTGGGTCTCCAACTCGCAAAGCTGGTTTGCCGCCGTCCGGGGCCACGCCTGATCCCTGCGAAGGGTGCCCTCCGGCGGGCCCCCTGTTCGCCTGGTGGAGGCCCGCGGGAGTGTGCCGTTCTAGCCGGATCCGATTGGCCGGTCCCCCGCCCCTGATCGGCGCTGCAGCCCGGGCAATTGCGGTGCAGGAATACCTCTCCGGAATGATCATTGCCGCGCCCGCCGAGGGGTACGGTTGAACTGAACCATGCTGGGGGCAGGGCAGGCTTCTGAACCCGGTGGCCGATCCCGACGTCGATAACGCAAAGGAACGCTCATGAGCACTCCTCCAGTCCAGCCCCCGAATCCGAACGAACCGAATTCCGGCCAGCAGGATTCCAACGAACCGGACCTGAACGCCCGGGAAAGGTCCGGGCAGCCCGGGTACGGCCAGAACGTTCCGCCGGCACCGCAGTACGGCCAAGCGAGTCCGCAGCAGCCCCAGTACGGCCAGAACGCTCCGCAGTACGGGCAGAACGTTCCCCCGGCACCCCAGTACGGCCAGAACGCCCCGCAATATGGTCAGAACGTTCCCCCCGCCCCGCAGTACGGCCAGAACGCCCCGCAATATGGTCAGAACGCCCCCCAGTATGGACAACAGCAGCAGTACGGGCAGCAGCCCTATGGCCAGTCGCCCTATGCCAAGTACCCCTCGGAGCAGCCCCAGGGCGGTGGCCCGGCCGGCGTTCCCAAGCTTGTGAACACAGCTTTCTGGATGCTCATTGGCGCAGGCGTCCTCTGGCTCCTGTCCATCCTCATCGCGATTCCCACACTGGATGACCCCGCCCTGCGGAACATGTTCGAGAGCCAGGTCCGGAGCAGCGGCCAGAACATTCCCTTCGAGGAGGTCAAGCCGTTCATCATCGGGACGATGGTGGTCTTTGGCCTCATCGGCGCCGGGCTCTACGCCCTGGTGGCATTTAACATCCGCAAGGGCAAGAACTGGGCCCGCATCCTGGGCACGGTCTTTGCAGCCCTCTCCGTCTTCGGCATCCTGCCGCTGAGCCTGAACACCCTGGTGACCGTCCTTGGAATCGCGGCGATCGTGATGCTCTACCTGCCCACAACGTCACCTTATTTCAAGAAGCAGCAGCCCTTCGCCAACCCGTACGCGGGCGGCCCGTACGGCCGCTAGCCACGAGCCGATAGCCTAGGGCCGCCAGCCACGACCCAGTCGGCACCCAGCATCAGCGGGCGCGGATCCCAACAGCGCCGGACGTTAGTTCGGCTGCCCCGGGGTCTGCGCCCGTTGCGCGTGGTAGGCAAGAATCTGCAGCTCGGTGGCCATGTCCACTTTGCGCAGGTTCACGCCGTCGGGCACCTGGAGCATCACCGGCGCGAAGCTGAGGATGCTGTGCACGCCGGCCGCCACCACCCGGTCGCAGACGCTCTGAGCCACGGCCGCGGGCAAGGCCAGGACCACCATGTTGGCCCCCGTCCGCTGCAGCACGGCTTCAAGGTCCGCGGCGTCGCTCACGCGCAGCCACCCAACCTCGTTGCCCACCACCATTTGGTCGGCGTCGAAAATGGCAACAACGTCGAATCCCCGGGACTCAAAGCCGCCGTACCTGGCCAGCGCCTTGCCGAGGTTACCGGCGCCGACGATCGCGACCTTCCAGTCGTGGGTCAATCCGAGCGCGGCGGCTATGTGACGGCTCAGGTACTGCACCTCGTAGCCCACTCCGCGCGTGCCGTATGACCCCACGTGGGACAGATCCTTGCGGAGCGTGGACGAGCTGACTCCCGACAGCTCGGCCAGCGATTCGGAAGAGACGCGTTCGGTGCCTTCGGCCAGCAGGGAGTTCAGGGCGCGCAGGTAGATGGTCAGCCGGGCCACGGCCGCTGGCGGAATCTGCTTTCCGGCAGCTCCGGTGTCCCCCGGCACAGCCTGGGGTGGTGAATCGAGCGAAGTCACTATCTGCTCCATTGCGTCGCGTTGTGAGTCCACTCTAGATCCCCATCACTTATGTCAACAAAGCCGGTGCCATTGCGCGGAATTCGCTGCTACCTCGCCATCGCCTGGCGCAGGACGCGCTCCAGCCTGGCCTCGTCAATCTTCCAGAAGTCGCGTTGGATCCCGTCCACCAGCACCACCGGAATCTCTTCGGCATAGCGGTCCCGCAGGGCGTCATCGCCGTCCACCGACTGATCCGTCCACTCCAGTCCGAGCCCGGCAGTAACCCGCCCGACGGCGTCGCGCGCCGCAGCGCACAGGTGACAGTCAGCTTTGGTGAGGAGAACGACGTCGGGATTTACCATGCTTCAACCGTATCGCCGTTCCCGGCGCGGAGCGATGCCGACGCCGCAGTGACGCCCAGTGCGTTCCCGCGCCGTCCGCTGGCCGCGCCCTCCCCGGCATTGACTAGACTCAATGGCATGCCCGAGGAGAAGTACGTCGCTGTGGCCCAACAGCCGGTTGCACCGCAGCAACGCCGCGAGGCCGCGTTCTTCGACGTCGACAACACCCTCATGAAGGGCGCCAGCCTTTTCCACGTCGCCCGGAAAATGCATCAGCGCGGCGCATTCACCCTGCCGCAGGCCGCGGGGATGGCCTGGAAGCAGTTCAAGTTCGTGCTCCGCGGCGAAAACATGGACGATGTTCACGCCGTGCGGGACTCCGCGCTGACCCTCGCCTCTGGTATTACGGTGGAGGACATCAAAGTCCTGGGCGAGGAAGTCTACGACGAGATGATCGCCTCGCGGATCTGGCCCGGCACCAAGGCGCTGGCCCAGCAGCACCTGCGTGTCGGACGAAAGGTCTGGCTCGTCACGGCCACGCCGATCGAAGTGGCCACAGTGATCTCCAGCCGACTCGGCCTCACCGGTGCCCTCGGCACGGTGGGCGAGATTAAGGACGGCCTCTACACAGGACGGCTGGTCGGGGACATCCTGCACGGGCCGGCCAAGGCGGTGGCGGTCCAGGGCATCGCCGACGCCGAGGGCCTGGACCTCAAGCGCTGCTGGGCCTACAGCGACTCCTACAACGACATCCCGCTCCTGACGCTCGTGGGACACCCCGTCGCCATCAACCCGGATGCCAGGCTGCGCAAGCACGCCCGCGAGCGCAACTGGCCGGTCTACGACTTCCGCTCCGGCCGCCGTGCCGCCACGCTCGGACTCAAGGCCGCCACCGCCGGCGGCGCCGTCTACGGCCTCTGGCGAGGCTACTCCCGCTTCCGCGGCCCCCGGGTCTGACGCGGAACGTCCCTGCGACGCACAAAATCCCCCTCGACACCCGAATTCCAGTGTCACCAGGCCATTTGCGCGTCCCTAGATCATTCGCGCGGCACCACCGCGGCCGCGATGGTGCCGACGGGAAGGCGACATCACGACGCACGCCGTGCTTTGCGTAGGCGACTTAACGACGCACGCCGTCTTTCGCAGCCGCTCCCCCGGCCCGCTGCCAGGACGCAAAAATGCCCGCACCCTCGAAAGGGAGCGGGCATTGACGCTGTAGAAGTATCTCTACTTCTTATTGCGGCGCTGGTGGCGCGTTTTGCGAAGCAGCTTGCGGTGCTTCTTCTTGGCCATACGCTTGCGACGCTTCTTAATAACTGAACCCACGAAAGTTCCTCACAAACTAGATGCAGTACCTGTCTGATGAAAAAGGTCCGTGGACTAAGCAACAGACTGAACAACTGACAGATTCTTACAATGACGTAAAACGTTCCTTAACAGGGTACCGCTTATCCGGACCCCCTACTGACCGCCACTGTTCCCATGACCTGCAGCCGCCCCAAGGCGGTTGCCTCGGTCACTAAGATCCCGGGGAAAGCGAGGCACCAAGAGTCAGGCGGTATCCGACTGGCCGTCAACAACAGCGCCCTTGAGGTACTGCTCGACGGCGTTCTCCGGAACCCGGTAGGAGCGGCCGAACCGAACGGCGGGCATCTCTCCGGAATGGACCAGGCGGTACACGGTCATTTTGGAAACGCGCATGACCTCAGCCACCTCGGCCACGGTCAAGAACTTGGCGTTCGAGAAGTTCGACTCGGACATTTCCCATATTCCTTTGCTCTCAGCATCATTGCGGCATCCCATGTTGTGTGCGGTGCGCCGATGCTGAGCCATCGAACAACCGTGTGCTAGTTACTCTAGAGGCTCACGTGGCCATTGTGAAAGCCCCGGCGTTTCCGCGACGATGCTGCCAACTGGTCGAGCACGGACGTCGTCACATCCCACTCCATGCAGGCGTCGGTCACGCTCTGGCCGTACACCAGTTCAGACCGCCCGGCGGCGTGTTCTGCCACGTCCAGGTTCTGCGCGCCGCCCACCAGGAAGCTCTCCAGCATGACCCCGGCAATGGCACCCGCGGCCGTACCCGCATCCTCCAACTGCGCACCGATTTCGAGCGCAACCTCGGCCTGGCGGTGATGGCTCTTGCCGCTGTTGGCGTGGCTGGCGTCCATGATGAGGCGCGGGTTGAGGTTCTTGGCGGCGAGCCTCGCTGACGCTGCTTCGACGTCGGCGGCGGAGTAGTTTGGGCCCTTGCGGCCGCCGCGCAGGATCACGTGGGTGTCCGGGTTTCCCGCGGTGGCCACGAGCGCGGCTCGACCCTCGCCGTCGATCCCCAGGAAAGCCTGGGCCGCCGCCGCGGCGCTGCAGGCGTCGACGGCAACCTGGAGGTCGCCGTCGGTCCCGTTCTTGAAGCCGATGGGCATGGAGAGCCCGGACGCCAGCTGGCGGTGGATCTGGCTTTCGGTGGTGCGGGCGCCGATTGCCCCCCACGAAACGACGTCGGCCATGTACTGCGGGCTGATCGGCTCCAGGAACTCGGTGGCGGCCGGAAGCCCTAACGCTGTGACCTGCTGCAGGAAGCGGCGCGCCTCGCGCAGGCCGGCGGCGATGTCGTGTGTGCCGTCAAGCCGCGGATCGTTGATCAGGCCCTTCCAGCCCACCGTGGTGCGCGGCTTTTCGAAGTACGCGCGCATGACGATCAGCAGGTCTTCCTTGTGCTTCTCGGCCTGGCTGACGAGGCGGCGGGCGTATTCGAGGCCGGCCTTGGGATCGTGGATGGAGCAGGGCCCTACGATCACGAGCAGTCGGTCGTCCACGCCGTCCATGATGGCCCTGACTTCGTCCCGGCCGCGTTCGACGACGTCCGCCACCCGCGCGTCCAGCGGCAGTTCCGCGATCATCTCCTGAGGAGTGGGGAGCGCGGTGATCCCGCTGACCCTTAAGTTCGAGGTGGACTGCTTCGGCGTGGACGGTTTCGAAACGCTCTGCGGGATTTCGGTGGCTGCTTCGGTGCTCATGTGCGGGGTCCTGTTCCGGGGTACGGAGCGGGCCCAGATCAGAACCCGCCGGAGAAATGGCGAAGGGCAGAGAATGATCTCTGCCCTGTTGGCTCTGAAGGTAGTTGGATGCGTGTCAGTTAGACGCGGGCCCCTCCAGAGCCAACGAAAAATACGCATACCAACGGTTAGTCATAGCCACACCATAACCTCGCATTTGTTTGATCCGCAAATTCCGTCCGTCACGCAAACGGCGGGGCGGATCATCCCACCAGCTTGCGCAAAAACTGCAGCTGCCGGATCCAGTGGTGCTCCTGGCCACCTTCATGATTGTTGAAACGGTAGACCTCGATGTCCTTGGCAGTTCCGCCACCGCCATTTGTGCCGTAGGCGTTGTAGCTCGCGAAAACGGTGGAAGGCGGGCAGACATCGTCCATCTGCGCCACCGAGTAGAGCGCGGGGACCGTCGCGCCACGGCCGAGGTTTACGCCGTCGAAGTAGTTCAGCACGGCCAGCATCGGCTCGTACCGTTCGCGGTGCCTGCCCAGAAACGCAGCAATCTCGGGATACGGGCCGCGCGGCGTGATGTCGATGGCACGGGGAAAGTCCTGCAGGAACGGGACGTCGGGCAGGGCGGCGACGACGCCGTCGAGCCTGCCGGCCGCAAGCCCTGCGACGGCGACGGTGATGCCTCCGCCCTGGCTGACGCCGGCCACCACGATCCGGGAAGCATCGACGTCCGGATGCGTCTGCGCCGCTTCGACGGCGCGGAACGCGTCCACATAGACACGCCGGTAGTAGTAGTCCTCCCGGCTGCCTGCACCTCGGGTCATCAGCCCTGCGTGAGCCACCTCGCCCGCAGACGGATCAGGATCAGGGGTCTCACCCACGGCGCCGCCGTAGCCTTGTCCGCGGGTGTCCATAATGAAGTGCGCGTAGCCTGCCTGGGCCCACTTGGTGTCCTGGTTGGCCAGGCCGCGGCCGCCTGAATAGCCGGCATACTGCACGACGGCGGGCAGCCGGGTTCCAGCCTCCCTGTTCGCCGGGAGGTGCAGCCAGCCCTTGACCGGAGAACCGCCATAGCCGGCGAACGTCACGTCGAAGGTGTCGATCACCGTCAGGTAGTTCTCCACAGGCTCGAAAACCGCTGCCAGGGGAAACTCGCGCGCCTCCCTGATGGTGTGGTCCCAGAAAGAGTCAAAATCGGCTGGAGCGGTCACGTCGGAGGTGTAACCGCGCAGCTGCTCAAGCGGAAGATCGAAGAGAGGCATGGGCTTTCCGTTCTCTTGAAGTGTGTAGAACCAGGCTGTGTGCTGTTGTGGATCCTATGTCAGGCACCGGCACAGGATCCTTCCCTCCGAGACGCCACATTGCGGGCCGTTTCGGAGTGCGGCGCCGGATGAAGCCTCATCTCCGGCAACTTCCGCTAGACCAGTGCCGCCTGGTAGCTTTCCAGCGGTTGAGAGCTGCGGACGGCTGCACGGAGTTCCCGCAGGCCGCCACTAATGGCCCCCGCGGCGCGCCCCTGGACAAGTACGTTGCCCATGGCCGTGGCCTCGACCGGGCCGGCAACCACACGCTTTCCGGTGGCTTCAGCGGTGAGCTGGCACAGGAGCCGGTTCTGCGAACCGCCGCCCACGATGTGCACGACGTCCACCTTGGTGTCCGCCAGCCGTTCAGCGTCGGCGATGGTCCGCGCGTAGCCGGCGGCCAGACTGTCCAGGATGCAGCGGACGATGGCCGCCGGCTGGTCCGGAAGCACAGCGCCGGTATTCCTGACGGCGGCGCGGATCCGTTGTGGCATGTTGTCCGGGGCGATGAAGTAGGAGTCGTCGGCGTTGATCTGCGGGCCGCCGGGCGGAGTGCCGCTGCGGCGTCGAGCAGTTCGCCGAGCTCCGTTTTGTACCCTTCTGCTGCCCAGGTGCGCTGGCATTCGCTGAGCAGCCAGAGACCCCCGACGTTGCGCAAATACCTGATGGTGCCGTCCACGCCGCGCTCGTTGGTGAAGTTCGCGGCCCGGCTGGCCTCGGCCAGGACGGGGTGCTTCAGTTCCACTCCCACCAATGACCAGGTACCGGAGGAGATATAGGCGAAGTTGTCCTGTTCTGCCGGGACGGTGGCGACGGCGGAGGCGGTGTCGTGCGAGCCGACAGCCAACGGCAGGTGTCAAAGCATTCTCTGCATCTGAGAGCTTGGAGAAGGATGTCACGGTCAGCCAGTATCAAGGGTGTCGCCAACCACGCCCGGGTGGCGGTGGGCACTGTCTCGAACGTCTTGAACTACACGGACCGGGTTCACAGCGCACCAGGAACGCGTCCTGCACGCCATCGAGGAGCTGAGGTTCGTCCGCAATGACGCCGCCCGCCAGCTGCGGGCGGGCCACAGCCGGACCATCGGCCTCATCGTCCTGGACGTGGGCAACCCCTTCTTTACATCCGTGGCCCGGGCAGCAGAGGATGCCGCGGTGCTGCTGGGCGACAGCGGCCACGACGCCGGCAGGGAATCCGGCCATATAGATCTGTTCCAGGAACAGCGCGTCCGAGGCCTGCTGATCTCGCCCGTCGGTGACGTCACTGAGCGTCTGGACCAGCTCCGGGAACGCGGCGTGCCAACCGTCCTAGTGGACCGCCTCGCCGACGACGCCGAGTACAGTTCTGTGTCGGTCAACGACGTCTAAGGCGGTCACCTCGCCGCCCGGCACCTGCTGGACATCGGCCGCCGTCGGCTCGCCTTCGTGACAGGGCCGACGTCGGTCCGCCAGTTCGCCGACCGCCTCGAGGGGGCGCGGCGCGCCGTCGCCGAAGTTCCCGGCGCGTCGCTGGAAGTCGTTGAATCCGAGGGGCAGACCGTCCTGGCCGGCCGCGGGATGGGCGACCAGCTGGTGACGCGCAACTCGGGCCAGCTTCCGGACGGCATCTTTTGCGCCAACGACCTCCTTGCGCTGGGCGTCATGCAGTCGCTGGCCATGACACACACACTGCGCATCCCGGAGGACGTGGCGCTGATCGGCTACGACAACATCGATTTTGCCGTTTCAGCCGTCGTGCCGCTGTCCTCCATCCGGCAGCCGACCGAGGCCATTGGCCGGACGGCAATCGAACGGCCCACAGAAGAGCTCGACGCCGCGCATCCCCGCCACCGCGGCGTAGTCTTCACCCCCGAGCTGGTGGTGCGGCAAAGCACCGCCGGGGCTGCCGCCGTCGACGGCGAAGAGCCCGGCGCAGCGGAACGATCCGCCGCACGGAAGGAAGCAGGACGGCGTACGGCCGCACCGCGCGAGGCTGCTCAGAGCGAGGCTGCTCAGCGCGTAGCCGCACCGGAAGCTCTTCCGGCAGGGCAATAAGCAACGTGTGACGAGCTAAGCCCAGAGGATGGCGGAGTGGCGTGCGGCGTCGCCACGGCGCATCTCTCCTCCGGGGCGCTATTTCTCAGCAGAAACTATGACGGCGCCATCCAAGGCCGTGTCTTTGGTCAGCGGCTTTGCGCAGGGAAATCCGGCGTTGGCGGCTGTGCGCTGCGCGTTGAGGCACCGGTTGATCCGCTGGAGGGGCCAGGGGCCAACCTCGATCCGGAAATCGTGACGCATCACCCACACTAGGCGTGAGGAGACCAAGAGGCGGCTACCTCAGACGGTCACATTGGCCAACGTTAAAAATGTCGGACCCCTCTGACAGAGTTTTCCTATGGAAGCCATGGGGGAACACGCAGCGGATCACACCGCGGGCCAGGCGGTAACGCCGGGCCTTAGCGCGGTTTCCCTGCTGCGGGGCCGTGCGCTTCGCATTGTTCCCGCTTCCGCGCCCCTCGTGGATAGCCGGGCGTCCGACGGCGGTGCTGCCGCCGGCGGGTCTGTCACCAGCGGGTCTGTCACCAGCGGGTCTGTCACCAGCGGGTCTGTCACCGGCGTGACGTTTGCTGGCACCGCGTTCGGTGGCGGGGCGGCTGAGGCCCTGGAGCAGTGTCTGGAGGCGCTGGCGTCGGCGGTCGACGCCGCGGACAACGAGCTCGGGCTGGCTTCCTTCCGGGAGGCGGCGGATTTCGCGGACCTGACCGAGGAGCTCTCCCGC